>JAHIVT010000032.1 GCA_018816555.1 Pseudomonadota bacterium
GGCCAATCGAATGAGCAGTGAGGTCCTGCGCCATTTATGTGAGGAATTAAATGCCACCATGACCCAGTTTCCTGGCACCTCCATGCGCTTGGTCTACGAACTGGTGTCATGACAAATTCTCCCGAGGTCAGGATGTCTGAACATAGGCTTTCGAGACCGTGGTGTTTACCAGGTCTTTTGTCATCGTGATAATAGCCACTCCCAGTTCGCCGATATCATCGTCGGCATCCATAACCTCCAGAGCGGGGAAACTGCGCTGCCCCCGACCGAAGGCCCGCACTGCCTCCTTAATATGGGCCAGGGGATTGATCAGGGTCCGCTTGGCTGCCCAGTTGACCACCAGTGACATAAATACCAGCAGTCCGATAAAAAAACCGGTAAGCAGACGGTTGCTCCGGCTGGTCATATCCATCAGGGTGGTCACATTGCGCCTGAAGGATTCACGGTAGAAGCCGGCAAAATATTCCAGGTTATTCTGAATGTCGTTCTGGGACGCGGCCAGTTGCTGCAGTGTTAAGACGTGCCCGTCAGGCTCATCGCCCCGGGCCAGGACAGGATAAAGCTGCATGGCCTGCCGGGAATATAGACGGTAGTTCTTTTCCAATTCCATGAGGGCTTCATTCCTGTCAGGAGACAAATTGCGCCTGATACGGTTCGTCTCGGTAATTGCCTCGATGCTGGCGAAAATTTTCGGCGCGAGCGCATTGGCCTTATCCGCGGCTTCAGTCAGACCGAACAGGAAACTGTCTTTGTATAAATTCTTCTGTACGACAAACTGGTTCAGCAGTTCGTTACTGTGCATTGCCTGGCAGAAATCAAGATCTCTGATATGGATGAGGTGGATTTTGAGCTGATCATTGGAGTACAGGGTAAAACCAGTTGCCACGATAAACCCGACAAAGGCCACGTTGACACAGAGCCAGATTTTTTTTCGTATGGTGTTGGTCAGCCGCACGGAATATTCATCTCTTTATTTTAACAGAATTTTTTTTATTGTATCATCAAGCTGGCGAATATCGATATAGCCAATCATCTTCGGGTCAGCAGAGACCGCCGCTTTCACCGCCTGATCGTCAGATTGTTGCTTCGGCGGGATGCCTGTACCGGAAAAAAGCGCCAGCTTCCAGTACATTTGAAACTGCCGCGGTGATTTGTGCAGAATTTCAAGAACAAAACTCTGGTGAACTTCACCCTCTTCCTGCAGCACCACGTCAATTCCCTGCCCATTGGGCCAGAATGTTTTCCTGCCCAGAAAAATCTTTTTGACTTCATCCCTGTCCAGGATTTCAACCGGATTTTCCTTGTTAACCACCACCGCGAAGTCTGCGGCCGCAACCGCAGTGGGCAGCAGCACCAGAAGGCATATCAAGACAAAGCGGCATGGCAGCATCACCATTCCCCTTCCTAAAAGTTGAATGAAGTCTTGAGGACAAAATAAGTCCAGTCCCTCTCGACCCCCTCAGGATTGAAAACAGGAAGTTGCAGCGCGGCCCCGTCGACCATGTGGTACTCGGCCTTAATCAACCACTGACTGCTGATCTCCCAGTGCAGCCCCACCCCCAGGTCTTTACGCCAACCGAGAAAATCCGGCTGGCCCTGGGCGACAAAACTGCTGCCGTCGCGATCATCCTTGTCCGCATAAAAGACATCGTAAAGCAGCGATGCCCCAAACCGGTCCAAAAAGTGATAGCACAGCTGAACATACCCCCCTTGGGAACGACCGTCGGGGATATCAGTCCCCAAAATCTCACGGTCGCCGGTTTGCTCTGTGTACTCGGCAGCCACAGTCCATTTTTGCGTGGAATATTCAATGGACAGGACAACAAAATCTTTCATGGTGCCTTGCGCATCGCCCGGAGCCGCACCGACATCAAAATCAAAATCGGTTTGCCCGGTAAAATACGACACGCCGAGCCGTAACCCATCAAGCGGTGGAGTGTAAACCAGGGAGCCGCCGTAAACGTACCTGTTGTCGGCCTCAAAATCGGAAACCGCACCGAGATGTTTCATCTGGGCGATTCGGGTTGCCAGTTGTTCCATCCCGCGCGCCTGCCCTGAATCCTCGCGGAAATCAACCCGGCCATAATAGGCCTGATATTCGAGATCGCCACTTGCGCCTAAGGAAAAATTACCATAAAGGCTGCCGCCCACGGCAGCGACAACAAGGGTCCGCTTGTTTTCATCGTAGATACTTTGCGGCAAAAAAACCATGGGCCGCAAAAAGTCGGAGTCGCGCCCCTGATTGTATAACCCGATGGGCAGCTTAACCTTACCTAACCGCACACCAAGCCAGTCATGCCAGCGATAATCCGCCATGGCCCAGTCGATCAGGACGTCATTGTTTCCCTCTTCGCCGACATCCCGGGAAAGCAGTTGCAGGCCGAGACGCAAATTGTCAGTCACCGCCGAGTTGAGCGTCAGGGCGAATTCGTTCAATTGGAAAGAACCATCCAGAGAATCGCCGAGATAGTTGTTGCCGGAACTTTTTATGTAGCCTTGGGACAAAAAACCATTGATACTGAGATGTTCATCGAGATCAAAAGCTTGGCAGGGAGGAATCGCGGCCAGAGATAACAGCCCGATCAGCAAGATGTAAAAAGCGCCCAGTAACCCTTTCATATTCCCTCAATCGACATTCTCAATCATGAACCAGCAGCAAAAAATGACTTCCATAGAACTTGCTGCGCTGCGGCAATCTCACCCTGCCGGCCGGCAATGAAAACCAGCCCACCTATCTTCAGATCCAGGCCCTTATCATAGTCTGCCATAGCCAGCCCCTTTATGCGATTAATGACCGCAATGATTGCCACACATATTCATCAGGCCATCACGAAATGGCAGCAACCACCCCGGAATCCGCAGGACCAGGCCAACAGCCCTGACAGCCCCCACAACCCGGTCGACACATATGGCAATTTCAACAGCCATGTTAAGGATATTCAGTGCAAAAATTGTTCCCATAATATTCTCGCCTCTTTACCCAAAATAAACCGCTAGTTAATGACAGGCGAGACAAATTGTCCCTTTCTCTCTGCGAATAGAAATGACAATCCAAATTATATAGAAATAAATGGCGAAAGAAATTTTTTTTTTATCACGAAGAAGAAAGCAAGGAACAACAGGGAATTAGGGCCGGGACTTTTCCTCTCGGGAAATCATTCTACTAACACTGTTTGACAGGATACGGAAACACCAATAATCCTGCCTGGCAATTGCCGGAATACCGGCCTGATTAGGGGCTGGAAGGTTTTTTATTGCTTCAGCGCCGCGCCGATCTCCTCCTGCAGGCCGGCAATAACCCCCAGGGGATCAGCGGCGCGGGTGATGGGCCTGCCCACCACCACATAATCAGCCCCATTGGCAATGGCCTTGTGGGCTGTCATGATGCGGGTCTGATCATCGCCGTTATCATCAATATTGGCGCCTGGACGGATACCAGGGGTGACGATCAGCAGTTTATCGCCGAGCCCCTGGCGCAGCCTGGCCGCCTCCAGACCGGAGGAAACCACCCCGTCGCAGCCCAGTTCCAATGCCCGCTTGGCTCGAAAGTACACCAGATCCTCGATGCTGCCGGTCATGCCCATGGCCCGCATGTCCTCTTCGCCGAAACTGGTCAGCACCGTCACCGCCAAAATTTTCAGAGCGCTATCATTGTCGCTTTTGGCGGCAAGGGAGGCACGGATAATCGGGTCATTACCATGCACGGTGGCAAAGGTCACGCCCCGGTCCTGCAGCTGTATCATGGCAAGCTTCACGGTCTCCGGAATATCAAAGAATTTGAGATCAACCATCACCTTGTGGCCCCGGTCGATAATCCAGTCCACCATATCAAACCAGCCGGCCAGAAACAGCTGCAGCCCCACCTTGTAAAACTTTATTTTCCCCTCGGTTTTCCTGACCCATTCCTTTGCCACCAAAGGATCCGGCACATCAAGGGCCAGAATGATCCGCTCGTTCAAAGGGATATTTTTATTCTTCATTTTGCACCCGGCTAAAATTAAAAATTGATAAATGAGGTTTGACCGTTATAATAACCGAAAATCGTCCATGCCGGAAATTGAAAATTGAAGGCTTCGTATTTATAGCCCTTGGGTAAAAAGCCGCGGCATTGAACTTCCGTGACGTTAAATCAACAAGTTATCAAGCACTGTACGGCTGTCGAGAGGTTTTTTTACGCGACAGTCAAAATTAAAATAAATACATCCACATTACTCACAACAAAAGGGATATGACTTCATGAGCTCACCGCTGCGCCCGGACAACTATGCCCGCCACACCCTGGAACGCTACACAGGTTCTCCGATCAAGGAATTCTGCTCCCACATTCTAATCTGCAATTTTCACCGTTACATCAGATCCTTTGCCAAAATTTCCGGGAAACAGATTCTCTCCAACAACTGGAGCGTTGTCCATGACCATGACGCCGACATCTCCATTATAAACTACGGAGTAGGATCACCCTCCGCCGGCATTGTCATGCATTGCCTCTCCTTTCTTGATGAACTGAAATGCGTGCTCATGCTGGGCATGTGCGGCGGCATCGATGACTCCCTTGAGGTCGGCGACCTGCTGCTGCCCACCGCCAGCATCCGGGACGAAGGCACCAGCGCCCACTATCTCCCCAAGGACGTTCCCGCCCTGCCCACCTTCGGCATGAACCGTGTGGCGGAAGAAGTCATCATGCAGGAGGTCAATAAGGTGCCGAAATCCGGTATTATGCATACCACGGACTACCGCATGTGGGAATTTGACAGGGAATTCATCGACTATATCCTTAAACATCGCATCATTGCCATTGATATGGAGATCGCCACTATTTTCTCCGTCGGCTACGCCTTAAATGTCCCCACCGCAGCCCTCATGCTCGTCTCGGATCTCCCCCTGAAAAAAGGGGGCATCAAAAGCAAGGACAGCGCCTCGGAAATCTTTGAAACCTACACGGAACAGCATCTGGACATCGGCATCAAAATCCTCCAGGAAGTCAAAAGACAGAAATATCCCATCAGGTAAAATCATGTACTGTGTCGATTTCCATGCCCACGCCTTTCCGGATGCCTTGGCGGCAACTACCGTCCCGCTCCTTGAACAGAAGGGCTCCGTGCGCGCAGCACTTGACGGCAGGGTGAGTTCCCTGCTTGCCTCCATGGACAACGCCGGCATTGCCAAAAGCGTCGTCTGCTCCATCGCCACCCGGCCGAAACAGTTCCGCTCCATTCTCGACTGGTCGGGCTCCATACGCAGTGACCGGATCATCCCCTTCCCGTCCTTTCATCCTGAGTCACCCCAGGCCCTGGATGAGATTACCGAAATCCACCGGGAAGGCTTTAAAGGGATCAAGCTGCACCCCTACTATCAGGATTTTTTTCTTGACGAAAAAAGGCTGTTGCCGTCTTTTGCTCGGATAGCGGATCTCGGCCTGATCCTGGTCATGCATACCGGTTTTGACATTGGTTTTCCCAGGGAGCTGCGGGCTGACCCGGCAAAAATCGCCTCACTCATGCGACAGTTTCCCAACCTGAAATTCATCGCCACCCATCTCGGCTCCTGGCAGCAATGGCAGGAGGTGCATGAGGAACTGGTCGGCACCGATGTCTATTTCGACATCGCCTTTTCCCTGGAGTATTTGCCAAAAGAGATGGCCCGAAAAATTATCCTTTCCCATGCCCCGGACAGGGTCCTTTTCGGCTCTGATTCCCCGTGGGCGGCCCAGCAGAACACCATCCAGCTCCTGCAGAATCTTGAACTGGGTCAGGAAAGAGAACAACAGATCCTGGGCGGAAACGCGGAAAAACTGCTCCAGTAATTTTTTAGAGTTATCGTCGGAGTGGCAAATGTAACCTCCATGGCTCACCCATCTGCTGATTCCTTTCCCGGCATATGCTGCAACTGATGCGCAATTATGAGCCGGCAAGAACAGGGATAAAAACCCAACAGGAACTGGTGAACAGAAAATCAGAAACTGGGGAGAAAAATCAGGCGGAAAAACAAAAGAGGAAAAATGGTGATGGAGCTTTTCCGGCAGCAGGATTTCCCCGGCCTGCAAAAGGGGAAATCATGGCCGGCTCTTATTTCACATCGCAGACCACCCGGCCGCCGACACGATAGGCGCCGTTTTCGAGGTTATAGCTCATACCGGTGCCTCGCACCGTGAAATCCCTGCTCTTAAAAAAGATCTCGGCAGCGGTTTTTACCGTTTTGTACGAAATCAGATAACGCAGCACATCGGCCCGCAGGTCATAGCTGTTTTTAACCACAACAGAGGCATCGTCAACCAAAGTCAGGATCTGCTTGTCACCGTCATAAAAGCCCTCGCCCCCGGTGATATGTGCGCTCTCCTTGCCTTTATCAAAGAGCAGGGCATCAACCTTCTGCATCATAAACGAATCCATGCCCCGGCGGCCGCTCTGCACCTTGGCGGCATTCAGCACCAGATCGGCCTGACCGTTTTCATAGCGGCTCAGCCGCACATCGGTCAGGACAAAACTGTTATCCGGGGCAGGGTTATCGGTTTTCACCTTGAGATTACCATGGGGTGAAAGAAATTCTTCCAGCGCCGGCTTCCAGGCTGGACTGGCAAGCAGCAGCGCCAAAGGAACTATCCACAGCAGATTTCGGGGACCGGAAAGCATCATGAGCCCAGATACTGACCAAGCAGTTCGTCATAGAGCCCTTTGGCATCAAGGATCAGGTCACATACCTCGCGGACTGCGCCGTTGCCGCCGGGACGCCTGGCAACATAATCCACCGCCTCGATGACCTCAGGCACAGCATCCGCCACGGTGGCGGAAAACCCCACCCTGGTCAGCAGGGCCAGATCGAGCCAGTCGTCACCCATGTAGGCCACCTGCTGGGGGGCAAGCTTCATCTCGGCGATAATCTCTTCAAATACCGAGACCTTATTGCGTTTCCCCTGGTAAACCCGGGTGAGATTCAGGTCCTGGGCTCGGCGGTTCAGGGCCTTGGAGCTGCGCGCCGTAATCAGTCCGATTTCCACCTCAGCCTTACGCAGCAAATTCATGCCGAAACCGTCCCGGGAATTAAAGGTCTTTATCTCGCTTCCCTCATCGGTGTAGGAAATAGAGCCGTTGGTCAGCACACCATCCACATCAAGCAGCAGCAGCTTCACCTCTTTGGCCTTGGGCAGACACCTGCGCCAGGCATAGCCTTTTTCCTGATTTTCCTTGCGGCTGGCGGCCTTTTGCAAAAGAGCCCGAGTGAACTCGCAGTCGCCTGGATAAACGCCAATTTTGTTGGAAGAAGGACAGGATTCGTCGTTTTCATGCATGGGTTATGCTCTTTTCTTTTCGGTCTAGACAGTGGGATTCGCGGAGGGCAAAGCTGCCGGCAACAGCTTATCAGCCATGAGTTATAGGCTGCCGGTCATCTTATGGATCGCCACAATGGTGGTGAGCAATGATTCAAGCTGGTCAAGGGGCAGAGAATTCGGTCCGTCGCATAATGCCTTTTCCGGCTCGGGATGGACCTCCATGAAAATTCCGTCCACTCCGGCCGCCACCGCGGCGCGGGTCAGCGGGGAGATGAACTGGCGCTGTCCGCTTGAGCTGCCGCCGGCGCCGCCCGGCAGCTGTACACTGTGGGTGGCGTCATAAATGACCGGACAGCCAAGGGAACGCATAATGGGCAGGGAGCGCATATCCACAACCAGATTATTATAGCCCAGGGTTGTCCCCCTTTCCGTCAGCAGAATATTGCGGTTGCCGCTTTCCCTGATCTTGCCCACCGCATGCTCCATATCCCAAGGGGCCATGAACTGCCCTTTTTTGACATTCACCACCTTGCCGGTGCGGGCCGCGGCCACCAGCAGATCGGTCTGCCGGCACAAAAAGGCCGGGATCTGCAGGATATCAAGCACCTGGGACGCCTGCTCAACCTGGGTCACATCATGAACATCGGAAATAACCGGGACCTGAAACTCCCGGCGGATGGCTGCCAGCATACGCAACCCTTCGGTCAGTCCCGGTCCGCGATAGGAGGCAAGCGAGGTACGGTTGGCCTTGTCAAAGGAGGCCTTGAAAACAAAAGAGATGCCCAGCCGGCCGGCAACCTCCTTGACATGGGATGCAATGCAGCGGGCGATCTCCTCGGACTCGAGCACGCAGGGTCCGGCAATCAGCAGCAACGGGTGGCCGGGACCGATGCGGAAAAAATCCTTAACCACTACGCTGTCAATCATTTTTTCTCCATCCTGGTCTTGAAGGTCTCCGGCTCACGGGAATAGCGGGTGGCCTCCCGCCAGTCAACATCCTTGTTAACACAGCGCTGCCTGAGGGATTCCTCAAAACTTACCATACCCAGACTTTTTCCCTTGCGGATCTCATCAATGATCTGGTTCTCCTTTCCCTGTCTGATCAGACTGGCCACGGACGGGGAATTCATCAGTATCTCCATCACCGAGGCCACCCCTTTGCCATCCGTGGTGGGAATCAGCACCTGATTGATCACCCCCAGCAGAGAACTTGAAAGCTGCATGCGGATAAAATCCTGCTCATCCGAGGCAAACTCGGCAATAATTCTGGTAACAACCGCCGAGGCGGTTCTGGCATGCAGGGTGCCCAGCACCAGATGTCCTGTTTCAGCCGCCTTCAGGGCAATCCTGATGGTTTCCACGTCACGCATTTCCCCCACGACAATGACATCGGGATCATGGCGCATGGAGCAGCGCACCCCATCGGCAAAGGTAAAGACATCAACGCCGATCTCCCGCTGGGAAACGTTGCAGAGTTTATGTTGGTGAATAATTTCGATGGGATCTTCAATGGTAATGATATGCTTGTTGCAGTTGGAATTGATGTGGTCGATAAGGGTGGCCATGGTGGTGGTCTTGCCGCTGCCCGTGGGACCGGTGATGATAAACAGACCGCGGTCATGCACCATGGCCGCGCGCACCTCCTGGGGGATCTGCAGCTCATCAAGGCTGAACATGACATTGCGGAAATTGCGCATGACTATGCCGATGCCGCCTCTCTGCCGGAATACGGCGATGCGGAAACGATTATCCCCGAAATCATACCCAAAATCAGTATAGCCGTTTTTAGAAAGCTCCACCATGCAACGGGGTGGAGTCAGGGCCCGCATGACCCGTTCGATATCATCGGCGGTCAGCGGGTCTGCCTGCATGCGCACCATTCTGCCGCCGATCCTGAGAGTGGGGGGGATACCCTCGGACAGATGAATATCATTGGCATTATGGCTTATGGCTACTTTAAAGAGCTTTTCAACCATAGACACTCCTCAACTCTCGATATGACACAATTAATCAGCAGTAACCCCGAATCAGCAGAACATCAGATTTTTCGGGAAAACTCCAGCGCCGCCTTGATAAAATCACGGAATAACGGATGGGGGGCCATGGGCTTGGACTGAAACTCGGGATGGAACTGACAGCCGAGAAACCAGGGATGATCGGCAAGCTCCACAATTTCAACCAGGGTATTATCCGGGGATGTGCCGCTGATGATCAGACCTTTTCCCTCCAGTTCTTCCCTGAACGCACAGTTGAATTCATAACGGTGGCGGTGCCGCTCATTGATATTTTCCTCCTGATAGGCGGCGAAGGCCAGGGTATCCTTCTTCAGATCGCAGGGATAGCTGCCGAGCCGCAGGGTGCCGCCCATGTCGGAGGATTCATCCCGCACCTGTTGCTGGTTGGTACGGTGATCAAACCACTCCTTCATCAGATAGATCACAGGGTGCTGGGTGTCTGCGGTGAATTCATTGCTGTTGGCGTCTTTCATGCCGGAAAGCCTGGCAAATTCGATAACCGCCAGCTGCATGCCCAGACAGATGCCGAAATAAGGGATCTTGTTTTCCCGGGCATAGGTGATACCCCGGATCTTGCCGGCCACCCCGCGCCGGCCGAAGCCGCCGGGTACGAGAATACCGTGACAGCCGGCGAGCAGCTCTTTGGCGGATTTAGTTTCCAGATCCTCTGCATTGATGTAACGCAGCTCCACTTGGGTGTCGTTCGCCACCCCGCCATGCACCAGCGCCTCATGCAGACTCTTGTAGGACTCCTTCAGATCAACATACTTGCCGATAATGCCGATCAAGACCCGGTGGGCCGGATTCTTGATTTTGCGGATCAGTTCCTCCCACGGCTCAATACGCGGCGCACCGGTCCACACATTCAGCAGTTCAAGGATCTTGTTATCCAGACCTTCCCGGTGGAAACAGAGGGGAACCTCGTAGATGCTCTCCACATCCTGGGCGGTGATAACCGCATCGGTGGGCACATTGCAGAACAGGGAAATTTTCCCTTTCAACTCCGGGGAAAGCAGTGCTTCCGTGCGGCAGAGCAGGATATCCGGCTGGATACCGATGGCCCGCAGCTCCTTGACGCTGTGCTGGGTGGGTTTTGTTTTCACCTCGCCCGCGGCCTTGAGATACGGCACCCAGGTGACATGAATGAAGAGGGAGTTTTCCCGTCCCACATCCAGGCGGAACTGACGGATCGCCTCCAGGAAGGGCAGGCCCTCAATGTCGCCGATGGTGCCGCCGATCTCGACAATGGCCACATCGGCGTCGCCGTCCAGCTGATTGATGGCATGCTTGATCTCATCGGTGATATGGGGGATGACCTGCACGGTGCCGCCAAGATACTTGCCCTGGCGCTCCTTGGTGATCACCGAGTGATAGATGCGGCCGGAGGTGTAATTATGCCGCTGCCCCAGCTTGGCCGAGGTATAGCGTTCATAATGGCCCAGATCGAGATCGGTCTCGGCACCGTCATCTGTGACATACACCTCGCCGTGCTGGAACGGATTCATGGTGCCCGGGTCCACATTGATATAGGGATCGAGCTTCTGCATGGTGATGGTAAGCCCACGGCTCTCCAGCAAGGCGCCGATGGATGCAGCGGCAAGGCCTTTTCCCAGTGAGGAAAGAACACCGCCGGTAATAAAAATAAATTTCGTTTTGGGGGGTAATTTTGTTGTCTTCATGAAGCTCACTATATAGCAACTGCCGGCTATTTTCCAATAAAAAAAGCTGTTAAAAATCAAGAAAACAGACAACAATTTTGTAGGAAAAATCAGTAGTTTTTCCCTGATTACCAGGCAATTTCAGCGGTCGAAATTACGAAACCCCCTCCCCATGCCCATTGCAACTGCCCCAGACCTTGTTTTTACCTGGCCTATTCATCCCGCCGGCCCGGAACAAATCGTCCCCATGCTACATTTTTTTATCCTTCACTGCTTAACTGAAAAATGTTGAAGATCAGGATTTTTTTTGCACTCTTCAGCAATTTCGGGTTATCTGTTGTCATGATCCTACGTCTCCTATTCTGCATACTCATCATCTGCACCGGTTGCAGCAAGGATGAGCCCAAAGAGGAAAATCAGCCTCCTGCGGCGGCCGCCGCTGCCCACGACTATTCCTGCCCGGACTGCCATCAGGTTGAGCTGGACAGCCGGCATATTGACATAGCCTGCATTGACTGCCATAACGGCAGCGCCAGTGCCTCCTCAAAGGAAGCGGCTCACCAGAAACTGGACAGCCAGCCGGCCCATCCCCTGCATCTTGACCGAACCTGCGGCACCTGCCACAAGGAGCAGCTTGACCGGGCCGCCAAGTCCCTCCACTTCACCCTGAAAAAGGAGATCAATGCCGTGCGGCGTGCCTTCGGTGCCGGAGAGGACCTGGCATCACTGGTGGACATTGCCCAGCAGGAGGAAATAGGCAGCCCAATGGACCTGGTGGATGACATGCTCAGGCGCCGCTGCCTGCGCTGCCACCTCTATTACAGCGGCGATAACTATCCGGAAACCCGGCACGCTACCGGGTGCGCGGCATGTCACATGGAGTTTGCCCAGGGCAAACCGGTTTCCCATGCCTTCATCAAATCTCCGCCTGATAGCCAGTGCCTGCATTGCCATTACGGCAACTTTGTCGGCGCAGATTATGCCGGCCGCTTTGAGCACGACTTTCACTGGGATTACCGCACCCCTTACACCAAGCTGGGCGAACCGACGCGGCCCTACGGGGTGGAATATCACCAACTCTCCCTGGACGTGCACAACCAGGCCGGGCTTGCCTGTATTGACTGTCATAGTGGAACGGAGCTGATGGGGGATAGCAAGGAAAGCATCACCTGCGCAGCCTGCCACCTTTGGCAGCAGGGTGACAAAATCCCGCTGGACAACCTCAAGGACGAAGGCGGCTCTCTCATGCTGACCTGCCGCCTGAGCGGCAAGAGGCTCAAAGTGCCGCCGCTGCGTCACCCGGCCCATGCAACGTACCGCAACAAGGCTGACTGCGCGGTCTGCCATGCCCAATGGACCTTCACCGATGAGGGCACCCACCTCTTCCGGATTGACACCGATGAGTTCACCCCCTGGGCCGCCCTGTATGTCCAGGAAAGTTCCGAGGTGGAAGACCAGGTGACCACCTCGCTGTACGGCAATGACACCTATGAGTATGTATTCATGAGCGACAAGATCACCGGTGAACTCTATTCAGGCATCTGGATGAAAGGCTATGAAATGAGGCGCTGGGAATTTCCCATTATCTGCAGGGATGAACAGGGCATGCTGCGCATCTGCCGTCCCCTGCTCAACCTGCATCTCACCTTTGTCAACGAAAACGAGGAACTGGTCTTTGATGCCCTTGCCCCGGACAGCGGCCCTGCCATGGGACTCATGCCTTACACCCCGCATACCATCGGCAAGGCCGGCGCCTTTTTCAAGGACAGACTCAAAGAGAACCTTGAGCTGCTCAAGGAACCGCTCAATATGAAAAAAAATCAACAACCAAATCCGAAACCATGAAGCTTTATCTCCTTCCTCTCCTTTTTGTCCTGCTGCTGCTCCACGGCTGCGCCACCAAAACGGCACCCCCGCCGCCGCCTCCCGGCCTGCCCGGCGCCATCCCGCCCACTCAGCGGCCATACAAGATCATGGGCAAGACCTACTACCCCCTCCCGAGCTCCGAAGGCTATGAGGAAAAGGGCATTGCCTCCTGGTACGGCAGCCAGTTCCATGGCCGTAAGACCTCCAACGGCGAGGTATACGACATGTATGAAGAGACAGCGGCCCACAAGACCCTGCCCATGAATACCCAGGTGCTGGTGCAAAATCTGGAGAACGGCAGAGAGATGGCGGTCAGGATCAATGACCGGGGCCCCTTTGTCAAAGACAGGATCATTGATCTCAGCCTGACAGCGGCCCGTAAACTGGGCATTGTCGACCGGGGCACGGCAAAGGTCAAAGTGACTGCGCTTGGAGAAGCAAGGACGTACCGGCAGGGCAACCGGGAGGTCGCCCGCTTTCTGCCCCACCAGGATTTCCAGCATGGCGATTTCTATGTGCAGATAGGCTCTTTCACCAACAAGAATAATGCCATGCGCCTGCAGGACAAAATGAAAAAGCAGGGCAACACTGTCGTCATGACCCAGTTCGGCCGCGGCGACAGCCGCTTTTACCGGATCCAGGTCCATGCCGGCTCAACGCTGACTGTGGCCAAGAATATGGAAAAAGAGTTCAACGGCAACGGCTATCCCGACGCCTTTGTTGTAGCGCGGTGAGCGGGTTTCCGGTAAGATGAAACACACTAGCTGCCGGACACATATTGCAGCCCTGCCAACCTTTGATCAGTTACCCACGGCCATTTTCCCTTATCTCAGTGCTGGGCTTTACATGATGGGAAATGGGCTGGTCAGCCATCCGGAAATGTTCGATGACTTCGCTGAATTCGAGTTTGCGGAAGTTGGCCGTGACGGGATCACAAGACGATATAGTTGAATCTCAAGACACTTTTCCTCCGAGGTGCTTCATGCTTAAGACTCTCACCCTGAAAGACTTCACCGCCTTTGCGGAAGCGGAATTAGAGTTCTGCCCAGGCCTCAATGTGGTAGTCGGCCAAAACGGGACAGGCAAGACAAAACTCCTGAAGGCAGCTTATCTGCTAAACCGCGCCTGGCCCGATCTGATGCTACCCCAGCGCCCGCTCACCAGGAAACGCGCCGAGGAATATTTTGCCGGACGTATCATGAACCTTTTTCAACCCATCACCTTGGCCAACCTGATCCGGCATGGCAGTCCAGGGCCATGTCGGATTGCTGGCAGAGTTGATGGCTTATTGCCAACAGTTGTTTCATCAGGATTTTCCGCAGCAGAACTAAAAGAACTTCTGGCCCAGTTTCCCTTTGGCTGCCTCACCGAGCCACTTTACTGGAATCTTACAATTCAACCTGAACAGGATGTGACCTTAACTGACACCAACGTCAAACTTGATGCGGCAGAGATCCCCGACACAGCGGCTATCAATACTTATGTGCCGAAGTCATTGTTTCTGCCCACCAAGGAAATCGTCTCCATGTTCGAAGGGTTGCTTGCCTTGACTTTAAAATATGAAATCAAGTTGGACGACACCTATAAAGATTTGCTTGCTTCCATGTGGTTGCCGGAACTTTCTCAACCTCCCCGGCTTCTGGTGGGTGTGCTGGAGAAACTAGAAAAGGAACTCGGCGGCAGACTGGAGCTTGCCAAGGGCAGGCTGATTTTTGTCGGCAGCGATGGAACGCGGACTGAAGGCCCCCTGATGGCCGAGGGTTTTGCGAAACTCGCCACCCTCCTTTTTCTCTTCCAGCGCGGTGTGCTTTCCGAGAAGGGAGAGACACTCTTCTGGGACGAACCGGAAGCCAATCTCAACCCGACATATATCCGCATGGTGGCCTCTGCGCTGGTCTGGCTGGCCAAAGACGGGCTGCAGGTGGTGATCGCCACCCATAACCTCTTTCTGCTGCGGGAAATTGAGGTAGTCTGCCGCAAGCCAGAGTACCTTGATGTTCCGCAACGTTATTTCGCCTTATCTCCCGGCGAAAAGGGCGTGGTTGTCAGTCAGGGGAAAACCATTGAACAGGTTGACCCTCTTCCTCTGCTTGATGAGGATCTGGCTCAGTCAGACCGGTACATGGAGACCCTTGAATGACCACCATTCTTGATGAAAAAAGTCTGCGCTTCCTCTTTCAGGAAGGATGGCGAGTCTTGAAATATGATGATTCGTCTTTCCACCGCAATCAATTTCAGGCATTTGCCGGTGGATCAAAGGCTGTTGATTTTGTAGCTGTATCGGCTGACGACAAAGAGGTATGGCTGATTGAGGTAAAGGATTACCGGCAGCAACCGAGGGCAAAGTCTGTTTCCGTTTTTGACGAGGTCGCGGCCAAGGTGCGCGCAACACTGGCCGGGCTTGCCACGGCGAGGGTCCGAGCCAATGATACCGATGAATGCGAATTTGCCGACCTTGCCATGCATGGCAGCAGGATTCGGGTGGCGTTGCATCTTGAGCAGCCTCAAAAAACGAGCCGCCTGCGTCCGCAGGTAATCGATCCTGCCTCATCCTATCAAAAGATGCGGCAGGCCATGAGGGCTGTTGACCCGCATGCCATCTGTTGCGGCCACGGGGTAAAGGAGTTTGCTCTGCCATGGACGGTGGAACGAATTGCTCCGGCATCATCTGGCTGAATATTTATATTATGATCATAGGTTGCCCTAATTCTGTCTCCTGACTCCTAACTTCTGGCTTCTGGCCTCTGTTTATGACCCGTGATATCATCCATCTGGACATGGACGCCTTTTATGCCTCGGTTGAGGTACTGGACAACCCGGAGTTGAAAGGCCTGCCGGTGATTGTCGGCGGCAGTTCCGACCGGGGGGTGGTGTCCGCCGCCTCCTATGAGGCCAGGGCTTACGGCGTGCATTCCGCCCTGGCCATCGTGGTTGCCCGCAGGCGCTGCCCCCAGGGGATTTTCCGGCCGGTGCGCATGTCCCGCTACCATGAGGTATCAGAGCAGGTCATGGCCATCTTCCGCCATTATACGCCCAGAGTGGAGCAGATCTCGGTGGATGAGGCCTTCCTTGATGTCACCGGCTGCCAGGGGCTTTTCGGGTCCGCGCAGGAGATTGCCGAGATGATCCGCAAACGGGTCAGAGAGGAAATCGGCCTGACGGTTTCAGCCGGGGTGGCCGGCTGCAAGCTGGTGGCCAAAATCGCCTCGGATGTCAACAAACCGGACGGCCTGACTATTGTTCCCCACGGACGGGAAGCAGAATTCCTCGCGCCCCTGCCCATCAAGTGCATGTGGGGGGTGGGTAAAAAAACCCTGCCTGACCTCCACCTGCTCGGCGTGCAGACCATCGGCGATCTTACCCGTTTTACCCTTGATTTTCTGGAGAAAAAATTCGGCAAACACGGCCGTCACATGTATTTCTGCGCCAGGGGCATTGATGAGCGCCAGGTGGAATGCGACCACTGCACCAAGTCCATCGGCAACGAGGAAACCTTTGATCGGGACGTGACCGATCTGCAGGAAATCCGCAAAGAACTGCTGCGCCTGGCAACCAAGGTGGGAGAACGACTGCGCCGTCACCACTTCAGCGGCCGGGCCATCACCCTGAAAATAAAATACCATGATTTCATCTCGATCAGCCGCTCCATGACCCTGAACCAGCCGACCAACGACTCCCGCGAGCTTTACCAGGCCGTGCTCAGCCTCCTGCCCAAAACCCTGGCCGGGGCCAAACCGGTGCGCCTGGTGGGTATTGCCGTGGACAAGCTGCAGGAAGATTCCCTGCCCCGGCAGCTTGATCTGTTCAATAGTAAAAAAACAGACCGCCAGGAATTAAATAAAGCCCTTGACCGGATCAATACCCGCTTCGGCTCCCATACCATCAAACCGGCAACGCTTACCGACGAGTCATCCGAACCCTGAACGACAAGCCTGGGAAAACCCCAGTGCCGTAGGGGCGGTTCGCGAACCGCTCCAAAACTTCCCCGACATCCGATACAACCCTGGAGATACAAGGGGTGCTCCCCCACGACGTAAACACAATCCACAATATCAGAAACCGCCGGTGCGGATGAACTGCAGCACCAGGTCCGCCACCCGTTGGTTATGGTGGATGTCCAGATGGTTGTAAGGAAGAGTAATAAACTCCTTCTGCCCGGCAAAAGGAACGGAATCCACAGCCACCCTGCCGTCGTTTGCGTGCTTAAAAAATCTGCCGAACAGGATATTGTCCCGATTGCCGGCGATCACCCCTATCTCCGGCGGCGGGTTGTTCTGGGGCGGGGCTATGACCATGCCACCGGGCAGGAAGGATTGAATGGGCTTAAAGACCTGCAGGGAGAACCTGAAATACCGCTGCGCGATCCCGGCAAGGTAGCTGCCGTTGTTCGGGGTGCCGATCAACACGCAGCGACCCAGGCCGGCAACCATGTTACGGGCCAGATACTGCCGGATAATCAGGCCGCCCATGCTGTGGCCGACAAAATGAATGCGGTCCCGGTGCCGGGGTTGCTGCTGCAGTTTTTCCGCCAACCGGGCGGTGCATTGGTCAAGGGAGCTGAAGATGGTGGGCAGGGTGGGCCGGAAGGTAGGGTAACCGTTTTTTTGAAAATATGCGGCAAGATATGCCATATCCCGCCTGGTGCGAAAAAAACCATGCACCAGCACGATCAATTCATTTTGCCTTTCCATGGATTTTCACCACTCAGCGCGGCCAGCAGGACAGCCGATTTTCACTTTTTGACTTCCTTGACGCGCCCGACTTCACCGCTTTCCAGCCGGACCTTGATGCCATGGGGATGGGTGGCTGATTTCGTTAGAATATCCTGCACAATCCCTTCGGTCAGTCGGCCTGAACGCTGATCCTGCTTCAAGACGATCATTACCCTGAGTCCATTTTCTATCTCGCTCCGATGAGGAATTCGATTTTTTTCTTTTACGTTTTCACTGGTCATAGTATCTCGTCAATGCCGTTCACTTTTTTACTCCGCCCAATCAGGCAATTTCACCGTACCCGGCAGTCTGCCTGAAACAAGATGCGATCATCCAAATACCATACCACGAATAAAGCCAAACCTCGACAGCTGTCGCCTTGGGGAAACAGCGGAGGAAGCAACCTGTCTGCTTTTACCAACACCTTGCTGCAAAAGGGCAGGCAGGGGAAAATAGTATTGCCGTTTTCCTGTTAAATGCACTTGCACCGACCCTGCCGACATATTATAAACCATGAACATACGCCCCCTTCAAAAATCCCAACTAAAGGAGTAAGAGTATGCAGCGACGGTTCATGAAATCCATCAGTTTTTTTCTCATCTTTTCCTTCATGTTACTTGATTTTACCGTACAGAAGGCCAAAGCCGAAATGATCGACACCGGCAGCATCGTCACCATGGCTAAGCAGGAAAACACCCGGGCCCGGGTCATATCCTTTCTGGAGAGGCAGGATGTGCAGCAGGCCATGGAACTGCAGGGTGTTGCCGCTGAGGAAGCCAGGCAGCGGGTTGCCGCCCTGTCCGATGCCGAGTTGATGCAGATCGCCCAGGCCATGGATCAACTGCCCGCCGGCGGTGACGGCTTAGGCGCGATTATCGGCGCCGCGCTCCTGATCTTTATCGTCCTGCTCATCACCGATATTGCCGGGCTGACCCACGTCTTCTCCTTTGTCAATCACCGCAGATAACAACCATGGGCGCCATTCTCCACGCCGGCGGCAGAAAGGCTGCCGGCCTGATGCTTCTCATGTGCCTGCTGGCTCTTTCCGGCTGCGGCATGCTAACCCAGCAACCCTCGCCCTGGCAGGATGACGCGCCGGAGCGGGTGACCATTGCCGCGGTACCCTTCTTTGCCCAGAAGGAGTATCAGTGCGGCCCGGCGGCCCTGGCCATGGTCCTGAACTGGAGCGGTCTGAAGCTTACTCCGGAGGAACTTGTTTCCGAGGTGTATACTCCGGGCCGGGAAGGCAGCCTGCAGTCCGCCCTGGTCAGCGCGGCGCGCCGCCATGGCCGGGTAGCCTATCCCATCTCCGGCATGGATGTGCTGGCAACGGAGCTTGCCGCCAACCATCCGGCCATCGTGCTGGTCAACCTGAGTCTGGACTTTTACCCCAAATGGCATTACGCCGTGGCCGTGGGCTACGACCAGCCGGCCTCAGAAATTATTTTACATTCCGGCACCATTGCCAATGAGCGGCTCTCCCTGCGGATTTTCAACAATATCTTTGAACGCAGCGACTATTGGGGCCTGCTGGTCCTGCCACCGGAAGAGCTGCCTGCCACCGCCCGCGAGGAGGCTTGGATCGAGGCGGTTCTCGGCCTGGAACGGGCGGGCCAGAATAAGGCCGCTATCCGCGCCTACAAGACCGCCCTCGACAGGTGGCCGGAAAATTTCTCCGCCTGGATCGGGCTCGGCAACTGCCAATACCGGCTGGATGATCTGGAGGCAGCAGCCAAGTCCTTTGGCCGGGCCATCCGGCTCGATCCCAAGTCAGGCCCTGCCTTAAATAATCTGGCCTATGTCTTGTGGAAACTGGGCCGGCGCAATGAGGCCCTGAAGCTGGCCCGACAGGCGGTGGCCCTTGGCGGACCGCTGCAGGAAAAATTTCAGAAGACCCTGAACGAAATTGAGAACAACCCCAGCCCATCCTCCACGCCTCGACCCAGGAAAGGCCTTGTCAGATAAGGGGGAGCTGTGCCGTATTGATCAGCTCCTTCTTTCTGGTCAGCGGCATCTTCTTTAACTGATATTCCCGTTTTGCCGCAGCTGACCGCGAGGCAGCCGGCTCCGCGTAAACCAGCTCAACCGGCCGGCGGGATCGGGTATATCTTGCCCCGCCTTTGGTGGAATTATGCTCACTGATGCGCCTGGAAAGGTTACGGGTAATCCCGGTGTAATACGTGCCGTCTCGGCAACAGACGATATAGACCTGCCAGCTGTTTTCTTCTTTTTCCATCATCACAAGAACGGACAGAGGCCGACCCATAACAGAATGAGGCCGAGGGCGACCACCACCATGACCGCGACCAGAAGCACCATGGCTTTCCTGTTCACTTTCCCCCCGGCTCCGGCCGGCTGGCCCCGCAGCGCCAGCACTGGCTGAATTGTCCTTCGATCTCTTCATGGCAGTCAGGACATTGCCAGGGGTCTGTTGGGATGTTGTCGGTGCGCAGAATCTCCTCAACCACTTGCCGGCACTCTTCATATCTGCCGTCATCGATCAGCCACAACTCAGGCCAGCATTCAATGGGCGGCAGCTCGCCGGTGGCGGCGGAGAGAAACTGATTCCTGATCACGGTTCGGATGCCGTGGCTGTCAAGCACATCCTTTACCAGGCCGACCATGGTAATATTGGGCGCGCTGTAAACTTTTTTCACCGATAAAATCCTTTGCCGGCCGAGGCAGCCGACAGGCATGCTCCCCGCTCAATCGGCCAGTTGCGCCTTGGCCTGCATTTTGGCATCAATCAGCTGCTTATGGGTTAAACGCAGGAGGTTTGCCAGTTTATGGGCAAAATGATCTTCATGGGCCTCAAGCCGCCCATCGGCAAAAATGATGCGCCAGACAGCCTCCATCAACGCCGTCTTTTCCTCCATGGAGTAATGCTGATTCATCTGGTTGGTGAATTGCCAGAGATCAAAGGCCTTGTCCCGTTCCGCCCCGGCAAGCTCGATCAGTTCCTCAACATATTCCTGGGGAAAATTGAATTCAGACCTCAAGGTATCAATCACATGGGCCATTTCCTCCGCGGTACACTCATCGTCAATATGGGCGGTTTCCAGCAGCAGGACACCAGCGGCGAGGTGGGTTTTGTCTGCCACCCCTTTGCCCCGCTCTTTCTCAGCCGGTCCGCCGCTGATAATTTTTTTTATCAGATCAAACATGCCTCACCTTTATGTCAGCCGTTTCACTCATTTTTGTGGCAGATGCCGGCCAGCAATCCACCTTGTAATGTTTTTTCCCACCATAATGGGTAATATTCCGATAGAAAACAATAATTTTAAAAATTGCCCGAGGCAGGGCCGCAATCCCGGGACAAGTGAAGAAATGGAGGAGGCGTCCGGGAAGCACATTCTCCGGCACTTACCACAGCAGCCGACGTTCTGAGCTGAACTCCATGGTTTTTGCGGTGACCGGATCACGGAAACGCACCGTCTCGGCCAGAAGCTGCAGAGGCCGGTCAAAATCGTCTTCAACCTCCGGCAGCAGCTCAGGATAATATCTGTCGTTGATGATGCCAAAACCCAGACCGCTCATATGCACCCGCAGCTGATGTTTCTTGCCTGTTTCCGGCTGCAGGAGAAAGCGTCCCCGATTTTCTTTCCTTTCCAGAAGCCTGATCCTGGAGCAGCTGTTCACCGGACCCGGGACGGTTTGCATTCTAAACCAGGGCTGGCCCTCCTTCAGCCGGTTTGCTACCAGCCATTCCGTCTGCCGCGGCTGGACATGGCAGTCGGCCACCGCCTGATAGGTTTTTTCCACCTGACCGTGCATGAAAAGGTCATGGTAAAGCCCCCTGCTTTCCCGGTTGGCGGAAAACAGGACAATTCCCGCGGTTTCCCGGTCGATTCTGTGCAGCGGCACAAGATCGCTATTGCCCGTTTTCTTTTTCAGCCGGTGCAGCAGACATTCGTTCACATAGGGGCCTGCTGGAACGACGGGCAGGAAATGCGGCTTGCAGGCCACCAGCAGCTCGTCATTTTGAAAGACAATCTTTTCCACAAAGGGGATGACCGGCTCCCTGGCCACCTCCCGAAAGTAGTGAATTTTTTTGCCGGGCACATACAAGGTCGCAAAGGTTACAGGCCGACCGTCACCTTCGAGAACTTTGCCTCCGGCAATGCGCTTCTCCCAGCTTCCCCTGGGCACACCTGGAAACCGCAGCTGCAGAAAATCCAGCAGGGAAGGATAAGGTTCCGCCCTTTGCGGCAGGGTAACGGTGGAAAAATAATCGCTCAGAGTCATAGGCAATGCCCGCCAAGGGTGATCGGCCCGGCAGTTTTTTAGTTTTTCAGCCATCAGCCATCAGCCATCAGCCATCAGCCATCAGCCATCAGCCATCAGCCATCAATCCTATTGCTCACCCACGCTTTAATCAAGTTTTTTCTGACTCAGCCACAGCCGCCTTGGGGCAAATATGCAAAGTGGTTGAATTGCCTTGATGTTTTGGCTATAGTCTGGCCTAGCGAAATTTTTCATCAAGGGCCTTTTCCATCGTAAGGAAAATTGTGGCCGCACAAACCTTTGCGTATCGGCAACCATGCAGGATAAAGCGTTCATACATCAGTGCATATTCAACGCCCTTGACGGGGTGCAGGACGGTCTTTCCCGTTTTTCAGGCCCCAGCCGGGTCGCCCTGCTCTATGCCATAGGTGCGGCGGACCAGATCCATGTTGTCGATCCTCAGAACTTACTGCAGGGACATGAGCCCAAACTGAAAGAACTCTTTCTGGACTCGGACGATTGGCGCTCCGGGCCGGCCAATCCCTCCAGAATAGATGGCTTTAAACAGTTTCATCCGGTAAAAAATCTCGATCTGGCCGGCCTTATTTCCTACGGAGCCCGTTCCAATATCATCTTTTACCAGATATGGTTCACCGAGCACCATCCGGACATGTGCTCCATCGGTCCCACCGAATGCTGGCTGGAACATGCAGCCTGGCTGCTGGCCCATGACCTGGGCACGGACAGTGATCTCTATACCCGCACAACCGGCTATGTGCTGCGCGGCTACGGCACCCATGCCGTACGGGATTTCATGGTGGATGAGATGAATGTTTTTCTCGGCTGGGATACCTACATCCGCATCTACCCCATTCTCGATGCCGTGCTGGGTATCTCCGAAACCAGGGAAGAAGGGGCCTGGCCCAAGGGTGAACTGGTTTTTGTCGAACCACATGCCGTCGAGCAAATGGACTTCATGGTTCAGTTTCCCCACGAAGGCCGGCCCCAGCTCAGTAATTTCAAGCATGTGCGCAAGATTCTGCAGGCCGTGGAAAATTCCGACCGCCGCCTGGTTTCCAACGGCCAACATATCGTCGGCATTACCACCGCCGCCCTGCCCCCTTTCCATATCATCGCCGACTTTCGCCGAGGCTACGGCTTTCTCAGCTTAAACGACAAGCCAGTGTGCAGTTTTTTCAACGGCAGCTTCCATTCAACGACCCACAAAGCCAAACTGGTGCAACTGGAGGAGCTGCTGCTGGAAACCTCTTTGGAACTGACCTGCACCCATCACCTGTTTCAAATCATCGCCGCCCTGGTCCACAGCGCAGAAACCGAAAAACACGGCTGCACCCTGGTACTTGACCTCAATCCCCAGCCCATCGAGATTTCCGGCCAGCGCCTGGAGCACCCCCTGGACCTGCGCCAGCCCTCTATTCTGGAACTGGCCAAATCCCTGGCCAAGGTTGACGGCGCCCTGCACATCGGCACGGATATGCATCTGCACTCCTTTGCCTGTCTACTTGACGGTCGTACCGTGCCCGGCGAAGACCGTTCCCGGGGGGCACGCTACAACTCGGCCCTGCGTTTCAGCTCGGAACACAGTGATATCATCGTGGTCGTGGTATCGTCCGACCGACCGGTTTCCATCATCAAGGAAGGCGTTGAGGTGAGTGCCCAATGCCAGTTGAAACCGGTGGCCAGATATATCGCCTCGCCCCCCACCCTGACGGCCTGGCTGGCCGAAAAGTAAAGGGGTCGCATATCCGCTGAAACCCCACCCTGAGGCAGGCAATCGCCTCTATCGCCGTCTCCCAAAGCTACAGTGAAAGCCTTTCCGCCATGGTCCATTTACACCCAAGAACCTTGCTAGGCTTAAGATTCCCCCTTTTCCCGACAGATAAAAAAAATACTATTTATCATCTTTGCATTTGACAAATGAACGAGATCATCTGAACATATACCATGCCCCTATGACTTGACAAATCCCCCCGCTTCCCGGGATGCCTATCCCGGAACCAGCTGGATTAAAAGAAAATTCCGGGCATATAATCCTTGAGCTGATAACTCCACCGCTCAATTATGACAGCTTTTGCGCAGGCTGCCACGGGGACGATGGACATGATCATCCGTATCTTTTCTCGCCTCAGTTCTACTTGCATACCCCGCAGCTACCTGCCGGTGAAAACACACTTCCGGTATTTTACCATCCTGACCAGTCGGATTTTTTTAGATCTGTTTTGGTATGAGCATTCAGTTTGCAGTGTCGTAATATGCGCAGCATTTCAGACTTTTTTTCGCCACAGGGAAAACCGGTGAGGAGACACAATAGATGGGAAGGCATGACACAGACGGCATATCGCGCCGGGACTTTCTAAAAAATACCGCGCTCACCCTGTCAGGATTAGCGGCAGCAGCACATGTCCCCGGCTTGCCCCTGGCAACGTCCTCAGCTGCCGCGGCTGATACCCCTGCACCGCTGATCACCATTGAACAGAAGCCGCTGATCAAGGTGCTCCGCTGGGGGGGCTTTCTGAAAAGTGACGAGGATATCTGGCTGGCGAACACGCGGCGCTGGGAAAAATTGACAGGAGGCCGGGTCATTACCGACATCGTCCCCTTCAATGACGTGCGGCCCAAATCCGCCATGGAGGCAACTCTCGGCACCGGTCACGATATCGTGGTCGGCTGGTTTGACGACCCCCATCTCTATCCGGATAAGCTCCTGGAACTGACCGATCTGGCCGAATACCTGGGCAGTAGATACGGGGGCTGGTATCCGATATGTGAAACCTACGGTCGCTCTTCACGCACCAGTCAGTGGATCGCCCTGCCCATTGGGTGTTCCGGCCAGTGTATCAATTATCGGATAAGCTGGGTCCGCGATGCCGGGTTTGAGACAATGCCCAGCGATATCAGCGGTTTTCTCAGATGCTGCAAGGCGCTCAAGGCCAAAGGTCATCCAACCGGCTTTGCCCTGGGCCACGCCGTGGCGGACGCCAATGCCTGGTGTCACTGGTGGCTGTGGTCCTTCGGCGGCAAGGCTGTTGAAGCCGATGGCCGGACCATCGCCATCAACAACCAGGAAACCCTGCTGGCCCTGGAAACTGCCCACGAACTCTTTGATACCATGATCACCGGCGTGGATACCTGGCTTGATCCCCATAACAACAAGGCATTTCTGGCCGGCAATATTTCGGTCACCAGCAACGGCAGCAGCATAGCCTATGCCGCCCGGGAAAAAAATCCGGGCATTGACGCCGATCTGGCTGTCATCAATTTCCCCATCGGCCCGGTGGGCAGACCGGCCGAACTTTCCGCCCTGAGCCAGGCCTTTATTTTCAAACACTCCCCCATGCCCAACGCGGCCAGACACTATCTCAGGTTCATGTTTGAGGAAGAGCAATATGGCCGCTGGATCAGCGGTTCGTCGGGGTATATCTGCCAGAGCCTGAAAAAGTTCTATGATACGCCCGACTGGGTGCAGAATCCGAAAATCACGCCCTATCGGGAATGCATCAAACGCATGCGCTCCAACGGCCACGCCGGCCCTCTGGGCACAGCATCAGCCGCCGCCATGAGTGAATTCGTCATCGTTGACATGATCGCTGATGTCTGCACCGGCAACAAGACACCCCGAGCCGCTGCCCTGCGGGCGGAAAAACGGCTCAGCCGGTTGTATGTCTAGGGGGAATTACGATAATGGAGAGGAGCGGATGACCCGAGATAAAAAACTTTCGCTTTCCCGCCGGGATTTTCTCAAGACATCGGTTGCGGGCCTTGCCGGCATCGGACTGACCTGCGGGTCCTCCGCCCTGTTCCAGTTCAATCCGCTCCTGGCGGCGGAAATCCCGCCTCCCCGCTTTGAACTGGAATCGCGCCCGGTGCTCAAGGTTCTGCGCTGGATGGGGTTTGTCAAGAGTGATGAGGAAATCTGGCGGATCAACACGAAAAAATGGGAAATCGCCACCGGCGGCAGGGTGATCACCGATTTCCTGCAATGGGGAGATGTTCGTTCCACTGCCGCCATGGAATCGCTGCTGGGTTCGGGCCATGATATTGTCTTCGGCTGGTTCGACGACCCCCACCTCTACCCGGACCGACTGCTTGATGTCAGCGATGTGGCGGACTATCTCGGCAAAAAATACGGCGGCTGGTATCCGGTATGCGAGGTCTATGGCCGGAATGCCAAAAACAAACAGTGGATCGCCCTGCCCCTGGGCAGCGCCGGCATCTGTCTGAACTACCGGGTAAGCCAGGTGCAGGAGGCCGGCTTTGCCAAGGTACCCGATGATATTGCCGGATTCCTCAAATGCTGCAAGGCGCTGAAGGCCCAGGGCCATCCCACCGGCTTCGCCCTGGGCCATGCCGTGGGTGACGCCAACTCCTGGACCCATTGGTGGTTGTGGTCCTTTGGCGGCAAGGCGGTTGAAGCGGACGGCAAAACCATTGCCATCAACAGCAGTGAAACCCTGCAAGCCCTGGAAACGGCACGCGAGTTCCATGACACCATGATCCCCGGGGTGGAAAACTGGCTTGATCCCCACAACAACCAGGCCTTTCTGGCCGGGCAGATCTCGCTGACCGCCAACGGCAACAGCATCTTTTATGCCTCCATGCAGAATTTCCCGGATATCAACAGGGACCTGATGACCATGAATTTTCCGGTGGGTCCGGTGGGATTTCCCACCGAACTCTCCCTGTTCAGTCTGGGCTTTATCTTTAAACATACCCCGGTTCCCAACGCCGCAAAACATTACCTGCAGTTCCTCTTCGAGGAACCGAGCTACGGAGCATGGGAAAGCGGGACCTGGGGGTTTGTTACGCCGACCTTGAAAGCATATTATGATCTGGCGGCCTGGCACAAGGACCCGCGCATCACTCCTTACCGGGAATGTACGGGCCGCATGCTGTGGAATGGGTATGCAGGCCCTCTGGGTGCGGCCTCCGCAGCGTCGATGAACGAATATATCATCGTGGATATGTTCGCCGACGTCTGCACCGGCAACAAGTCACCCAAAACCGCCATGCTGGCGGCGGAAAAAAGGCTGGCCCGCATCTACCGCAGCTGACGGACAGCGGACAGACAACTACAATCAGTCGGGGATACCTGTTTGACTGTCTCCAACAACCACTCGACAGCCGTACAGTGATGATAACTTCTTGATTTATCGTCACGAGAATACGCTGCCGGGATTTATTACGAGTTCATTATGTTTCGTAAAACGAGCATCCAAAAAATTACCTTTCTCAGCTTTCTGGTGATCATTTTCGTTTTCACCATCTGTCTGAGCGGTGGCTGGCTTTACGAAACATACCGCCATTCCGCCACAGACGTCGATAATTATGAAAATGAGTATCTCCGGGACCGACAATGGTTGATACGCAATGAGGTGGAAAAAATTATCCAGCTCATTGACTTCGAGAGCAAGCAGCGTGAGAAAGAAGTCCGGGACACCCTGCGTGAGCGGGTCCTGCAGGCCTATACCACAGCCCTGCATATCTATCAGGAAGACCATGGCAGACTGCCGGAAGCTGAGATCAAGCAGCATATTATAACCGATCTGCGGGCCGGCCGTTTTGATAACGGTCTGGGCTATTATTTCGCCACCGCAGGCGATGGGGGAGAGGAGCTTATTGCCGATAGCCCGGAACTGGTCGGCCGAAAGCTGACCAATGTGACCGACAGTTCCAGCGCTGACGGGGTGCGTAACATGGTGGCCATGGTGACCGGCAACGAGGAGGCATTTTACCAGTATCTGGCCCCCGGCTCCCATGATGAAAAGCAGCCCCGGACCAAGCTGGCCTTTATCAAGTATTTCGAACCATTCGGCTGGTATATCGGCACGGCTGCCTACAAGGACGATATCACCCGCGATGTGCAGAAGAAGATCCTGGATTATCTGTACAGCATGCAACAGGGTATCGGCACCATCTCTCTCTTTCGCCAAGATGGAATCGCCCTCTTCCATTCCAGCAAGGAAAAAATCGGCCGTAACATGTTTTCCTTCACGGACGACAAAGGAATGGAGATTTACCGGCAACTCCTCCATGTTGCGCTGAGTGCCGAGGGTGGCTTTGTCTCATCTGCCTGGGAAGATGATGCAAAAGGAGACGTGGTGCCGAAAATCGCCTATGCCCGTTCTTATCCGGACTGGCAGTGGATTGTTGCCATTGATACCAATACCAATGACATCCTGGGTTCTCTCCAGCAAAAGAAGAAACAATTAAAACATCAGATCAACGATTACATCATCAAGGTCCTCATTCTCCTGGTCTTCTTTGTTGGCTTTGTCATTTTCCTGTCCCACTACCTTGCCGGCAGGCTTGATAAGGAATTTCAGGCATTCACCGCCTTTTTTCAAGATGCAGCCTCCGGTTACCGGGAGATTGACAGGAAAAGTCTGACCATCCGGGAATTCAGAAATCTTGCCGAATCGGCCAACCGGATGATCCGTGACCGCCGAAAAAATGAAGAGGAGATGCTGCGGCTGCGCGCCATGCTCAGCAGCATCATCAATTCCATGCCTTCGATTCTTGTCGGTGTCGACCAGGACGGCAAGGTCATCCAATGGAACCGTGAGGCGGAAAAACAGACAGGAATCGCATCATCTGCGGCACTGGGCTGCATGCTGAGCGAAGTCTTGCCCCAGCTGGCGGGACAAAAGGAAAATATCCGCAAAGCCCTTGAGAAACGGCAGCCGAAAAATCCGACAAGGGTTTTTGACCTGCGGGACGGCAAGCCCCACTATGCCGATATCGTCGTCTATCCGCTCTTCGGTGAGGCAGTCGCCGGAGCGGTCATCCGTATTGATGACGTAACCGAACAGGTTTTTGCCGAGATGGAGAAAACCAACCTTTTGACCCAGCTCCAGCACTCCCAGAAAATGGAGGCCATCGGCACCCTGGCCAGCGGCATTGCCCATGATTTCAACAACATCCTCACCCCCATACTCGGCTATGCGGATATGATCAAAAATGAAACCCCGGTGGAAAGCCATGTTTGCGCCTATCTGAACGCAGTGCTCAATGCCGGCAACCGGGCCAAGGATCTTGTCAGTCAGATTCTCGCCTTCAGCCGTCAAAAGGAGCAGGTCCGTCAGGCTGTCCCTATTCACCTGATTGTCAAGGAGGCCTTGAAACTTTTGCGGGCCAGCATCCCCACCACCATTGACATCAAGACCGACATCGCCCCGGACTGTTGCCAGGTGATGGCCGACCCCAGCCAGATCCACCAGATTATCATGAATCTCTGCACCAATTCCTACCATGCCATGCGTGCCACAGGAGGAGCGCTGGCGATCGGACTGGCACCGATGGATATCAAGCCGGAGGAGACAAAAAATATTTCACCCGAACTGCTCCCCGGCCCTTATGTGCATCTGGAAATAAGCGACACCGGGCATGGTATGGATCATATGACCCTGGAGCGGATATTCGAACCTTACTTCACCACCAAAAAGGAGGGAGAGGGCACCGGGCTGGGACTTTCCGTGGTTCACAATATCGTCAAAAGCCATGGCGGCCATATCACGGCAACAAGTGAACTCGGCAAGGGGGCAACCTTTCATGTTTATCTGCCTCGTCTCCCGCAAGGCGAGGCTCCGGTTGACCAGGCAATGGAAATCCTGCCCACAGGCAATGAAAGGGTTCTGTTGGTGGATGATGAAGAGGTCATTACGCGGATGGAGGAGTTGATGCTGACCGATCTCGGCTATGCGGTTACAGCTATGATGGACAGTGAGAAGGCCCTGCAAACTTTCAAGGCCCGGCCACACGATTTCGATCTCATCATCACCGACATGACCATGCCCCGCCTGACCGGTCTGGAATTAACCAGGGAAATTCTGGCGATCAGACCGGATATCCCCATTGTCATGTGCACCGGCTTCAGTGAGCTGGTCAATGAAGAGCAGGCCAAGGCCCAGGGCATCAGGGAATTTCTCATGAAGCCCGTGATGAAAAGGGATATGTCCCATGCAATGCGCCAGGCCCTGGATGTTAAGTTGCAGGCCTAAAGTCAGAACTCCTGATGTCGCAGCCTAATTTCAATAAGTTATGCACCACACCAAATTCTGTCCTGTAAACAGGTTAAATGCCTAAAATACTTGAAGTACTTAAAGTGCCTCAAGTTAGCGGCAAACGCCAATAAACCCTTGCGGCCCGAATCTCTCAACCATCTGAACATGCAGCGAAAAAAACTTGTGCTCCGGGACCGCCATGGTGTATCTGAAGATAATGAAAAAATTGAGAGCAAACGTGGGACATCTGCGTTTTTCCTGCAAATCAAGAATTGATCCACGGGGTGAGGCATGAAACCGCTCATCGACACCCAGGAGTTTCTTTCCCTTTCATCCTTTCTTAACTATCAGCTTGCCGGGGAACCCGTCAACTGGCGGGGGATATTAAACCTGGTGACGAGAGATCATCTGGTCCTGGACAAGGTCTCCCAGGGATTTCTCATGGAGGCGCTGGAGTATCTCGGCGAGGCATACGGCAACCAGAAACGCTGGTTGGGCCCCCTTGCCATCCTCCATCCCATCCGGGCCTCCGCCCTGCTGGCCAGAGCCCATGACCGACCCAGCACCCTGGATCTGCTCACCGCCCTGCTGCACGACAAGGAAGAGGATCTGACCCCGGGCAGATACAGCCCCGAGACCTGGCGCAGGCTCGATAACAGATACCGCCAGCTCCTGGAGAAGATCGACTCCCAGGCCAATTGGTTTCTCAATGAACGCATCGCCTTTCTCACCAAACCCAAGGGCCAGAAGTACACGGAATATCTCGGCCGTCTGCTCACCCAAGCGAGGATAACCCCTGAACTTGCGGTCATCAAGCTGGCGGACCGCCTGGACAATACTCTGGATCTGCGCATAGACCTGCAGGATTTCACTGACCGCGCCCGCTGCTTTCAGGTCATTTTTGATATCCTGTTTGTCAATTCTTACAAAGGGCTGCATCTCAGCCAGGCCCATCCCTCTGCCAGCAGAATCAATGGCGCCAGGCGGCTTTTCCAGCTCTATAAAAACGTGGTTTTCTTAAGCATGCTGCGGGCGGAAAAACTTCCCCTGGGAGAGGCGGCGCAGAAACTTTTCTATTCCCTGGCCGTGGCAAGCATCAGGGAGGCCCAGACCATCATGCTGCATATCTTCGCCTACCACCTGACGTCGCCTGCTGATCAACGCGCCTTGCTGCTCGAGGCCATGGAGTATTCCCATAGCGGCGGCTGCGACAGCATCAGGGATAAAGGGCCGTCCGTGCTTGACGGCCTTTTCCGCAGACATTTTGTCTATGACAATAAGGAGATGAAAAGGAAAGGTCTGGATGACCTCTACCATGACAAAAGACTGATGGCGCTCGTGGCAGTCACCTTCCTGATTATTTTTGCCAACTTCATCAACAGCGAGGACTATGTGATCAAAGGTATCTCGGCGGATGGCATCATTGCTCAGCAGTGATGCTTACCGGCAAACGATTCCCATCTTTTAGGGAGTCTGACGCCCAGGCGGCGATCAAATGGCCGACCGCTCCTCCTTCCTTTCCAGCCAGGGGAAAAAATCGTTCAACCGTTCATAAAGGCCGGGAAATTGTCCGGCGAACCAGCCGGTCAGCCGGTCGGAAAGATTTCTCCGGCTCTCCTCAATGGGCACGGCCTTTCCTGCCAGCTGCAGTTCCAGTCTGTCCGCCCGCTTGTCCGGTGCCGGATGGCTTGACAGGAAAGAATGATCATTACCCAGGCCGGCAAGTTTTCGCAAAGCGGTCACCCCGTCCCTTGTCTCATAGCCATTCTTTTTGAGAAATGCCAGACCGTAATCGTCCGCCTCTTTCTCCTCCAGCTGGGAGAACTGGGCGCTCATGAGCAGTTCGGAAAAAGCGCCCAGCTGCGAACGGGCCAGCTCGCCCACCGCGCTGTTCAGGGAGGCGATCCCCTTGCGCATTGCACTGGCCGCATAGGCCAGCTGGATTTTTTTGCGAATATGGTTGCCGGCCACATGCCCCATCTCATGGCCGATGACAAAATGCAGCTCGCCGTCGTCAAGCATATCCATCAGTCCGCTGTAGATGCGGATGGTACCGTCGGCCAGGGCAAAAGCGTTGACCTCATCGGCAAGATACACCTTATAATTGAAACGGAGGGCGCCTTCCTGCTGATGTTCGCCGACAAGACGCTGCAGCCTTTTGGCGTAAGGGTCGCCGGGTGCAGCGAGTCTCTGTTTTCCGTCGGCAAACTGCGCCGACTGCAGTGCCAGTTCCCGTACGGTCTCATCCGACAGGGTGACCGCCCTGGCGGCATCGAGGCCCGCCTCGGCCGCCATCCTGACATCGGTATCCTCGCAACCAGCCAGACCAAGCAGGCAGAGACAGCAGAGCAGGGTAAGCTGCAGGTATTTCCCCATCATGATAGGCCGGCCGATCAGCAGGTGAGATGGAAACCGGCTGCCACCTGGTATCCTGCGGCAACCAGGCGGTTGAATGTCTCCACTGCACCGGCAGTGGGTTCCGCCAGCAGTTCAATCCCCCGCCCCTGCAGCTCCGCAGCCAGTTCGCCGCTGACCCGCATGAGACCCGGTTTTCCTTTGCCGATGACCAGATACTTGGGTTGGGCGGCAAGGATGTCCGCCACATCATCCACGTCCACCACATGTCCTGCCTTGCGCCACCAGTCCGCCACCACCCTGTTGTTGATGATTTTCAGATCGGCGCTGTAAACTGTTACCGGAGATAACGATCCTGCCAAACGAGTACTCTTCAATCATGGCCATCACCCTGTTTCAGATTATTCCTGGTCATACTCCACACACCATAATCCTGAGCGGCTGAGACATGCCGTCACAGGTCCTGCAGATATTCGGTGCCGTTCAGCTGTCTCATCTGCGTGGTGATCCACCGCCTTCTCTCCATGACATAGGACGACGGCTTTCTCGCCTGCAGCACCTTGGGGTTGGGAAGCACGGCAGCAAGCAGGGCCGCATCCCACTTGGTCAGCTCAGCGGGCTTCTTGCCGAAGACGCTTTCTGCCGCGGCATACACACCATAGATCCCGTCACCGAATTCCGCGATATTGACATAAACCTCAAGAATCCTCTTTTTCGGCCACAGACATTCCAACAAAACGGTAAAGTAGGCCTCCAGCCCCTTGCGCAGGTAGCTTTTTCCCGGCCACAGAAAGAGATTCTTGGCCACCTGCTGGGTGATGGTGCTCGCCCCCCGCAGACGGCCTCCCTTCCTGTTTTTTTCCAAGGCCTTGCCGATGGAGTCAAAATCGAAACCGGCATGGCGGGAAAACTTCTGATCCTCCGCCGCTACCACGGCAAGCGGCAGATTAGGAGAAATCGATTCCCAGTCAACCCAGTGATAGTGGATCCGGCTGCGTGAGTCACTGCTGAAGAGCTGCGCCAGGTGTCCCCCCACCATGAAGGCGCTGGTCGGCGGTGCAACCCAGCGCAGAATAAGGACCAGGGCAACTGACAGAACAACGGCGACCAGTAACAGGCGGCCGACAAAAATCATCAGCCCGGCCGCCCAGCTCCGGCCGAGATGTTTCCTTCTCCGGCTGGCCCGTGAAAATAAAGATCCGACAGCAGTATCCTCCTCACTGTTCAAATAACCGGCAATGCCCAAGGCAAAACCCCAACAAAACCCCAATTCGGAATACAACCGACAGAGACAACAATAGCGTTTTATCAATGGATGCGCCCGACCGGAAGTGTTCCCCTGGACCATGACGCGGTTAGTGATAAAACGCTATTTTATGAATTTTGATAGCTTCGTATTGATGCCCGGAAATACCAGCCGGCTGACTAACTGAAAAACCGATTTATCTCGGCACTTCTATTGCGGACGGCCTGGTCAAACCTTACCGCCCGCTCCAGCGGCATCTCCCAATGGCAGCGACTCGATGGTCTCCCGCATGCTCAGCAGGTCAGAGAAAAACTGGTCGCTTTTATCCGCGATCATCTGCCGGGGAAAGCTCTGGTAATATTCAATACCCTTGAGAAGATTTTCCTTAATCTCCTGCAGGTTTGCCGGGGCGCGGAAGACAAGTCCCGAGGCGATTTTGTCCATTTCACCACGGATATAATCGATAAAAATACCGATCTCCCGGATAAACATGTGCGGCCGTTCCGCTCTGGTCAACAGGGAGATTCTTCCGTAAATATGCCCCACCATCTCTTCCAGGGTGACAACCTTACTGAAATTGACAATGTTGGGGCCGCAGCATATAGCGGGGGTGGCAGTGGGATCGATGCCGGTGGGCAGGGTAATGCAGCCGGCAAGATCATGACAGATACAGGATTTGACCATCAGCCCTTCACGAAGCTTTTCAAGCAGCGGCATTGGATGCCCTTCCTCCGGCAGCACGGCCAGCTTCTTTTTCTGGTAGGCGCGGGAAGCAAGACAGATGGGCCGTTCAGTGAATTCCGTATTGATGGAGATATGGCCTTTGGGGCAGGCGGAACCGGGCTTGCCTTCGCTGATCCGCCTGCGCCGCGCCTCCTCACTGGCCGAGGTGCGCAGGTTCCAGAACGGCACGCCCAGTGGGGAGCTGTCGCTGAGATAGACATCCTCACTGGTGGCCCTGAGCAGTTTCTGTAGATGGGCATCATCAATATTAACGATCTCGGGAACGAGCAGAAAAGGCGTACCCCAGCCTGTGCCGTCGACCCCATAATGGTTAAGCAGCAGCTGATCTTCGGCCGCGGTGCCGATGCCGCCCTGCACCGTAATGCGCACATCCTGCGGATTGCTGCCGGCCGGCCGGCCCAGCGCGGCAATAGCCTTGACATAAACAGTGTGCAATTTTTCGATAAGTTCCTGTTTTTTAAGTTTAAACTCCTCGAGGATTGGTCCGAGCAGAAAACCTTTTGATGCAAAGGCATGGCCGCCGCAGTTCAGACCGGACTCAATGCGGAATTCAGATACCCACATCCCATGCTTTGCCAGGAATTTCCCCTGGATTTCCGCCGAGCGGTAATCGCTGACCTTCAGAACGATCCTTTTTTTGCTGATACCGTTTTTGTCCGGGAAAAAATCATCAAAAGAGGCGAGGTAACTGTAGAGGTGTTTATTAATGCCGGCCGAAAAGATAATGGAGGAGCGGACCGTGCTCAGGGCATAGCCGCGCAGGGCCGCCATGGCATCAGAGAATTCCACCCCCAGCGCCTTGCCGTGGCGGTAATTGACCCGGTCGAGCTTGGTCATGATATTGACGTCAATGGTGCCGGGCACGGCATGCTGCCGCAGTACCTGCTGCAGCCTGGCCTTTTCCTCGGCGTCACCCGTGGCAAGCATGGCCAGGTAGTCCTTTTTGATCGGCGCTTCCTCGGGCAACATTTCGTAATAGCGGGTGATGTCGCTGCCCGGCGAGAAAGGTGCGGCCTGCAGCTCACGCACCTGGCGCTCGATTAAGCGGTCCAGCAGATTGAGAAAGGCGGTGATACGCAGGGCTCGGGCATCTTCCTGCCGGCTGGAAATTTCCTCATAGGGTTCTCCTGCCTTCTCGCAATGGTATTTCCGCATCTGTTCAATCAGCAGATCATCGACCAGGGAGATGACCGCGCTGATGCCGAATTTTGCCACGCGTAATGCCGTATCAATGGTAAACCCCGTACCCATCACCGGGATGTGAAATGTATGCGCACTCCTGAAAACTGAACTAGCCATGTCCCTTGAAACGATCCCCGCCTGAAGTAGTGAAAGTGTTTATGCGTAAGCCCCCACAGGACTTGATCATAATATATAGATGATGATGCGACAAAATCAGGAATAAATCAATAGCAGGTTGGGCCGGAAATCTCAAAGAAAATATGCAACCATGGGGCTGATTTATTTCCTGTTGGAGGCACTAACTTGCTTTTTTATTTATTTTTTTTGCCGTTTTGCCTGGTTCCCCGGATATTTATCTCTACAAGCTAATTTACGGACAAATTTTTAATCTGCCACAGGAACCACAAAGGCGGAAGAGCCTCTGATCAGGCCGACGGCAATCATGGTCAGCCCCAGTACCAGGATGCCGATGATGAAAAAAGACCAGTGCAGGCCGAGGAGATCCATGGTGAACCCGGCGCCCAGTGAGCCGCAGAATACCCCGACACTCATGGCCAGGCTGAAAACACCCATCATGGTGCCCTGGCCATACTGCCGCCCCTCCTCCGTGGCATAGGCGCCCAGTGTCGGCCAAATCATCGCCTCGCCCATGCCGAGCAGAATAAACAGCCCCAGCAGAAACCAGAAACTGTTCGCCAGAGGCACCAGACACATCACCGCACTGATGATCAGGCAGCCGATCAGCAAGAGTCCGCTCTTATCGCGGCGGTCGGCCATTCTGCCGAAGGGGGTCTGCAGCAGGGCATTGACCAGGGTCCGGCAGGCGATGACCAGGCCGATCTCCATGCCGCTTGACTGGAACCACTGGTGCATGAGCAAGGGCAGAAAGGCCATGGTGGGCACCATGATGATCATGGTGGCCATCCTGGCCAAAAGAATCCCGCCTGTTCTGCGCCGGGTGAGCATGCTGCGCAGCGCCTCGATGATGCCCATGCGGCGGATGCCGCGATCCTTGCGCTCCATCACCGGCATTTGGAAAACCACCAGCAGCAGGGCAAGGCAGCTCAGACCGGCCATGGCGTAAAAGGCGGCTGCCATTCCCCACAGATCGGTGAAAAAACCGCCCAGCAGCGGTCCGCTGCCGATGCCGGTAAAAATGGCGATATTCAGCATCCCCATGTAGCGTCCTTCCTGGCCCACCGGCGCCATGTCGCTGACACAGGCCATGGCAACCGGCACGATCATGGCCGAACCAACGCCATGAAAGGCCCGGATGACTATCAGATTAATCACCGAGGTGGCCTCGGGCATGGCCAGACCCACCAGGGCATAAACCAGCAGACCGCAGACCAGAAACATCTTCCTGCCCCAGCGGTCGGACAAATTGCCGACAATGGGCTGGAAAATGCCCCGGGTGATGGAAAAGGCGGCGATGATCAGACCGAGGGCCAGCCCTCCTGCCCCGAGACTGGCGGCAAAGACCGGCATGACCGGTACGATGATGCCGATGCCGAGCAAAGCAATAAATACCGATAAAAGAAGGGTGCCGAGCAAATGGCCTTGCATGGTGGAAATGGTCCTTTTCCCGCAGATCCGCTATGACAGGAGGGCACTGACCGGGAAAGAGCTTTGCGTCCAGGGGCAAACAAATCCCTGGGAAAGCGCAGTAAAATGGATAGCTTTGGGCAAACGAGGCGAGATAACGGACAGAGCCGTATCAACCTGCAGGTTTTTATAAAAATAACACATCCGGGCCGAAACTTCGATCATTAGTCTCAAGCCTGAAACAAAAAATGCTTTCCGCTGTCTGATCATTTAACCGGTTCAGCCGGCAGGACGTGCATTGCACATTTTTAGTCCGGTTACAATTTCCTTTCGCGCCAAGAACTGTTAAAGTTGCCTGGAGCCAGGGCATCGTTTTTTTATGCCTCCATTTGCCGATGGCCAATAATCTATCACAACCACCAGAGAGATATCGCATGACAACGCTGCACCCCAAAAATTCCATGCTCTGCCCCAACTGCCGCCGCCTCATCAGCCGTGATGAAAAGGTTTGCCCCTATTGCGGTACGAGCAGGCCCGGTTCCTGGTGGAAAAACAATCGTTTCACCACAGGCTTTACCGATGGGAACCGGATCATCAGCCTGATCACCTACACCAATATCGGCATGTATATTCTTTCCCTGCTGCTCAATCCGCGCAGCGCAGGGCTTGCCGTCAACCCCTTCGACTTTCTGTCGCCCAGCAACCGCAGCCTGCTCATCCTCGGCTCCACCGGCACCGTTGCCATTGACCAGATGCATCGCTGGTGGACCCTTGTGGCGGCAAATTATCTGCACGGCAGTCTCATGCATATCGCCTTCAACCTCATCGCCCTGCGGCAGATAGCCCCGCTGGTCATCAATGAATACGGCGGCTACCGCATGTTTATCATCTATACCCTGGGAGGTGTTGCCGGCTTTTTTCTCTCTTATCTGGCCGGCATTCACTTTACCATCGGCGCATCCGCCTCGGTGTGCAGCCTGATCGGCGCCATGCTCTTTTACGGCAAAAGCCGGGGCGGAACATATGGCGGCAATATCTACAGCCAGATCGGGGTCTGGGCGGTCAGTATCTTTGTTTTCGGGATGATCGTACCGGGTATCAATAACTGGGGACATGGCGGCGGCATGGCGGCGGGAGCTCTACTCGCCTATCTTTTAGGCTACCAGGAGCGGAAAAGGGAAAATATCAGCCACAAATACCTTGCCATCGGCTGCGCGGCGCTCACTGTGGTGATACTCGCCTGGGCCTCATTAAACGGCATCCTTTACCTGCTGCTGGCCTAACAGGACTCCTGCTCCTTTAAGGCAATTTCTTCCCGCGGTAATGGTCCGGCGCTGACGGGGAGAAAGCCCCCTATCTCCGTAACAGGGGGCACATACCATCTGTATCATGGGCCAAAAAACTCAAAAATCAAAAAGATCTTTCAGCAATGACTTTTTCTTATACTGTTTACCGTCATGATATTTGTCATGCTTATCGCCAAGGTGATGGCTGTCGCCGTATTTCATGGTTTCGGGCCTGCGGTTCCGCTCTTCCGGCACAGGAGGCATCTGCGCCGGGGCGGAACGTTCGATAATTTTATCGAGTTCTCCCCGGTCGAGCCATACGCCACGGCACTGGGGACAATAATCAATTTCCACACCCTGCCGATCAGACATCAGCAGGTCAACAGAAGTGCATACTGGACATTTCATACTCCCAACTCCTCTCATTTATTGACTTATCAATTTGTTAGCGCAGTCTGTCGCTTATCACCATAACGGATCGGCCTTCTCAAAACTCTGAATTCAGCCACGCCGAAAACGAAGTTTGCTCCCCCTTTTAAATGGGCGAAGACATGTTACGCCGATTTTCCAGACTTGCATGTTTCACGTATTCTGCAAAATACACAAAATAACCACAAAGTGACATAAAAATATTGGCGTTTTTACCGTTTGACGCTAAGTTGATTTGACTGAGCAGGGTAAAAATTATTTTCCGGCCAGAAACCATTGCGCATTACCGAGATCCCATACATCCGGAAAAAACACCACGAGCTGCAGCAGGATATCTTCAGCAGACAGTCAATCGGCTCCCGCGCCAATTGTCCCGCCTGCCATTCCAGCGCCGAACAAGGTGTGTATGAGGATGACCTGGTAAAAATTCCCGAATAAGGAGATCAGGGTTTCAACGGGCGGTGCGCACCGGCAGGGCACGCATGCTGCTCGAAGTCCCTTGATCAAATGTATTGATCTCACCGGTCATGAAAAAGATGGTCCGCGCCCGGTTGCGCCGGCTGTCCGAGGTCCAGGGACAGCAGCCGGTGAGAGTGATGGCCTTGAAGGTTTTAAAGCGACTTGCAGAGTTTTGATCAAAAATGGTATCCAGTTCGGCCAAGGTCGGCAGCCGCCAGTCAGTATGGTTGCCGCCCGTAAATTTTTCACAGTAGAACTTCGCCTGCTCCCAGGTGATATCCTCACCATTATCCGTTGCCGCCCACATGAGACCGGTACTGTGGTCAAGTATGGTATCGCCGCCGACAGCCGTAAATCGGCCCTCCTGCATCTGGGACCAGGCCTCCCATCTCAATGAAAATATCGCAAATAGACATGTTGCCATGACAATCAACAGACGACATGATTTTCCCATGGTTATTACCTCTCTCTAGCTGTGCGTGGCGTGCAATTTGCCGGCTTGCCCGGATCCTTGCGGTATTCTTTCTAATGGTGCGTCCAATCATAGGAAATGTCAAGTGAGCGCCTGTCAGGGCAGCAGCCTAGTGACAAAATCTATACGTCAGGTCAAAAAATTATCCATTGCATATCAATGAGATGACCAGTGTATTTTTTTTCACGGTCATTGCCCTTAATCGCCTGGCTGCCGCAGCAGACTACGCCGCGGTTTTTCTTCTTCCCGTAGATATTAAATGCACATTTTCCTCTTTCCGGTTTATACTGGCGGCCATGGAAACACAGTGAACCTCCAAGCATTTCTACCGGGCATTCTGGTGAAAAAGTACCTTCTCCTCACTTTCCTGCTGCTGGCAGCAATACTTTGCTGCACTGCCGTTGGCGCCTATGCGGGCTCTTATCCTGATCTCGCCGGGAAGAATGTTCATCTGGCCGCCGCCGACAGCCCGGCAATGGACACCACCTTTCACCTCCCTTTGCTGGGCCGACAGGACGCCAGAAACTATTCCCTGCCGGTTCTTGCCGTGATCCTCGGGCTGGTGGACGGCTTCAACCCTTGCGCCATGTGGGTTCTGGTTTATCTCATCTCACTGATCATGAGTCTCAAGGACAGAAAAAAGATCTGGTTTCTGGTGGGCTCTTTCGTGGCCGCCTCAGGCATTCTCTATTTTCTCTTTATGACCGCCTGGCTCAATGCCTTTCTGTTCATCGGCTATCTCAGGCCGCTGACCCTGCTGATCGGGCTTTTTGCCCTGTGGACCGGCATCAGAAACATCCGGGAATTCATCGTCACCAGGGGCGTGGTGGCCTGCAAGGTCATCGATGGCAAAACAAAAAAGAAAACCATGAACAGAATCCAGCTGCTGGTCTCCTCGCCGCTGACCCTGGCCAGTATCTTCGGCATCATTGTCCTGGCCTTTGCGGTAAACTCCATCGAGTTCCTCTGCTCCGCCGGCATTCCCGCCATCTTTACCCATGTGCTGGCCATCAGCGCGGGGAGCAGCCTGCAGTATTACGCCTATATCCTGCTCTATGTCTTTTTCTTCATGCTCGATGATCTGGTCATCTTCAGCAGCGCCGTTTTCGCGGTCAACTCCTCTCTCGGTGAGAAATACGCCGGTTACTGCAAAGCAGTGGGCGGCATCATCATGGTGGTGCTGGGAGTGCTGCTGACCTTCTTCCCGGACATGCTGCGCTGAAAAATCAATACACAGAAGGCTTTTTTCACCACAGAGCACACAGAGATCACAGAAAAATATTTTTTAATTACGGCAAGTCACCTCGGGGCTTCGTGGCAATTACCCAGTTTTTGCGCAACAATCCTCCCTTTTTTCCATCAAGATAAGGAACAGGCTACATCCCCACCGACAAATTATGGCCTTGCCTTATGACATTCTGATGGAGTAAAAGATACCAAAGAAGACATCAGTAATCGATCTGCCCTTTGTGCGGCATCAAAAGAGGAATACAATGAAAAAAAATCAGGCACTGAAGATACTTAATCCCACGATCGGCATTCTTATCCTGAGCCAGGCCATTTCCAGCTCCTTACACGACTTTTTCCCAAAGGAAGCCTTTGAGGTCATTCATGGCGGAGGAGGCATTCTCCTGGTCTCGGGTGTGGCCCTGCATCTTTACCTGAACTGGAGCTGGGTACAGGCCACCTATCTGACTAAAAAAGGGCCGCAGTCCTCTTGAGCCAGCAGGTCGGAGAAACCCGTCCGGAATCAATGACCGGTTTTCCCGAATGCAAAGGGGAATACGCAGGGGAAGTTCATGTCGCTCGATGGTGCCTTGAAAAATTTGGCATATGTTTTTGGACACGGAGAGGTGAAAGTAAAAAACACCCCAAATGGGGTATAAACTCTGCTTACTGGGCATATGTGAGCACTTTTTTTCCGCTGTGACACAATAATCAGACCAGAGGTCAATTTTGTAAGGTTCCCTCCAGTCGTACCTGCCTCTACTTGATTTTCAATGACAACTAACGATAGTCACAACAAAATTTCGTACTGAAAGTTCAGTCAAGTAGACTGGGTTCTTTGGAGGAGCTAAACGATTGCAGATAGTCTTTTCATAACGCCCTGCCGCACGCGGCTACTACGTACCATCAGCATATCGCTGCACCCCATTACATTGTTCCCGCCCCTCACAAAACCGCGCTTGCGCTATTAACGCACACTGCTCCTCAAAAGTACATTTACCAAGGCGCTAACAGATTCACCATGATGCGCGGTTTCGGTAGAGGAAACTTCATTTAGGAGTTTTCCAGAATTCTACCAGTTCATGTTTCACGTCTTTATCTTATCTCTTTTCTAAGCAGTAATACCTAAGCCTAAATAAGTAATAAGGCCGATTCATTTTTCTAGATTTATAACATATATTTACTGTTAAGACGGGAAGCTTGAACATCTGCGAGATGAAGTAACCTTTACCGATTTGTATTTTTTGTCGCAGGCGAAATTAAAGCCAATTGTAGGCGATGAAAAAAACGAGGTGTACTCCGGTTCTCTCATTAGAGGAGTGCAGAATTGTGCATGAGGCGGACTTGTATTCTACATGAAGAACAAGGCCGAAGAAAAACAAGAAAAACCTGAAACTAATGGAGTGGTACCATGAAAAATCCTATCAAGAAATTATTTGTAATGTTGGCAATTGGTTTGAGTTTCGTTGCAGTGCAGAGCGTGAGTGCCGAGACGGTGGAAGGAACGATTGAATCAATTTCAACTCGGCCCAATGTAGTCGTGGTCGACGGAATCGAGGTTTATGGTGTGAAGTTTAATTATCTAGCCAACCAATTTGACATTGTTCTCACGGTAAACCAATACGTGAGTTTTGAAGTTTACGAATGGGAATGTACTGCCGGTACAACCGTGCTTAAAGCCTGCGAAATAACGGTTGCCGATGAAACTGTTGCCTTGCGCACGTGCCCGTAATCCAGGCGGTATGAAGCGGAAACCCTGCCGTATGAGCAGAGGTAATCCCGTAGAAGAAGTAATCAATCAGAGGTGCAAGAAGAATTGAGAGCAACAGCAGCCGAATAAAGATTTCGAAACATTCATTCAGGTGTCCTTCCTGGCTTCTTTAAAAAGGCTCCCCCGGTAATGCCGGGGGATTTTTTTTGGAGTCTTGGGTTCGACCATAGGCAATAGGCCAATAAGGGAAAATGGAGGACAATTATTTTTACTGCTCAGGTCTCCTGAATTCTACTCTTCCTATTTTTATCAAGGGATCAAGCCGTTGTCCCTGATCTGTTAAGCCGACAGCCTTACTGCCCTTGACAAGCCTAAGAAAAAGGAGATATCTCCGGAAAAAATTCTGTGTTACATTTACTGTGGAAATTTAATGATCAGAGGGATGTTCTGTTCGCACTGAGTAATAGCGGCCCGCTGTATTAGCTGAAAGAGGATAAAATGAGGATCAGGAAATTGGTTAATAGAGTAGTGGTGTTTCTATTTTTTTTCTGCCTGCTGGCCGGCGTAAGCCCTGCCGACGAGGCCGGAAAGAAGATTGTCATCGCCGTTTCCCCCTGCAGTGATGTGGCGTTGAGCTTTAAAAAATTTTATCCGCTGGTCACCTATCTGCAGGCGGAGACAGGATCTGAAATCAAGTTGGTGTATCCTCCGAATATCGCGGAATTTGAAAACCAGATCAGGAATAAGGATATTGATTTTGCTTTCCAGGACCCCAATGTGTACGTCAAATTTGCCGGACTCTATGACCAAAATACCCTGGTGAAGGCCCGCAACCCGAATGGGGGTGACTTGCAGGCCGGTGGGATCATAGCCAGGAAGGACAGTAACATCAATTCAATGAAGGATCTGGTCGGCAAATCCGTCATGTTCGGGCCCAAGCTTTCCGCCTCCAAATGGGTGGTGGCGAAAATGTTGTTTGAAGAAAACGGTATCGACATCGACAAGGACTTAGCAATGTATGCCAATGGCGGTTGCTGCGAGGATATCGTCTTTAATGTATTTCTCAAGGCCTTTGATGCAGGGGTGGTATGCGACCATTTTCTTAAAGAGCTTGAGAAAAAACAAGGGGAACTTGGCGTCAATGCCCAGGAACTCCATGTCATTGCCATGACCAGATGGGTGCCGACCAGGATATTTTCCGCCAGGAAGGACTTAAATAAAGATGTTATCACCAAGTTCGACAGGGCCTTGCTGAAACTTAACAAAAATAACCCTGAACATGCCAAAATCTTTTCCTCTGCCGGAATTGGAGGTTTTCAGTGGGCAAAGGATGAGGATTATGACGAGATGCGGGCCCTCATCGGTGAAAAGAAGGTCAGGTAGAAGCGCTGCTTCCGGGAAAGGACGATAAAGAAGGTTGCCCTTGGAACTCTACCCGCAAAAATGGGTGAAATTCAGCTTACGAACCAAACTGACCTTGTTGATTGAAAGTCTGGTGGTGATTATTGTCGTGGTGACCGGCATTATCACCACCATCCGTGAAAAGGAAAGATGTGGCAGGATAAAAATGGGCACTTTTATTAGTTTGGGATAGCGCTTTGCCTCGCCAAAATTAGCAGTCAATGCATATTAAATCCTAACTCGACCAAAAATAGCAGGAAAAGATAGACTGGCAATCTAATGCATTGAATAGAAGAATGAACTTACGATACTTCCTGTGTATACGTAGCATCTAACAGTTGAAACGTCATATTGCCAATAACAGCCCAGCTGGTGTACAGGAGGCACGCCCCCTGTACACCAAAGTTCAAATATTCAAAGAATCATTTGCCACTGCGCACCGGCAATACCCGGTCATTGAGGGAGCCAGACTGACTGCCCCAGAAGGGGTAGCCATCGCTGAACGAGAAATGGGTAGCCTCGGAACCGCGAGTCTCTATAGCCCAAGGACAGCATTTTGAGAGCTTGACAAACGGTGTTATATGGTTAGGACCTGGTTCCTCCTTGTCATACAGCCCGGCCAGTTCAGCCTGGGTTGGCATGCGCCAATCCGTATATCCACCGCCAGAGTAATCCACGCAATAAACCCTGGCGTCTGCCCAAGTAATGTCACGGCCATTGTCCTTTGCCGCCCACATCAGGCTGGTCTGGACATCGGTCACCGTACCGTCTCCGTTATCCTTGAACCGTGCCAGGCGTCTCTCGTCCGCCTCCACTTGGCTGTGCAATTTAAGGGCGCGATAATAGGATCTCCCTTCCTTGCCGGCCTTGTCCAGATAGGTCTCCAGGTTCTTTTTGGCCTCGGTTGCATGCCTGGTGGCAGCATGGTACCGGCCGTTCTGGAAATAATACTCCACCGGCAACGTGACCTTAAGTGCCCTGATCTTCTCCAAGTCCTGGGCCGCAGCCTCATAGTCATTACTGTCCAGCTTGAGCGTTGCCGACAGCAGCAGTCTGTCCGCCTCCATCTCAGGCGGCAACGCCATGGCCGGCATGATAAAGCCGATAAGAACAAAAAAACCAACCGCCACGATAATTTTTTGCGACAATGTACTCTCCGGACAAACCCTCATTGCTCCCTCCTTTTATAAATCTGAATAGGATTAATGTGTTCCATGGGGCCTTTGGTCACAAGGTAAACATTCTTCAAATTGCTTTAAAAAAATGTTCTTATCAATTCGTTCATCTCACCGCCCCGGGTTATTCATTGCGGATTCACCCTGGCATGCAGAAGGGTTTTACCCTCATCACATGAAATTTCTAAAAAATTATTCAATCCGTTGATTTCTGGGAGGGGCTGTCAGCAAATCCGTCCCTGCCTGCGAGATCCAAGTTCATGTTCGATAACAAATACTGCCTCTGTGGTAGTAAGTGGTAGTAATATGTTATTTCTATTTTGCAAATTTCCAATAACCATTAATCAGATTATAGCATTTACAAAAAAACCGAGCTACCCTCATAAATCAGGTAACCCGGCTCGCTTAAAAGCTCCGTGGCTTTCCGTCCCCATCTTGCGGTGGGTTTGGCTTTATCTCTATGTTATCCTAACAAATTTCTATGACAATATCAAATATTTGTAAATATGGCAAATTGTCGCGCCTCTGGTGGATGGGATTTCCAGTTGTTGCCAATCAATAAGACCGGGAGACAGATTTAATTTTTCTTCCAGACTGAGAGGACTGTGGTTTTTTAAAAATGTACAAACCAACGGACATAGATGCGGTCGGCATAGCCGCCATAGGTATCGTGGGCACTGCCATGATAGAGAAAGGCCCCGGCGTTCACCGTTGATTCGTCGCCGGTGCTGTATTCCACTGCCGGCGCCACAAAAAAGGAATGATCGTTGAGGCTTTCCACCCCAAGGCAGGTTACGGTCCACAGGATCTTGGGCTGAAAACTGACGCGCACGGCCAGATCATCGCTTTCCAGATCATCGTTAAAGCGGTATTCACCCATCAGGGTGAGGGAATTGGCAAAACCGTATTCCGCCCCGGCAATGAAGTCGGTGTGGCGGCTGCCGGTTTCCCGATCGTAAAAACTCCCCCCTTCGCTGCGCAGCTCGATACCCGTATCAAAAAGCTCCCCTTCCACTTCCCAGCCGATGATATCCAGTTTTGTATCATTGTCATAGAGGCCGACCAAGGCCACATCGGCGAAATCCAGATAGCCCTTGAGACGGGCCTCCCCCTTGTCACGGGACAGGGTACAGTCAAAGTTGGCCAGCTGACCCACGGCATTCTCATAGTGCAGGGCCTCGGTTCCCGGCCGTTCCTCGGGCTCCACGGACTGGGAATCAATGGGATTGAAGATGTCGATGGGGTTCCACACCCTACCCACCCCCAGGGGGATGCGCTGGCGACCGATGACCCAGAAATGAGTCTCGCCTCGATATTCCAAATAGCCGCGATAGATAGAGGTGTCGTCGGTAAGATTATACGGCTGCTGGACAAAGGCCGCCACATTGTCGATCATCAGTTTGGCGGCAAAGGCTTCATATTTCTCATGCTTAACGGTAATATCAGCCCGCAGCCGGTTGTAGTCGACAAAACGGGAATTCTCGGCAAAACCGAGGATATTGGTGTTTTCCAGGGCATACTGCGGAACCAGTGCCAGCAGCCCTGCGGCCGCAACCATGCTAGCCGGGAAACTCATCTGCAGTAACCTGCCCGTCTTTCAACAGGATGGAATGTTTCGCCTTGCCGATCACCAGGGGATCGTGGGAGGAGAAGATTATGGTGATCCTCTCGTCCTGGTTCAAGGACTGCATCATGTCCATCAGCCCTTCCGCGCTTTTTGAATCAAGATTGGCCGTGGGCTCATCGGCTAAAATGAGCTTGGGGCGGGAGGCCACGGCCCGGGCCACGGCGACCCGTTGCTGCTGTCCGCCGCTCATCTCTCCCGGCAGCTTGTCGAGCAGTTCGGCAATGGCCAGCTTCTCGGCCACCTCGCGGGTGCGACGATCGCATTCGCTGCGGCTGCGGCCCTGCAGCTGCATGACATACTCGATATTTTCCCTGGCGGTGAGCACCGGGATGAGGTTATAGGCCTGGAAGACAAAACCGATATGATCGCGCCGCAGCCGGGAAAGAAACTTTTCCTCCACCCCGGTGATCCGTTCACCGTCAAGGAACACATCGCCTGCCGTGGGGCTGTCCAGGCCGCCCATAATGTTCAGCAGGGTGGTCTTGCCGCTGCCGGACGGCCCGGAAATAACGACAAATTCTCCCCGGTCAAAGGTGAGACTGATATCCACCAGGGCCTGCACTTTTACTTCTCGGCCGGGATGAAATATCTTGCTGATCTTTTTCACATCAAGGAAGGGTTGGTTCATAATCCTTATCCAATATCGTTAGGCATAAAACACACCATAGACTCCCATCACGCCTTATTAATCGCCTCAATGGGGTTGGCCTTTTTCAACAGGCGCAGGGGAAACAGCACGCTGACAAAGGTGGCCAGCATGACCGCGGCAAAGGCGGTGGTAAAATACTGGGCGCGAATGACGGCATAAGTAATCACGTCCATGCCGAACTCCTCCAGGCCTTCGCCGAAAATGGTCAGATCCAGGCCGTGTCGGTAAAAATAGAGAAGGGTTGCCCCGCCCAGCAGGGACCCGCCCACAAAGCCGCTAAAGCCCAATATGAAAGATTCAGTGAAGATGATGCCACGCACTTGGTCAAAAGAGGTGCCGATGGCCAGCATGATACCGAATTCCCGCAGGCGCTCCAGCACCGACACCAGCATCACTCCGAAGATGCCTAGCCCTGCCACGCCGAAGATCAGCAGGCTCATGACCAGATTAAAACCTTTCATGAGCACCCGGCTCTGCATCAGGGCCGGATAGAGCTCATCCCAGCTCAGTATCTCCAGGGTGGGAAAATCCCGGCGCAGGGTGTTCTGCACCCCAGGAATGTCCTTTTCGGCCTGGAGAATGACGCTGACCTGGGTTACCCCCTCCGGGGTCATGAACAGCTCCCGGGCCTTGCCCATGTCGATAAATACCGCTGATTCGTCCAGGGCCATGTTGTTGGTGCGCACAATGCCGGTGATGGTCAGGGCAACGGCGGAAACCTCGTGCTCGCTGTTCTGGGCCGAGACGATGAGTTTCCTGCCGATCTTCACCTTGAGTTTTTCCGCCAGCCTTGCGCCGATGATCGCCCCTCGTTTTTTCGCGCCAAAGCTATACTCACCTTGGGTCAGATAGGTGTCAAGCCTGCCGTGTCTTTGTTCCGTGGCCAGATCCAGCCCGTAAATCATCACGTTACGCGAATAATGGGCCGTGGCTGCCAGCCCGTCCTGGCGCAGGCGGCGCACAAAGCTCTTCACCCGACGATCACCGGCAAGACAATCCGTGATCTGTCCATCCTGCAGAATCAGCCTATTCAGCCCCGGGTCTTCCCGAAAGCCTGCGGCAAAAAGCGACAGCTGCCCGGAATCGCTGCGGATGGCGTTGCTGATCATCTGCTCGGTCATGCCGTCATAAATTCCCTCCATGAACAGCAGGCCCCACAGGCTCATGCTGATCATCACCACCACCAGCACGGAGCGCGATGATCGGCGGACCAGTGACGCCCAGGCTATGCGGCAAATGGTCCTAAACATGATGGATCGCCTCGATGGGCTTAAAAGCGTTGACCTTGAAGATGGGATAGAGGGTTGCGGAGACCGACAGCACAAACATCACCGCCATGTCCCGCAGGATGACCAGTGGGGCAAAATCGGTGGGCATGGCGGTGAGCGCCAGCCCGTATTGCTTGAACTGCTCATCAAAGCCTGAAAAGACAATGGGATTGATGTGGAAATAATAGGCGAGCGCACCGCCGATCAGCCCTCCCAGCAATACGCTGACCAGGCCCAAAAGCACGCTTTCCAGCAGCAGCATGGAAAAAATCTGCCCCGGCCCAGTGCCCACCGCCCGCAGGATGCCGATTTCCCGCACCCGGGCATAGACCACCAGCAGGGTGTAGATCATCACCACAAAAAAGATCACCATGAAAATGATGGCCAGGGTGATGTAGCCGAAGATGGAATCAACCCGCATGGCCTGCACCAGACCGGCCATGGTCTGCTGCCAGCTTGCCGACTCGTATTCCGCACCGAGGCGCTGGCCGATGGCAACCTCCAGGGTGGCCGCCTCAGCGGGCCGGACCGGCTGGACGATGAAATGGGTGGCGTAATTTTCTGCGGCCATCACACGGTCGAAATAGGGTTTTGCCACAAAGGAGGCCCGGGAATCAAAATCAAAGAGGCCGGTTTGAAAGATGCCCTTCACCGTCAGGGTATCAGCGGCAAAGGAATAATCAGCGCCGGTGCCGACAAAGGCCAGCTGATCGCCCACTCCCACCTTGAGACGTTTGGCCAGTTCGCTGCCCATGTACACCAGGGCTTGATCGGTCGAGGTCAGGTAGCTCCCCTGCTTGAGGGAGGCGGCCAGGCGGGATACCTGCCTCTCCTTTTCCGGGTCAATAGCGGTGAACATGCCCCCCACCGCCTTCTCTGCCGAGGAAAAAAGAACATAGGATTCAAAACGGGGGGTGAGTACCTCTATGCCGGGGAAATCCTGGAGACTTTCGCTCACCTGGGCGGCGTCAAAGATCAGGTTCTCCAGGCTGGGATTCTCCCGGAAACCCTGGTGGGTGATCTGCACGTAGCCAGGGTAGATCTCCACGCTGCTCTGGATCAGGCGCCCATGGGAGCCGTCCATGTAGGCCGTGGCAAAGACCAGCAGAGCGGTGGTGCAGGCCAGCAGTATCACCGTGATGATGCTGCGTTTCCGGTAGGCGAAGATGTTTCTGATTGCGATCTTGAAAAACATGTTTCAGCGTTCCAACGTTTGAACGTTCCAACGCTTAAACGTTTAAACGTTTAAACGCTTGATCGCTTAAACGTTCCTAATCCGAGAAGCGCTTCAGTGCCCGTTTGGTGAAATACTCCTCATCGATTGGTACGTCAAAGGCTGCCTCGGTTATTTCGATGATGGTCAGGTTGCCGGCCTTTTCTTTATCGTATGGAGTCATCACCCAGCGGGACGGGTAAAGACGGTCGCCCATCTGCTTCACCTCGGTATACTGCAGGGTTCGCACCAGGGCGCCCTCTTCATCAAAATAGTTGGCCGTGGCCGGCAGCATGTCCTTTTTGGTCACGGTCATCACCAGCCGGCCCCACACCACGGCCGCATCGGGCCGGGGCAGCAGTTCAATCTCATACTCATCGTTATTTTCCGCAATCAATTTCGCCTCATAATCCCGGCTGATGGAGCTCTCCCGCACCAGGTCGTCGTTGGTGAAATCCGTGCCCATCCAGCTCTGCAGCATCATGGAGGCGGGGATCTTGATAACCTTTTCAATGCGCGGCACATACTGCCACATGGAATCTTTAATCTTGAGAAAGGTGATGCCGTAATCCTTGCCCGGATAGGTGATTTTGATGAAGCTTTTCTCGTTACCCACGGAATAGCTGTCCATCTTCATGGTGCGGGTGGTACGGCTGGTGGTGATGATCATGGAGAGCGTGAGCACGGCGGTTTTGCCGTTCAAACGGTCTTCTACTCTTTTGATGATCTCCTGAACGTCATCCGCCGCGTGCAGCGAGGCGGGCATAAAGCAGAGGCAGCACAAAAAAAGGGCACAGGACGCCATCAAAACTGATGCGCCCTGTGCCCTGTCTGTCGCTGTTTTATTCATAATGAATATGACAACTGAAAACGGTCGGTTTGTCAACCACGTAAAAAAGTCTATTTTTCACCACAGAAAACACGGAGATCACAGAGACCATCTTTTTATTATTTTCGGTTATCTCTGTGGGCTCCGTGAGCTCCGTGGTGAATTCCCGGTTTTTGCGGGATGGTTAATGCTTAAATGAGCGCTGGCCGGTGAACTTCATGGCCACCTGGGGATTGGCCTGGTTGCAGGCCTCGATGGTTTCAAAATCCCGCATGGAACCACCCGCCTGCAGGATGGCGGTCACCCCCTGGCGGATGCCCACGTCCGCCCCGTCACGGTAGGGGAAGAAGGCATCGGAAATCATGGTGGAACCCGGCAGGCCGGCCCGGTCTTTTTGGGTCTGAGCGTCAATGGCCTCCTTGTCCGCCTTGTCCCGCTTGCCCTGCTCGATCTCCAGCACCATATCGGCATAGGGGATGCCCAGTTTATCAAAGCAGAGGATATCGGCATATTTGATATAGGCCTTGTGCACGGCAATCTCAGCCACGCCCACCCGGTCCTGCTCGCCGGTGCCGATGCCCACGGTGCAGCCGTCTTTGACATAAATCACGGAGTTTGACGTGACGCCATGCTCCACGGCCCAGCCGAAGAGCATATCGTCGACCTCGGCCGCTGTGGGCTGGCGCTCGCAGCGGTATTCCTTGCCCTTGGAGGTGGTGACCGCATCTTTAAGATGTTCGGGTTTACGGATGGAGTTGACCGCGGACTGCTGGGCGATGATGCCGCCGTCAATCAGGCTCTTGAAATCAACGTAACGGTAGTTTTCAAAGTCAGCCAGTCGGTCGATGCGGGCCATCTTGATCACCCGAAGATTCTTGCGGGCCTTAAGGATGTCCAGGGTGCCCTCTTCAAAATCCGGGGCGCAGACCACCTCCAGATAATTACCGCTGAGCAGCTCCGCGGTTTCCCGATCAACGGCACGGCTCATGATCACCGCTCCGCCGAAGGCGGCGATGCGGTCGGCCCGGTTGGCCCGGTTATAGGCATCGGCCAGGGTCTTGCCGTAGGCCGCACCGCAGGGATTGTTGTGTTTGAGGATGACGGCGGCCGGCCGGTCCATCAGATATTTGAGGATGTTCAGGCCGTTGTCGATGTCGGTGAGGTTGATCTTGCCCGGATGCTTGCCCACCTGCAGCATGTCTTCCACACTGATGCCGCTGACCAGGGCGTTGCCCGGTTCGATGAATTTGCAGTCACCCAGCATCAGGTTGCCGTTGACCAGCTCGTAGAGTGCGGCCTCCTGGTCCGGGTTCTCGCCGTAACGCACCCCGCGCTCATCAATGGTGCCGTCCTCCATGGGGATTTTCCAGGTTCTTTTGCGAAAAACCAGGGTCTGATCGCCAAAGGAAATCTTCATTTCCATGGGGAAATGATCCCCTAAAATCGTGGTGTACATCTTTTTCAAATCTTGTGCAGCCATAGATAGCTCTCCTCTCTCGGTCACAAGGCAGGGGCAGACATTGCTGCGCCGCTGTCCTTTATCTGGAACGTTGCATCCCAGTCCTTGCGGACCGGGTCATATCCTTTCTGGCAGATATCGGCGCACACCTCCTGCATGGAACGGTGATCACCGACAGAAAATTGCTCCCCTGTAAGCTCGGGGTGGGCATAGCCGCCCGGCGCCGTGCAGGAGCCGGCGGAATATCTGGTGGGTCCGAGCCCCACCATACCGTCCCGGAAGCGGGCCTCCTCACGGGTTGACAGCAAGAGCCCCACATCAGGGTCAAAAATACGCAGGGCGAAAATCATTTGGGTCAGCATGCGCTCGTTTACCTTGACCAGCGGCTGAAATCCTCCTTCCGCCGGCCGCAGCCGGGGAAAGGAAACGGTCAGCGCCGTGCGCCAGTAATGTTTACGCAGCCAGGCGATATGCATCCCCATGGCCAACCCATCCAGCCGCCAGTCGGCCAGGCCCAGCAGCGCACCGATCCCCACCTCACGCATGCCGGCGGCGGCGGCCCGGGCCGGGGTGGCCAGCCGGTAGTCAAAATCACATTTTTTGCCGGCATGGTGCACCTGGGCATAAATCCCGCGGTCATAGGTCTCCTGGTAGACGGCCACACTGGTGATGCCGGCGGCAAAGAGACGGGCGTATTCGTCCTCTTCCAGGGGCTGCACCTCAATGGAGATGGCGGCAAATCGGTTACACAACCGGGTGGCCAGCTCCGCCAGGTAATCCACACCGAGCCGGGCCGGCGCTTCCCCGGCAACCAGCAGGATATGCTTGAAGCCCCTGCCGAGCAGAATCATGGCCTCCTGCTCGGCCTCTTCCAAGGTGAGAACGCGACGGTCAATTTTGTTGCCCGCGGAAAAGCCGCAGTAGGCGCAGCGGTTGATACAGAAATTCGACAGGTAAAGCGGGGCATAGATCTGGATGGTGCGGCCGAAACGTCTGGCCGTTATCCGGGCAGACCGAGCCGCCAGCTGGGGCAGCAGGTTCTCCGCCGCAGGGGACAGCAGGGCGGCAAGTCCGCTGATATCTATCCGGTCGCCCTTCAGAGCATGTTGCACATCGGCTGTATGGCAATGTCTCTGCATCAGCCGCTGCAGTTCGGCAAAATCAGGTATGGTGAATTCTTCTGGGGTCATTTATTCCATCGACAAGGGTGTTTAACGTAGAAAATCAAGGCCTGTTTCCGGCGAGGAAGCAGCGGCATCCTCGCGCCTTTCGCCGAGTCCCGCCTCATAGGCCTCGCGGCCCGCCTCCACCGCCAAGGCAAAGGCCCGGGCCATGCGCACCGGATCACCGGCCACGGCAATGGCCGTATTGACCAGCACCGCGTCAGCGCCCATCTCCATGGCCTGGGCCGCATGGGAAGGGGCGCCGAGACCGGCATCCACCACCACCGGCACCCGGGCCTGCTCAATGATAATGGCAATCTGGAAGGCGGTGAGGATTCCCTGATTGGTGCCGATGGGGGAGCCCAGCGGCATGACCGCTGCCGCGCCGGCATCCTGCAGACGCAGGGCCAGTACCGGATCGGCGTTCATATAGGGCAGCACGATGAAGCCCTCCTTGACCAGTATCTCGGTTGCCTTCAGGGTTTCAATCGGATCGGGCAACAGGGTGCGGGGGTCCGGGGTCACCTCAAGCTTGAGCCACTCCCCGCCGCCGGCCGCCCTGGCCAGCCTGGCCAGACGCACTGCCTCCGCCGCGTCCCGCGCCCCAGAGGTGTTGGGCAGAAAGAGAAATTTCTTCCGGTCCAGGACACTCATGATGTCATCGGCGGGATTGGCCAGGTCCACCCGGCGCAATGCCACGGTGACCATCTCGCAGCCTGAGGCGTCCAGGGCCTCCTTCATCACCTTGGGTGATGAAAATTTCCCCGTGCCACCGAAAAGACGGGACCTGAAAGTCCTGCCGGCAATGGTTAACATGTCAACCGCCTCCTACAAAACGTATCAATTCCAGCCTGGCGCCCTCAGGCAGCACCAAGGTCTCGTACTCATCTCTTTTGATGATGACCCCGTTGCATTCCACAAAAACCGTGTCAGGTTTGACGCCCAGTTCACTAAGAAAGGCGATAAGGGTGGTTTCCGGCCGGATCTCTTTTTTTTCATCGTTACAGACAATCTGCATCATAAATATAGCTCATGGCTGATGGCTCACATGGCGCAACAGCTTAACAACTTATTAACTTAACAACTCATCAGCTTATCAGCTCATTCGCTCTCTTCATCAACACCCAGCAGCAGGCGCAGCACCTGGTTGGCCTGATGATGGGCGGCAATGCCGACCCTGGGCGCCATGAGTCCCTGGTTGGGGCCAACCTCGGCCTCCCCGTCACCCACCAGGTAGACGCGGGGATGAATCCTGCGAGTGACAATGCGGTTATTGTCGCCAAAACCGGCCATGCCCGAGGCCCCCACAAAGCCAACCCCTTTCAGTGCAGTCAGGGCGACCCGCAGAGCGGCAGGCTTCATCACCGGATCGTCAAAACACTCCACCAGCACGTCCACTCCCTGAAACAGCAGGGGGATGCGTTCTTCGCTCAGGCGTTCGTTAATGGTTTCCAGGCAGACGTAAGGATTGATCCGGAGGAGAGTGTCCCGCAGAGCCACAGTCTTTGGTAAGCCGATCTGGTCGGCAAAATAATACTGCCGATTGAGATTGCTCAGTTCCACTACATCATAATCGGCAAGCAGCAACTTGCCAATACCTATTCTTACCAAAGCGACAGCCACCGCGGAACCAAGTCCGCCCAGCCCCATGACCCCTGCCACGCCTTTTTTTATGCGGGCCTGGATTTCCTCCCCGTGCCGCTCGGCCAGCACTGCAACAAATTCTTTCCTGTCAGGCACATTCTCCTCCAGCTTGAAATCAGATACATAATACGCCAAGGCGGTGAAAGCGACCTGTTTATCATACATTTTTGCATTTTTATACCAGGTTTTCGACAAAATGCCATGCAGGAAAAGAATAAGGCCTGGGCCGCAGGAGACGAAAACCGGCATGCCGGGGCCGCCCTGACCACTGGGAAAGGATTGAAAAGTTTGCACAACAAAACATCATGATTTGCGCTCAATATTTTTTTATTATTGATCCCTTTTTAATTGATCCCTTTTTACTGGACAGGCAAGAGTGAATTATCTTCCGCCGCCGGCACAGATAGCCGCATTTACTTTTATTAACCCCGGCAGTGATGGACAAATCCTGGCAATCCATCCGAAATGTCAGCAGAATTTTCTCCAACCCATGACAAAGAAATAACACTGTCTCCAGAAGTATACACTTTTTACCCCTTTCTCCCCTTTCATTTGCTTGAACTTCCTTTATATCCATGATAAGTAGCATGGCAAAGTAACAATAAGACTGTGTCTGCGCCCTATCTGGACACTGCTGATTGAAACCGCTGAGGCAAGGAGAACCACGTGACGAAAGTCAGCTCAAAAAATAAACAATGGCTGTCGGGCAACGAGGCGATTGCCCGTGCTGCATGGGAAGCCGGGGTAACTGTTGCATCAGGCTATCCGGGCACACCCTCCACCGAAATACTCGAGAATCTCTGCACTTATAAAGATGTCTATACCGAATGGGCGCCCAATGAAAAGGTTGCCCTGGAGGTCGGCATGGGGGCTTCCTTTGCCGGTGCCCGGGTGCTGGTCACCATGAAGCATGTTGGACTGAATGTGGCGGCCGACCCCCTGTTCACCGCCTCCTACACCGGCGTGCGCGGCGGCATCGTCATCATCACCGCCGATGACCCGGAGATGCACAGCTCGCAGAACGAACAGGACAACCGCCATTATGCCTATGCCGCCAAGCTTCCCATGCTGGAGCCGTCCGACCCGGCCGAAGCCCGGGAGATGCTCAAAAAGGCCTTTGAAATAAGCGAGGAATTCGACACCCCGGTGCTCTTCCGCACCACCACCCGGGTGGCCCATGTCAAGGGACTGGTCGCGACCGGCAAAAGGAAAAAGGGGCCGGTCGCGGTGGCTATCGAAAAGATGCCGGCTAAATTTGTCATGCTGCCCGGCAACGCCCGGATGCGGCGCAGATCCATTGCCGAACGGATGGAAAAACTGGCTGCATTTGTCGAGACCTTTGCCGCTAACCGTATTGACAAGGGCGATAAAAAAATTGGTTTCATCACCGGCGGCATCTCCTATCTCTATGTGAAGGAGGCCTTTCCCAAGGCCTCGGTGCTGAAAATCGCCACCACCTGGCCGCTGCCCTTTAATAAGATCCGCGATTTCGCCGCCCAGGTGGATGAAGTCGTGATCGTGGAGGAGCTTGACCCCTTTCTCGAAACCCATATCAAGGCCGCGGGCATTGCCTGCACCGGTAAAGACAAAATTCCGGCCATGGGCGAGCTCAATCCCTTTATCATCAAAAAAGCGCTGGGCCAGGAGATCGGCGACATCTTTGCGCCGGTGGATATCCCTCCCCGGCCGCCCAATATGTGCCCCGGCTGCCCGCACCGCGGGCTTTTCTACAATCTGGCCAAATATGACGTTTTTATTGCCGGCGATATCGGCTGCTACACTCTCGGCTTCCTGCCCCCCCTGTCCGCCATGGACTCCTGCGTCTGCATGGGCGCAAGTATCGGCGTGGCCCACGGCATGGACAAGGCCCTGGGCGACAAGGCCCAAGGCAAGACCGTGGCGGTGATCGGCGACTCCACCTTCATGCACTCGGGCATCACCGGCCTGGTCAACATGGTTTACAACAAAAGCATGTCCACGGTCATCATTCTTGACAACCGCATTACCGCCATGACCGGCCACCAGGCGAACCCCGCCTCCGGCAGCACCATCACCGGCGAGCCGGCCAATGCCGTTGATCTGACGGAGCTGTGCCGGGCCATCGGCGTCCAACACGTGCGCACCGTCAACCCGCACGACTTCAAGGAATGTAAAAAGGTCCTGAAAGAGGAGATAGAACGGCCCGAACCGTCCGTCATCATCGCCCAGGCACCCTGCGTTCTCCTGCCGGAGGAACGCAGACGCCCCAAAACGCCGCTTACCACCATACTGGACAACTGCACCGGCTGCGGCACCTGCGTCCGCCTGGGCTGCCCGGCCATCAACTGGGTGCCGCTCACCGCCGCCGAGGCCAAAAAAATGGGGAAAAAGGAAAAACAAAAGGGATATGCCCGCATCAGCGTTGAGATGTGCAATGGCTGCGGCCAGTGTCTGGCGGTCTGTAAATTCAAGGCCATTGGCAAAGCGGAGGATAATAAATGATACCAAGCGGAAACATACTTTTTTGCGGGGTTGGCGGCCAGGGCATACTGCTGGCCAGCGAGATCACCGCCTTTGCCCTGCTTGAATGCGGCCTGGATGCCAAGAAAAGCGAGGTGCACGGCATGGCCCAGCGCGGCGGTTCGGTTGTCGCCCACCTCCGCTATGGGAAAAAGGTCTACTCACCGCTCATCGATCCAGGCCAGGCGGACTTCGTTGTGGCCTTTGAAACCATGGAAGCAGTACGCTATCTGCCTTTTTTGCATAAGGACAGCAAGGTGATCGTCAATACCCACCAGATTGCTCCGCCGGCTGTTGCCACCGGTAAAATGGTTTATCCGACCGATTTATTGTCCCAGCTAACCAGCCGCAACATATCGGTCTTTCCTTTGGACGGTTTCAGCATTGCAAAAAAAGTGGGAGAAATCAGGACGGCAAACCTGGTGCTGGTAGGAGCGCTCTCTACCTTTCTGCCGGTTGCTGAAGATGTTTTTCTTGAGGTGCTGCAAAAAAGGATCCCCAGAAAACTTGATGAAAACATTGCGGCCTTCAAGGAGGGACGCACGATCACGGCATAGCATGCAATGCCATTTTTTTTGGAGAGGGAACAATGATCTATAACGAGGAATATGAAACATTGCCAAGGGAGGCGCTGGAGGCCCTGCAGCTGAAAAGACTGCAGTCCCAGATCGAAAGGATCTATGCCAGAGTCCCCTACTACCGGGCCAAAATGGATGAATCCGGCGTGGCGCCGGGTGATATCAAAACCCTGGCCGATATCAGCAAGCTCCCCTTTACCACCAAGGAGGATCTGCGCAAGAATTATCCCTTCGGACTTTTCACCGTGCCGCTGGAAAGGGTGGTGCGCATCCACGCCTCTTCCGGCACCACCGGTCAGCCCACCGTTGTCGGCTATACCAAACGGGACATCGCCATCTGGGCTGAACTGATGGCGCGCTGTCTGACCGCTGCCGGGGCGACCCAGAAGGACATCATCCACAACGCTTACGGCTACGGACTATTCACCGGCGGCCTGGGCGCCCATTACGGCGCGGAAAATCTGGGCGCCACCGTGATCCCTGTCTCCGGCGGCAACACCAAGCGCCAGATCATGCTCATGCGTGACTTCCGCTCCACCGTGCTGCTCTGCACCCCATCCTATGCCCTGAACCTGGCCGAGGCCATGGTGGATATGGGTATGGATCCCAAAGAGATGGCTCTCAAGGTCGGGGTCTTCGGGGCCGAGCCGTGGAGTGAAAATATGCGGGAGGAGATCGAAAAGCAACTGGGCATCAAGGCCATTGACATTTATGGTCTGAGTGAGATAATCGGACCTGGCGTGGCCATTGAATGCGTGGAGGAGCAAAAAGGCCTCCACATCATGGAAGATCACTTCCTGCCGGAGATCGTGCATCCCGAGACCTTTGAGCCCCTGCCCCTTGGCGAGAAGGGGGAACTGGTATTCACCACCCTGACCAAAGAGGCCTTTCCGCTCATCCGTTACCGCACCAAGGATTTCTCTCGACTGATCACCGCTCCCTGCTCCTGCGCCCGGACATTCTACCGCATGGAGAAGATTACCGGTCGTTCCGATGATATGCTGATCATCCGCGGGGTTAACGTCTTTCCATCCCAGATTGAGCATGTACTGATCAGCATCGAGGGTGTGGAGCCCCATTACCAGATCATTGTCCAGAGGGAAGGCACCCTGGACACCATGGAGGTCCAGGTTGAGGTCAGCGACAGCATCTTTTCAGACGAGGTTAAAACCCTGGAAGGACTGACCAAAAAAATCCAGAATGAGATCAAGGATCTGCTCGGTGTGAGCTGCAAGGTGAAACTTGTTGAACCGAAATCGATCCAGCGCAGTGAGGGCAAGGCAAAAAGGGTCATTGATAAGCGAAAGATCTAAAGGCTTTTGCAATAACACCTCCATTTGAGCACAAGGCATCTTCTAAGCCGTGGTTCAAAAATTACTGTAACATTAGAAATACTGTAAACGGCATAAGGGGCCGTAACGAAATGGCTGGAAAAGCAATGATTATTTCTTAACGCCCCTTAAAAGCGAGGAACCTATGAAAGTTGAACAGATAGCGATTTTTTTGGAAAACAGATCAGGACGACTGGCGGAAATAACCGGGATTCTGGCGGAAAAAGGCATTAACATCCGCGCCATGTCCCTGGCCGACACCTCGGATTTCGGTATTCTGCGGCTGATTGTCAATGATACGGAAAACGCACGCAAAGAGTTGAAAGAAAAAGGGTTTACCGTCGGCACCACCAGTGTGGTGGTGGTCGAGGTGAAGGATAAACCGGGCGGACTGGCCAATGTCCTGCAGATCATCAAAAAAGCTGATTTAAATATTGAGTATATGTATGCCTTTACGCAAAAAAGCGGCGAGACGGGACTTATTATCTTCCGCTTTGAAAAAGTCGATGCCGCCATTGACGTCCTGATTAAGGCAGGTATCAGACTGCTGTCCGGGGAAGAGGTTTATGCTATCTAACTAGCTTCACTACTAAATGAAAAGGAGATGAACATGAAGAGATTTTTTCTTTCCACCGTTACCCTTCTTGCTCTGTGGGCAATGGCAAGCTTTTTTACCATGCCTACTGCTGCCCAGGCAAAGACGATCAAAGTTGGTGCAATTCTTGCTGAAAGCGGCGGCGCGTCGTTTCTCGGCGGCCCGGAGGCCAGAACCATCAAGATGCTGGCGGATAAAATTAATGCCGATGGCGGCATTAATGGCGACACCATCGAACTGATCATCAAGGACTCCGGCGGCAATCCGGAAAAGGCCATCTCCTTCGCCAAACAGCTTATCGAAGAGGATAAGGTGCTGGCTATCCTCGGACCGTCCACCAGCGGCGAGACCATGAGCATCAAAAAGATCTGTGAGGACGGCAAAACCATTCTCCTCTCCTGCGCGGCTGCTGAGGTTATCGTTAATCCCGTCGGTAAATATGTCTTTAAAACCCCCCAAAAAGACAGCTATGCCGTCAAAAAAATCTATATGGAAATGAACAAGATGGGCATTTCCAAAATTGCCGTTCTGGCCGGCAACACCGGTTTCGGCAAGGCAGGCAAGGAACAGCTTGAGGCCATTGCCCCTGAATTCGGCATCGAGATTCTGGCGGCCGAGGTTTATGACAAAGCGGCCACCGATCTCAGCGCCGTTATTGCCAAAATCAGCGCCAACAAGGATATACAGGCTGTAGTCAACTGGTCCATCGTCCCTGCCCAGGCCATTGTCGCTAAAAACATCCGCCAGGCCGGCTGGAATGTACCCATTTTCCAGAGCCATGGTTTTGGCAACATCAAGTATGTTGAGGCCGCAGGCGTTGCAGCTGAAGGTATTATCTTCCCTGCCGGCCGCCTGCTGGTAGCCAACACCCTGCCTAATGACGACCCCCAGAAAAATGTCCTGATCCAGTACAGGAATGAATATGAGGCGACATTCAAGGAACCGGCCAGCACCTTCGGCGGCCACGGCTACGATGCCATCATGATCCTTGCTGAAGCTATTAAAAAAGCCGGCAGCACCGACCCGGAGAAAGTGCGTGATGCCATTGAAAACCTGAAAGGCTTTGTCGGCACCGGCGGCATCTTCAACTTCAGTCCCGAAGACCACAACGGCCTTGATATTGATTCTTTTGCCATGCTGACCGTCAAAGACGGCAAGTTTGCTCTGTATACCAAGTAACTGAAATTTGATGGCTTCGTAAAAAGTCCTGGCAACGAATTTTCGTGACGATAAATCAAGTAGTTGTCATGCACTGTACGGCTGTCGAAGGGGTTTTTACGAGACAGTCAAATCTTACAGATGTGAAAAAGGGGAGTGCCTGAAAACAGGCAATCCCCTTTTTTCTACCTGCAACCAAGGAGAGCTCTGCTTTTCCGGATCTGATGCACCAATGACATCGCAACTTTTTATTCAATATCTCTTTGCCGGGATAACCTATGGCAGCATTTACGCAATTGTGGCCATAGGCTTTAATATCATCTACAACACCACCGGCATCATCAATTTTGCCCAGGGCGAGTTTGTCATGCTGGGCGGCATGATTGCCATCTCACTGCATGCCATGCTGCCCCTGCCGCTGGCCATCGGCCTGGCGGTGATCATTACCATGATCATCGGCGCCCTGATTGAAATAATCTTTATCCGCTGGCTGAAGAATCCCTCCGTTCTGCGTATGATCATCATCACCATCGGTCTCTCCATTCTGATCAGGGAAGGCGCGCTGCACATCTGGGGTGAAGGAGTGCGCTCCCTGCCCTATTTCAACGGCAATGAGATCTCCACCCTCCGCATCATGGGCACTAACATATCACCCCAGGTGTTGTGGGTGATCGGGTCCTGCTCTGTCATTGTCGCGCTGCTCAGTCTTTTTTTCAAATTCACCTCCCTGGGACAAGAAATGCGGGCATGCGCGGCAAACCGACTGGCTGCCACCCTGTGCGGTATCAGCACGAAAAACATGGTGACCTTTTCCTTCATGCTCAGCGCAGGAATTGGCGCGCTGGCCGGCTGTGTGGTCTCCCCCATTACCTATACCCAGTATGACGGCGGCACTCCCCTGGCAATCAAAGGATTCACCGTGGCGGTGCTGGGCGGCCTGGGCAACAGCATGGCAGCCGTCATCGCCGGCCTGCTGCTGGGCATTATCGAGGCGTTCAGTGTATCTGTTGTCCCGCTGGCTTTCCAGGATGCCATTTCCATCGCCCTGCTGCTCACCATCCTCTTTATCCGTCCCCATGGGCTATTCGGCAGCAAAGAGGCGGCAGGATTAAAGGAATTCTGATGAAGACCCGCAAATATTTTCCCATCTTCGTGCTGGGGCTGGTTCTTGCCGGTATTCAGCAGCTCACCCAGATGACGGGAACGGTTTACTATCTTACCCAGATGACCATGACCACCTACTATGCGCTGCTCATTATCGGGCTCTGCCTGGTAATGGGTTATGCCGGCCAGATCTCCCTGGGCCATGCCGGCTTCTTTGCCATCGGCGGCTATACCTCCGCCGTGCTGACCACATATGACCTGACACCATTGCTGAACAACGGCAACAGTTTCATCAGCCTTCTTTCCGCCTCCGGACTGCTGGTTTCCCGCGAAAACCTTTACGGCGAGGCACTGCTCTCGGTGAACCCGTGGATTGCCTGTATTACCGCCATCATCGTCACCGTGGTGATCGCCTTTCTCATCGGCATTCCGGTGTTGAAACTCAAGGGACACTACCTGGCCATGGCCACCCTGGGTTTCGGCATCATCATCTTCCGGGTAGTGCTTGCCACTGAAATCTTCGGTGAAGCAGACGGCATATCCGATGTACCAGGCTTTCCCCTGTTTCCCGGCATCATTGTCAACGGCGATTTCAGCAACCGGGTCCAGAACTATTACATTGCCTGTATTCTCTTAATCATCGGTTTTATTTTGCTGCAGAACCTTATCGATTCACGGGTCGGCAGGGCACTGCGAGCTATCCATGGATCAGAAGAGGCGGCCAACGCCATGGGGGTGAATACCTCACGCTACAAACTCTACACCTTTGTCTTAAGCGCTGTTTTTGCCGCCATTGCCGGCATCTTTCTTACTCACTACAACGGCGGTATCGGACCTTCAGAGGCCGGCATCATGAAGTCGGTTCGCTACGTGGCCATTGTCGCCATAGGCGGCATGGCAAATCTGTGGGGAGCACTGATCATGGCTGCCCTGCTCAATTTCCTCTCCCTGCGGGGAATGTTCGGCTCCTATGATGATGCGGTTTTCGGTGCCATTCTCATCATCATCATGCTTTTTGCTCCCCATGGTGTGTTACGGCTGCCACTCTGGCATTTTTTCAAAAAATCTTCGAGCAACACCTGAACCGGATGCAAGGTTATCTGCGATGACACTTTTAGATATTAAAAATGTCAATAAACATTTCGGCGGTCTGCAGGCAGTAAGCCAGGTAAGCTTTACCGTGCAGAAGGGAATGATTAAATCCGTCATCGGTCCCAATGGCGCCGGTAAAACCACTCTTTTTAATCTTATTTCCGGCAATCTGCCGCTCAGTTCCGGCCAAATTTTTTTTGACGGCAAAGCGATCCATGGGATGCAACCATACCAGATCGCCCGCCGCGGCATTTCCCGTACCTTTCAGAATATCAAGCTTTTCCCGGGTTTGACTGCCCTGGAAAATGTTATGATCGGGCGCCATACCCGCAGCCGGGCAGGATTTATCGCTGGGATGTTCCATTTTCCCGCCACCCGCAGAGAGGAAGATGCCATTCGTGAGAAATCCTTTGAGCTGCTGCAACTTCTCGAAATCAGCCAATATGCCGATGTGGATGCCTCAAGCCTCGCCTTTGGCCAGCAGCGTGCCGTGGAATTTGCCAGAGCCCTTGCCTCCGAACCCACTCTTCTCCTGCTTGATGAACCAGCTGCCGGCTTAAATATCTATGAGACAGCGGAAATCGCCCGCCTGATCATGAAAATTAAATCCCAAGGGATAACGGTTCTCCTTGTAGAACATGACATGTCGCTGGTCATGGATATTTCCGACCAGATTGTGGTGCTCAGCTTCGGTCAGAAAATAGCCGAGGATATCCCCAGCTCTATCCAGCAGAACAAGGAAGTTATACAAATCTATCTGGGGGATGCGGATGCTTAAAATCAAAAATCTTGAGGCGGGCTACGGAAAACTAAGAGTGCTCAAACGCATCTCCATGCATGTCGACAGCGGTGAAATCGTCACCATTATCGGGGCAAACGGTGCCGGCAAAACCACCCTGCTCTATACCATAGCAGGCATCATTAAAGCCTCTGCCGGCGACATTATGCTGCTCGACCATCCCATCAACCAGACAAAACCTGAAAAAATTGTCGCCCGCGGCTGTTCCCTGGTACCTGAGGGACGTCAGGTATTCTCCACCCTTACCGTACGCGAGAATCTTATTCTTGGTGGATATGTTCAGTATAAGAAGAACAAGGTAAATACCGATGCGGAACTGCAGCATATTTATGATATCTTTCCTGTTCTGCAGCAACGCGAAAACCAGCTGGCCGGCACCCTTTCCGGTGGCGAGCAACAGATGCTCGCCATGGGCCGTGCTCTGATGGCCAAACCAAAACTCATCATGCTTGATGAACCGTCAACCGGTCTGGCACCTCTCATTGTCAAAAATATTTTTAAAATTATTGCCAAGCTGCGTGATGCAGGCAACACCGTCCTGCTTATCGAACAGAATGCCAAGGCGGCCCTGGCCATTGCCGATCGCGGCTATGTTCTTGAAACAGGGAAATTTATTCTGCAGGGTCCCTCTGAAGACCTTCTAATCAACAGAGATGTGCAGCGCGCCTATCTTGGCCGTGAAATCGCGACTTAAGAAACGTAACGAGATGTAACCCATATCCGGTTTATTTTATATGGAGGCTGAACATGTACTGGGATAAAGCAAAAGAATGCATGCCAAGGGAAGACCTGGAGCAACTTCAGTTGGAGAGACTTCAGTCCACCCTTTACCGCGTTGCAACCCATGTCCCCTTTTATCGGAAAAAATTCAAAGAACTGGCTATTGACCCAGATGGATTCCGTTCACTAGAAGAACTACACAAATTGCCCTTTACCACCAAAGATGACATGCGTAATAACTACCCCTACGGTCTTTTTGCCGTACCGCTGCGAGACGTGGTGCGTCTGCATGCCTCGTCCGGCACCACGGGCATGGCAACGGTGGTAGGGTACACCAAGAACGACCTGAAAAACTGGTCGGATATGGTGGCCAGAATTTTAACGGCCACCGGAGTCGAAGCTGATGACGTAGTGCAGATAGCCTTTGGCTACGGCCTCTTTACCGGCGGTTTTGGCCTGCATTACGGGGCTGAACGGGTCGGGGCTTCGGTTATCCCTATTTCCAGCGGCAATACCAAGCGGCAGATCCAGATCCTGCAGGATTTTAAAACCACCACCCTTGTCTGCACACCGAGTTATGCCCTGCTTCTAGCCGATACCATGATTGATATGAATATCAACATCAATGCCCTGCATCTGAAATACGGACTTTTCGGCGGCGAGCCATGGTCGGAAGAGATGCGCACGGAAATAAAGAATAAGCTTGGCATCATCGCAACTGACAATTACGGGCTCAGCGAGGTCATGGGCCCCGGCGTAGCCGGAGAATGCAGTTACTGCAACGGCCTTCATATCAATGAAGATCATTTTATTGTTGAGGTGATTAACCCGGAAACACTGGAGCCGGTGGCGCCTGGCGAGTTGGGCGAATTGGTATTCACCACCATCACCAAAGAGGCCTTTCCAGTCATTCGCTATCGTACCAGGGACCTGGCCAGATTTATACCGGAACCTTGTCCATGCGGCCGAACCTTTCAACGCATGACCAGAGTGATCGGCCGCACCGACGATATGCTCATCATTAAAGGGGTCAATGTTTATCCCCTGCAGATTGAATCGATCCTCTTTGATATAGAAGGTACAGAGCCACATTATCAAATCATAGTTGAACGCGAGGGTCGACTTGATAAAGTGACTGTGCTGGTGGAAGTTGTTGAATCGATCTTTTTTGACCAGATGAAAAAGCAGAGACAGCTCGTAGAGCATATCAAAAAACGATTGGCAACAGAGCTCGGTATCGGCGTTGATGTGAAGCTGGTGGAGGAGAAAACGCTTGAACGCTTTGAGGGGAAGGCAAAACGGGTGATAGATAAAAGAAAGTTGTAATAAAAAAACCCACCTGATGAGGTGGGTTTTTATTATGTTATATCTAAAGAAGGTTTAGATCTTTTTTACATTTGCAGCTGCCGGTCCTTTCTGGCCGTCGACAATGTCAAATTCAACTCGCTGCCCCTCGTTTAATGTCTTAAATCCTTCCTCTTTAATAGCTGAGAAATGTACAAAAACATCATCACCATCTTCTCGCTCAATGAAGCCGAAACCTTTTGATTCATTGAACCACTTCACTTTACCCTGTACCATTACTGCTCCTTCATTCCTATGAGGAATCATTAAAAAATTAACGTTTACAGATTTCTCATAGCCAAACAGTTTAACTATCCTTTTCAGTGAGGATACGACCAGCAACTCTGACTAAAAAAAACTGTACCATCAATGTATATATCAAATAACAAAAGAATTCACGCAAGGCAATATTTTCTTTGCATTACCACAAAAAAACAACAGCCGGTAAACTTCGTAAAGAATACAGCCTGTTGCAAAAAAGCTCATAAAAATAAGCGGGCAGCAATAAAAAAAAAGCCTGGGCATTAGTAAATGCCCAGGCTTTTTTGAATTTGCCAAAACTATGATCTCTGAAAAGCTTAGTTAGCTGCTTCACCTTCTATGGTCTGCTGATAATTAACCAGCTCGAGAATCGCCATGGGAGCTGCATCACCATTTCGGTTGCCGGTCTGGATTATTCTGGTGTACCCGCCTTGACGGTCCTGATATTCAGCTCTCAGCTTATCAAAGAGCTTAGCAACAACCTTTGAATCGCGGATAAAAGCAAGTGCCTGCCTGCGGGCATGCAGATCACCACGCTTGGCAAGCGTAATCATTTTATCAGCAACCTTACGTACTTCTTTTGCTTTAGGTGTTGTTGTTACGATGCGTTCATGTTCGAGTAAGGAAGTAACCATGTTGCGAACCATTGCCAGTCTATGGGGAGTGGTTCTACCGAGTCTTCTTCCTGATTTCCGATGCCTCATTGCAATACCTCTTTATTCATCCTGATCATCTACAGAAGAAGATGATGCAGGGGGTTCCCATTTGTCTATCTTCATGCCGAGAGAAAGGTCCATTTGTTGCAGAAGCTGCTTGATTTCATTTAAGGACTTACGCCCAAAATTCTTCGTCTTAAGCATTTCAGCTTCTGTTTTTTGAACAAGTTCGCCGATATAGGTAATCTGTGCATTACGTAAACAATTTGCAGATCTTACGGAAAGTTCCAGATCTTCCACACTCTTTGAGAGATTGGGATTAATTGATTTTACTTCTCTCACATCAGATTTTTCTTCTTCAGCCTGTTCAATCTGATCTTCATTGAAATTAATAAAGACAGCCATCTGTTCTTTAAGAATTTTTGCAGCATAGGCCAGAGCATCTTCCGATTTTACACTACCGTCGGTATGAATTTCCATGGTCAGCTTGTCATAATCGGTACGTTGGCCAACACGCGCCTGGCTGACAAGGGTTTTTACTTTCTTAATCGGAGTAAAAATTGCATCAATCGGTATGACACCGACACTCTGCTCTTCGGTCTTGTTTTTTTCGGCAGGAGAATAACCTTTTCCCCATTTTACCTCTAATTCGGCGATAAAATGCCCATCACCTGTAATGGTGCAGATATGTTTTTCAGGATTCATTACCTCAACAACATTACCGTTAATAATGTCGGCTGCGGTTACAGTCCCTTTTTCACGTTTTTCTATTCTTACGGTGACCGAATTATCAGAATTAAGCTTTAGCCGTACCTCTTTCAAATTAAGAATAATCTCTGTCACGTCTTCCAGTATTCCGGGAAGAGTGGAAAATTCATGCAGAGCACCATCAATTTTTACAGAGGTAATGGCCGCTCCTTGTATAGAGGATAATAATATACGTCGCAATCCATTGCCAATGGTTGTCGCAAAACCTCTTTCCAGGGGCTGGCAGACAAATTTCCCGTAATTTTCACTATGGGATTCATGATCTACTTCCAAAGGATTTGGATTAATCAGATCATGCCAATTGCGATAAAAAGGAGTCGTTTCCTGTGTCAAGATTTCCTCATTTGCCATCATATTTCTCTTGCTGTAAGTTCCAAATAATACAGTTTAATCAACTATTATTTAGAATAAAGTTCAACAATCAGCTGTTCCTGAATCGGCATCGTGATTTCCTGACGATCTGGGAGCGCTTTCACCTTACCAGTGTAATTTTTCTGATCCAGTTCAAGCCAGTTAGGTACGCCACGTCTTGCAACTGCTTCAAGACTATCGTTAATTGTTTCTATCTTGCGGCTTTTTTCACGGATAGAAATCACATCATTTACAGAAATAAGAAATGAAGGGATATTTACGGTTTTACTATTAACTTGTATATGATTATGCTTAACCAATTGCCGAGCCTGTGTGCGTGAAGATGCATAACCAAGCCTGAAAATGGCATTATCCAGACGTCTCTCAAGATATACCAGAAGGTTCTCGCCAGTCACACCTTTTGCGCGTTCAGCCATTACAAAATATCTTTTGAATTGACCTTCGAGCATTCCATAAATACGGCGAACTTTCTGTTTCTCCCTTAACTGAATGGAGTAATCAGATACTTTTCTCATTCTTGCTTGTCCATGCTGTCCTGGTGGAAAAGCTCTTTTTTCGAACGCACATTTATCAGAATAACACCTGTCTCCTTTCAGAAACAGCTTTAATTTTTCTCTCCGGCATTGCCGGCACACAGCACCTCTATATCTGGCCAATTTTTACCTCCGTTATTACCGTTCAATAACGTTGCACGCAATATTATATTAAAATGAATTAAACTCTACGTCTCTTTGGAGGTTTGCATCCATTGTGTGGCACAGGTGTGACATCACAGATCCTGCTTACTTCAAACCCCACAACCTGTAGTGCCCGTATTGCAGCCTCACGGCCCGGTCCCGGACCCGTAACATTAATTTCAACCTTACGCATACCATGATCCATAGCTACCTTAGCGGCAGTCTCAACCGCATTCTGAGCAGCAAAGGGAGTACTCTTTCTTGAACCCTTAAATCCGAGAACACCTGAACTTGACCATGAAATAACATTACCCTGTTTATCGGTAATGGAAATCAATGTATTATTGAATGTGGATTTGATATGCGCAATACCTTCAGGCACATTCTTCTTTTCTTTACGTTTTGTCTTCTTTTTCGGACTGGCCATTTATTTCTCCTGTTCAGGTCCGTTGATATTCTCAATCTGAAAGATATTATTTTTTCCGGGCACCGGCGGCACGACGTGGTCCTTTCCGTGTCCTGGCATTTGTTTTAGTCCGTTGTCCTCTACAGGGAAGCCCACGGCGATGTCGTATACCACGATAACAGCCCAGATCCATCAAACGCTTGATATCAAGGGCTACTTCACGCCTCCTGTCACCTTCAACAGAATAACCCTCATCCAATATCTTTCTGATACGGACAGCGTCATCATCTGACAGTTCATCACTGTTAAATGTATATGACAATCCTAATTCATCAAGAATTTTTCGGGCGGTGGTACGGCCAATACCAAAAATATAGGTAAGGGCAATTTCCATATGCTTATTTTTGGGCAAATCAACGCCTGCTATGCGAGCCAAGGTCTACCTCCTCATTATATTTTCGACTATCCTTGCCGTTGTTTATGCTTTTTAACCTTACAAGAGACCCGCACAACACCTTTGCGCTTGTAAACCTTGCAATCACTGCATATTTTTTTTACAGATGTACGCACTTTCATGATTATTCCCTGCGGTTGTTTCTACTTTGACTTCTTGCCCTGAATGTTACCCTCCCCCGTGTCAAATCGTAGGGAGAGAGCTCTACTGTTACGCGATCTCCAGGCAAAATCTTTATAAAATGCATCCTCATCTTACCTGAAATATGAGCTAGGATCTTATGGCCATTATCAAGTTCAACACGAAACATAGCGTTGGGTAATGGTTCAACAATTGTCCCTTCTACGGTAATGGCCTCTTCCTTAGCCATAAAATTTTGCCTACCTCGCTAATAATCAAACATAACTTTAAAAAAAATACTGCAAACAAAACAAACAAAAGCCCCGAAAGACTTTGCAGCGAAAAATGAATTTATTAATATAACCTATTTTAATACAAATTTCCACTTTAATTATTATTTATTTGTTTTACAGCCCATGGCTTAAAATCAACGGCCCATTTTCCGTTACTGCAACGGAATGCTCAAAATGTGCAGATAGACTCTTATCATTGGTTACAACCGTCCACCCGTCACCTAATATCTTCACTTCATGAGAACCGGAATTAACCATGGGTTCGATGGCAATGACCATCCCGGCAAGTAATTTAGGTGATCTGCCGGCCCTCCTATAATTCGGGATCTCGGGGGGTTCATGAAGATGCTGACCTATGCCATGACCAACAAACTGGCGGACAACAGAGTAACCTCTTTCCTCAACATAATCCTGCACTGCTTGGGAAATATCGGAAATTCTATTACCGACCTTTACCTGTTCAATGGCCTTATATAATGACTCACGGGTAATTTTCAACAGATCTTCTGCCTGGTGATCAATACTGCCCACCGGTACGGTAATGGCAGCATCACCATAATAACCTTTATATTTCACCCCAAAATCAATACTGAGAATATCACCCTCTTGTAAAATGACCTTTCGAGAAGGGATACCATGCACAACCTGATCATTTATAGAAACACAAAGACTGCCGGGAAAACCCCGATAACCTTTAAATGCAGGAGTTGCATTATTTTTTCGCGCATATTTCTCAGCCAGCTGATCAAGTTGCAAGGTGGTGACACCTGGAGCAACATGTTCCTTAAGCATACACAATGTTTGTGCTACTATCTGGTTTGCTTCCTCCATGATTTCCAATTCAGAAGCGGACTTCAAAATGATCGACGAAGTCATACAGGAGATCCAGGTCTATCTTCTGCCCTTAATGCGACCGGATTTTAAAAATCCATCATAATTTCTCGAAATGGAATGGGATTCAATCTGCGACAACGTATCCAGAGCAACGCCGACAACAATCAGCAGTGCTGTTCCACCGAAATAAAATGGCACATTAAGTTTGTTAATCAAAAGGGTAGGCAATACACATACAAGGCTGACGTAAATGGCGCCGATAACTGTAAGCCTGGTAATCACCTTATCAATAAACTCAGCTGTTTTCTTGCCTGGTCTTACACCAGGGACAAAACCGCCATGTTTTTTAAGATTCTCCGATACATCAATCGGATTAAAAGTAACTGCCGTATAAAAAAAGCAGAAAAATACTATCAATCCGACATAGAGCAGAGTGTGCAGAGGACTGCCCCAAGCAAGTTTTGAAGTTATCTCCTGTACCCAGTCAATTTTTATAAATCCGCCTATTGTAGCCGGAAACATCATAATTGAAGAAGCAAAAATCGGAGGAATAACACCGGAGATATTAATCTTAAGCGGCAAGTGCGATCTCTGTCCACCATACATCTGCCTGCCGACCATTCGCTTGGCATATTGTATGGGTATGCGGCGCTGGGCTGTTTCAAAGAAAATAATGATTGATATGACAGCTGCCATCATGGCAATGAGAATCGGCAGAAATATTACAGTAATTTCACCGGATCCCACCATTTTAAAGGTGTTAACGATGGCAGCAGGCATCCTTGCCACAATACCTGCAAAAATGATCAGCGATATACCATTGCCGATGCCGCGTTCCGTCATCTGCTCACCAAGCCACATGATAAAGGCCGTACCGGACGTTAACGTCAGCATTGTCATGATGCGGAATTGCCAACCTGGATTAATGACAATCATTTCATTGCCAACAGGCGCTACCATGCTCTCAAGACCGGTGCTGATCATCATGGACTGGATAAGACTGAGTCCAACAGTGGCATAGCGGGTATATTGCGTAATTTTTCTCCGACCGGCCTCACCTTCTTTTGATAATGCCTCAAGCTGTGGTACGACAACGGTCAAGAGCTGGAAAATAATGGAAGCACTGATATAAGGCATGATTCCAAGGGCAAAAATAGAAAAATTTTCTAATGCACCACCTGAGAACATATTGAACATGCCAAACAGTGTACTGGCGTTTTTTTCAAAAAAAGAGGCAAGGGCCTCTCCGTTGATACCGGGAGTAGGAATCTGCACTCCGGCTCGGTAAACGGCAAGCATCAACAGGGTAAATGTAATGCGCCTCCTCAAGTCGGGAGTATTTGCAACGCTTTGCAGGGCACCGGCCATTATAATCCTCTTTTATTCCTCGATTGTACCGCCGGCACTTTCAATCTTTTTGCGAGCGCTCTCACTGACCTTGTCAACGACAACAGTGAATTTTTTAGTCAGATCGCCTTCACCGAGGATCTTGATAAAGTTATCCTTGGCACGGATAAGACCGGCAGCAACCAATGCCTGACGATCAACTTTGCTGCCTGCTTCCAGTTTGTCGAGATCCTTCACGTTGACAACTGCAAATTCCTTGCGGAAAATATTATTGAATCCACGTTTCGGCAAGCGTCTCTGCAGGGGCATCTGTCCACCCTCAAAACCACGCTTTACACCACTGCCGGAGCGAGCCTTAAACCCTTTATGACCACGACCTGATGTTTTACCATGTCCGCTTCCAGGACCGCGGCCCAAACGTTTTCTCTGTTTGGTTGAACCTTTCTGTGGGGATAAGTTTGATAAAGACAACATTATATTTCCTCCACTTCAACAAGATGTTGTACCTTGCTCACCATACCTCGAATCTCAGGGGTGTCTTTACGAACAATGGTTTTGTTCGTTTTGGTGAGACCAAGACCCGTGGCAGTGTCACGCACTTTTTTGGTGCTGCCGATCACGCTCTTTTTCAAAGTTATTTTAAGCTCATTTGCCATGACCATACCTATGGATAACTAATCGCATTTACAAATACGGATATAAATTATGCGGGATTTAACAAAGTAGGAACATTTGCCCAGAAGATACAGCAAATGAAACTAGCCTATGAAAGCATATCCTCAACTGCCAACCCACGTTGTTTTGCTACCTTCTCAACACTACGCAAATTCCTCAAGCCGTCAAGAGTCGCCTTGACAAGATTATGCGGATTATGCGATCCTAGACATTTGGTGAGAATATTCTGCACACCAGCGGCCTCAAGAACAGCTCTGACCGCACCACCGGCAATTACACCCGTACCGGCTGATGCAGGCTTGAGCATTACCTTGCCGGCACCAAATCTGCCATTTATCTCGTGGGGAATGCTGATTTCATTAATGGCCACGGGTTTCATATCTTTACGTGCCTTCTCGACACCTTTTCGTATGGCCTCAGGCACCTGATTCGCTTTACCGAGCCCATAACCAACACTGCCTTTGCCATCGCCTACAACAACAATTGCACTAAAGCTGAAACGACGTCCACCTTTAACAACCTTAGCTACCCTGTTGATGTATACTATTTTTTCAATAAGCTGATCATCAATCTTATCGCTTTTAAAATCGGCCAACTTACACCCCCAACAATTGCATATAATTAGAATGATTCATGCTTGAATATAAATTCATTAAAATTCAAGTCCACCTTCACGCGCACCATCGGATAAAGCCTTGACACGTCCATGATAGATGTATCCACCCCGGTCAAATACGACTTTATTGATGCCCTTTTCGATTGCTTTTTTTGCCAGAAGCATTCCGACCTGATGAGCGGTTGAAATTTTTCCTTTTTCATCTACAGGTGCGTATGACTTGTCTACTGTTGACATGGAACACATGGTGTGTCCTGCAACATCATCAATCACCTGGGCATAAATATGTTTGGAACTTTTAAAAACACGCAGGCGTGGTCTTTCAGCAGTACCTAAAATCTTTTTTCTAATTCTTCTGATACGCTTTTCACGTGCAACAGTCTTCTGATTTGTTCTCGCCATTGTTTTAACCTAAATAAAATTCAAAAGTTACTCTGTTACTTCGATGCTGACTTACCAGCCTTGCGGACAATATGCTCACCTTCATATCTGATTCCCTTGCCCTTATAGGGTTCCGGCTTTCTGATATCACGAATTTTAGCAGCGGTCTGTCCAAGAAGTTCTTTGTCAATGCCCTCAAGGGTAATGGTTGTCTTCTCAACCTTGCCAGTCACACCATCCGGGAGGATGTATATAACCGGATTGGAGTAGCCGACATTGAGAGTCAATTCGCTTTTTTGCAGGTCAGCCTTATAGCCGACACCTTCAATAACAAGTTTCTTGATGAACATTTTTTCTGTGCCGAGAATCATGTTATTGACAAGGGTTCGGGTTAAACCGCTCAAAGCTTGTGTTCTTTTGCTATTATCCAAGCATGTTACTGTAATGATACCATCGGCCTGAACAAGACTGATCTCTGGCCGTATATTTCGTTCCAAAGTTCCCTTGGGTCCGGTAACCTTTACATGTGTACCATTAATATCAACTTTAACCCCAGCTGGTACCGGTATGGGTTGCTTGCCAATCCTTGACATTGGTCATCTCCACTCTATCTTACAAACTTCATATTCACGTAATTAACAAACGGTCGACATCATTGAAGACCGCCCGATCAACTAAAATTTTACCAGACAGTACAGAGCAACTCTCCGCCAATACCTTTCTGACGAGCTTCTCTGTCTGTAAAAATACCGCTTGAAGTAGATATAATAGCTATTCCAAGCCCACTCATAACCTTAGGTATATCACCGGATTTAACATAAACCCGACAACCTGGTTTACTCACCCGCTTCAAACCGGAAATCACGGGATTTCTGTTTTGGTCGTATTTCAAGGATATTTTCAGAACGCCTTGCAAGTTATCTTTAATAACCTGATAATCGCTGATATAGCCTTCTTTCTTCAAGATCTCCGCCACACCACTTCGCAATTTAGAATGCGGCATCTCAAGAGTTTCAAGCTTTACCATTCTGGCATTTCGGATTCTGGTCAGCATATCTGCCAGAGGATCACTTATAGACATGTATCTACTCCTTTTGCAGTCAATCAAAAATGACAATAAGAGCTCTTACCAGCTCGATTTTGTCACGCCGGTTATTTCACCGCGGGAAGCAAGGGATCTGAAACAAATCCTGCACACACCAAATTTACGGATAAATGCCCGTGGTCTCCCACAAAGTGGACAGCGATTATAAGCGCGCACACCGAATTTCGGTTTGCGCTCACTTTTTGCTATTAAAGATTTCTTAGCCAACCTCTTCCTCCTGAACAGTGCTATTTATGGAAAGGCATACCCAGCGCAGTTAAAAGAAAACGCCCTTCTTCATCAGTCTTTGCATTGGTTGCAATTGTTATATTAAAACCTTTGATTTTATCTATTTTGTCATAATCGATCTCAGGGAAAATAATATGCTCTTTAACGCCGAAAGAGAAATTGCCACGGCCGTCAAAGCCACCGGCTTTCACGCCTCTGAAATCGCGCACCCTGGGAAGAGCGATATGTACAAGTTTACTCAAAAAATTATACATTTTATCTTTGCGGAGAGTAACCTTGCATCCGATGGGCATGCCTTCCCTGAGCTTAAATGTAGCAATGGATTTTTTGGCCTTGGTGATGACAGCCTTCTGGCCTGCTATAAGGGTCAGTTCATTTGCCGCCCCTTCAACAATCTTGGGGTTTTGTACCGCTTCGCCAAGGCCCATGTTAAGAACGACCTTCTCAATCTTGGGCACTTCCATAATATTTTTATAGCCAAACTCTTTAACGAGCATGGGTATACATTCTTTTTCGTAATATTCTTGTAAACTTAGCATTATAGCCTCCAATAAACCAAAAGCAGTTACGCGCGAGCCTCTATTGATTCACCACATTTCTTGCAAACGCGGACCTTTGTTCCATCTTCCAGACGTGAAATTTTAACTCGCACGGCTTTTGCACACTTGGAACAAATCAGCATCAGATTGGAAACATGCATGGCTGCTTCCATCTCAATAATACCGCCCTGCTGGTTTTGCATATTGGGTTTCATATGGCGTTTGATCATGTTGATTTTTTCAACTTTTGCCTTATCAGAGTCAGGATACACTTTAGTTATTTTGCCTACGCGGCCTTTATCCTTACCGGCAACGACCTCAACCTTATCATTGAGTTTCAGATAATTTTTCCCTGCACCCATCACACGAACCTCATATATATAAAATTTTCTATCACTTACAGCCTGTCGCTAAAACGTATGTCAAAAATATATCTGACACTTAAAGTACTTCGGGAGCCAGTGATATTATTTTCATAAATCCTTTAAGTCGCAGCTCACGAGCAACAGGTCCAAAGATCCTGGTTCCTATTGGTTCGCCCGATGCGGCAAGAAGTACTGCCGAATTCTCATCAAAGCGAACAGAAGTATCATCTTTGCGTTTGATCTGCTTGACGGTGCGAACTATTACTGCACGAAGGACATCACCTTTTTTAACCTTGGCATTAGGTATAGCCTCTTTGACTGTAACGACAATGACGTCTCCTACGCGGGCGTATCTTCTCCTGGTTCCTCCAAGCACACGGATACAAAGAACTTTCTTTGCACCGGAGTTATCAGCAACATTGAGAACGGTTTCTGTCTGTATCATATCTTCACCAACTATTCACCTTGCAGCGAATATTATTGAGTAATAAAGTAGTTGCGGCTATTGCAATATTTAAACTGAAAAACCAGGAACCTCATCAGACAATTGCTGCTTTTTCTACAATTTTGCGCAATCTCCAGCGTTTGCTTTTGCTCAAGGGACGACATTCTTCAATCATAACAAGATCGCCGATACTGCAGAGACTTTCCGGATCATCGGCCATATATTTCACTTGCCTGCGAATGTACTTTCCATAAAGCTTATGGGGAATCAAACGTTCAGTGCGAATGACAATACTCTTGTCCATTTTGTCGCTTATCACAATGCCGATTCTAGTCTTTTTATGTGTTTTCTTTTCCACCATCTGTTTATCCCGCGATATATGAATGTTTTTGATTCACCATCGATCTTTGAAATTAATTTGACTGAAGTTTTTCAGTGATTAACGTTTTTACTCTCGAAATTTGTCTGCGAAGATCTTTGAGCTTGGCAGTGTTCTCAAGTGGCCTTATACCATGCTGAAATTTTAATTTATTAAGCTCTTCAGCCAGATCTTTGGATTTGGTTCTCAGATCATCAACACTTAATTCACGGATTTCTTTGGCTTTCATAAACTGCTCCTCTTCGAAATAACTTTGGTTGCAAAAGGAAGTTTATTGCCTGCGAGAGTCAACGCTTTGATAGCCAAACTTTCTTCAACTCCAGTCAGCTCATATAAAATCCGACCAGGTCTGACCGGTGCAACCCAGTACTCCGGGCTGCCCTTACCTTTACCCATCCTTGTTTCGGCAGGCTTTTTGGTAATAGGCTTGTCAGGAAAGATACGAATCCACATCTTGCCGCCACGCTTAACGGTTCTGTTAATGGCGATACGGGCTGCCTCGATCTGCTGAGCAGTCATATGACCGCACTGGACAGCTTTCAGCGCGAACTCACCAAAAACCAAAGATGAACCGCGCAGGGCAGTGCCTTTCATGCGGCCCTTCATTTGTTTTCTATGTTTAACTTTCTTTGGACTAAGCATCGCTACGTTACCTTAATCAATATCAAGGATATCATTATGATATCTGCTTGGATTTACATTGAATAAAATAAGGTGCCGCATGCACCTTATTTTCGGAAACAGGCAAAATATCCTTTATTCACTGACCTGTTCAGAGTCAGCAAGAACTTCGCCCTTAAAGATCCAAACTTTTACACCGATAATGCCATATGTAGTACTTGCTTCAGCAAAACCGTAATCTATATCAGCCCGCAGTGTATGGAGGGGCACCCGACCTTCACGAGTCCACTCCCGGCGCGCCATTTCCGCACCGCCTAAACGACCGGAGCAGGCTATCTTAATACCTTTTGCGCCGAACTTCAAGGCGATATTAACCGCCTTTTTCATTGCCCGGCGAAATGCGATACGTCTTTCGAGTTGCAGGGCAACATTTTCGGCAACAAGCTGAGCATCAGCTTCAGGACGTCTTACCTCCTGAATGTCTACCACACACTGCCTGTTGGTCAGTTTATCGAGATCACTCTTCAGCGCCTCAATTTCTGTCCCCTTTTTGCCGATTACGATACCAGGCCTTGCTGTGTGGAGTTTCAGTTTCAGCTTTTCACCGGTGCGAGCAATATTAATTTTTGAAATGCCGGCATGATAAAGCCTCTTTTTCAAATACTTTCTGATCTTTTGATCTTCCAGTAAATATTTTGCATAATCACGGTCTGCATACCATGTTGATTCCCATGATCGCACAATATTAAGGCGAAAACCTATTGGATTAACTTTCTGGCCCAAAACCATCCTCCATCACATAAGAATTATGTTTCATTCTACAACCAAAGTAAGGCTGATAAATGTATCAATCGCCAAAACTCAACAAATCACATTTCATCAAGCACAACAGTAATATGGCTTGACCTCTTTAATATCCTTGAAGCTCTCCCCATGGCTCTGGGGCGGATACGTTTCAGCATTGGTCCGCCATCGATAAATATTTTTTTAACAAACAAGGTATCAACATCAATTGCCTCATTCTGGCTGGCATTTGCCACAGCGGATTCGACAACCTTACGGATAATACGCGCACCTTTTTTCGGAGTGAATTTCAGGGTGTTCAGCGCATTATCAACCTGTTTGCCACGAATCATATCAGCGACAAGCCGCGCCTTTTGAGGCGATATTCTTATATTTTTTACAACAGCCTTTGCTTCCATCGGTTAATGACTCCTTTTCAGGTGACCGTCTTATTACTTTTTGCCTTTCCTGTCACCTGCATGACTATAAAATGTCCGCGTCGGTGAAAATTCACCAAACTTGTGTCCAACCATATTTTCTGTGACAAAAATAGGAATAAATTTTTTCCCATTATGAACAGCAAAGGTTAAACCAACCATTTCAGGAAGGATATCCGAACGCCTGGACCAGGTTTTAATAACCTTGCGGGATCCTGTCTCCTTTGCGCTTTCAACCTTACTCATTAAATGGTCATCAATAAATGGACCTTTTTTAATTGACCGTCCCATGCTCTATCTCCCTTTATGACCGTTTCTTGACGATATCCTTATCAGATGGCTTCTTCTTCCTCGTCTTGTATCCCTTGGTCGGAATACCCCAAGGTGTACATGGATGACGCCCACCTGAACTTTTACCTTCACCGCCGCCCATGGGATGATCATGCGGGTTCATGGCAACGCCACGAACCTTCGGCCTGTTGCCTTGCCAACGATTACGTCCTGCCTTGCCGATTTTTTCGCTCTCATGTTCAATGTTGCCGATCTGTCCGATACAGGCTCTGCACAACCGATGGAATCTGCGAACCTCACCGGATGGAAGTTTAACAAGAACATGATCGCCTTCTTTAGCCATCAACTGCGCTGAGGCACCAGCACTGCGCACCATCTGTGCACCTTTGCCAATGCGCATTTCAACGTTATGGATAATACTGCCGAGAGGTATATTGGCCATGGGCAGGCAATTGCCGACCTTGATGTCAACTTTATCCCCAGCCTCGACAATATCACCTACTTTAATGCCTAAAGGAGAGAGAATGTATCTCTTCTCTCCATCCGCATAAAAGAGCAGAGCGATATTTGCTGACCGGTTCGGGTCATATTCAATTGCTGCTACCTTGGCAGGAATATTTTCCTTGTCCCTCTTGAAATCAATTACCCTATATTTACGTTTATGGCCTCCACCTATATGTCTGGCGGTAATGCGTCCATTATTATTACGTCCACCAGATTTTTGCAGCGGTTTAACCAAACCTTTTTCAGGTCCGGTTTTTGACAGTTCCGGATTGATAATCGAAACATAGTTTCTTCTACCCGGTGATGTCGGTTTATAGGTCTTCATTGTTGCCATTTCTTACCCCGATTATTTAATTATACGATAAGCAGTAAAGCAAGATTACAGCTGTTCAAGAAAATCAATCTTATGCCCTTCAGCCAGGGTGATAACAGCTTTCTTCCAATCCGGACGTTGACCAAAATGGGTGCCGATACGTTTCTGTTTCCCATGCATATTGGCAGTGCGAACCTTGTCAACCTTGACGTTAAAAAGATGTTCAACGGCCTTTTTGATCTGAATCTTATTAGCCTTTGCATTCACCTTCATCACAACCTGGTTGTTTTCTTCCTGCAATATCATGCCTTTTTCCGTAAGGCACGGTTTCTTTATGACATTATAGATATCAATCATGAAAGCAACCTCTCTTCAAGCTGGCCAATACAAGACTGGAGTAATATTATGTTTTTATGCAGAAGCACATCATATACATTCACTCCTGCCGTGGGAATCACCTTGTAGCCGACTGCATTTCGTGATGATTTTTCCAGCTTTTCATCATTTTCAGGGATAACTATAAGTGCATTGTCAAGATTCAGCGTTCCCATCACACTGACAAAATTTTTCGTCTTGATTTCTTCCAAGTCAAAATTGTCCAGCACCACAAGACGTTTTTCAGAAAAACGAGAGCTCAGGGCCATTCTCAAACCCAGTCTGCGCACCTTCTTGGTCAGTCTTATGCTGTAGCTACGGGGCTTGGGACCAAAGGCCGTACCACCACCGCGCCAAACCGGCGAACGCTTGCTGCCCGAGCGTGCACGACCGGTCCCTTTCTGACGCCAAGGTTTGGCGTTGCTGCCTTGAACCTCAGCACGGGTCTTGGTGCATGCATTGCCGGAGCGCTTGTTTGCCAACTGCATTTTGACGATATCGTGGAGAATGTAGGGTTTTACTTCGACGCCGAACAGCGCGTCATTCAAATCCACTTCTCCCACTTTTTCATTCTTTATGTTAACTATGCCTGTAACTGCCATTTTCCGGCACCTCTTTATCTTTTACTTTGTAAAAATCTGAAGCAATTCGTTTGTCGTGCCAGGCAGGGAACCTTTGATAACCATGACATTCTCTGCATCACGAATATCAACAATTGTCACATTCTTTTTGGTAACAAGATTGTTGCCCATCTGGCCAGGCATCTTTTTGCCTTTCACAACTTTGCTGGGCCAGGCACTGCATCCTATTGATCCAGGTGCACGATGAAACATTGAACCGTGGGATTTGCCTCCGCCCTTGAATCCATGGCGTCTAATAACACCCTGGAAACCGCGGCCCTTAGCAAGTCCAGACACATCGACGATATCACCAATCTTGAAAAGATCACTGATAAGGATTTGCTGGCCAAGCTCGAATTTCTCCGGATCAGCTACACGGAATTCCTTAACATGATAAAAGCCACCTTTCCCTGCACTATTGAAATGGCCCATCATAGGCTTGTTGATCCGGGTTTCTTTTTTGGTACCGAAACCAACCTGGATGGCGTTATATCCTTCTTTGCTTTCGGTCTTTTTCTGCAGCACAACACAAGGACCTGCCTCAACCACAGTTACGCCAACAGCATCACCGACCTCTGTGTAGATTCGGGTCATCCCAATCTTTTTTCCTAATATACCAAGTGTCCTAGGCATGATTCTTATCCTTGTTATTTTTCAGAAAAACAGCCGATAAAAAACATTATCTGCATGATCTTCCGTTTGCCTTATCCATTCAAATCTTAAAAAGATGTGAATTAAAGCTTAATTTCCACATCAACACCCGCAGAAAGTTCAAGCTTCATTAAGGCGTCGATTGTCTGCTGAGTTGGTTCTAATATATCAAGCAATCTGCGATGCGTGCGCATTTCAAACTGCTCACGGGATTTTTTATCAACATGAGGTGAGCGCAGTACGCAATACTTGTTGATAGATGTAGGCAATGGAATCGGTCCCGCAATAGTTGCACCCGTCCTCTTTGCTGTGTCTACTATCTCATGAGTAGATTGATCTAACAGTTTATGATCATAGCCTTTCAGCCTGATACGGATTTTCTGTGTTTGTATCATGCTAATTCCCTTATTCAATAATCTCGTTAATTACACCGGCACCCACTGTACGTCCACCTTCGCGGATCGCAAAACGAAGTCCGACTTCCATCGCTATCGGGGTGATCAGGTTGCCCTCTACGGTTACGTTGTCACCGGGCATTACCATCTCTACTCCCTCAGGAAGGGTCACAACA
>JAHIVT010000033.1 GCA_018816555.1 Pseudomonadota bacterium
CCGGCAAGGGTTTTTGGCATAAAACACACACCGAAAAGTACTGCAATAGTGTAGACACACGCGAAAAATTTACCAACGCCCCAAAGCTAGGCTGGATGAGGCTTTACAGCTGGTGTCTTGCCTAGCTAATAAAAATCTCAGGCTGAGCGCCAGGCTCTCCAATGATCTGGCCAAAGGGGACGAATTGCTTCTCTCCTTTCTGCGTCTGCACAGCTATCGCGGCATACCCTTCATGATCAGCAACAAAACGATCACCAGTGTTGATGCCCTGCAAAAGTCTTTGCGCAGGGGCATGGAACTGTTGGGCGGCTATGCCGGAGAGGTGGAGTGGCCGGAGGTGGCAGGGAAGTTGAGGAAATTCGGCTTTGAGGCGGGATGGGGCAGGACGGTGCAAAGAATCGTGGAGAATTTCAGTCTGCTGGCCGACATACTCGAAGCACCGGACTACGGTGCTCTGGAGAAGTTTCTCAGCCGGATTCCCATGATCTTTAATATCGTCATCCTGTCCCCCCATGGCTACTTCGGCCAGGAAAATGTTCTCGGCCTGCCTGACACCGGCGGGCAGGTGGTCTATATTCTGGACCAGGTCCGCGCCCTGGAGCAGGAGATGAGAAACCGTATCCATGAGCAGGGACTGGATATTGTTCCCCGTATACTCATCCTGACCCGGCTGATCCCCGAGGCCGGGGAGACCACCTGTAATCAGCGACTGGAAAAGGTGCAGGGTACGGAAAACGTACAGATCCTGCGGGTGCCGTTCCGCAATGAGCAGGGCGAGGTGATCCCTCACTGGATATCCCGTTTTGAGATCTGGCCCTATCTTGAACGGTTCGCCAGTGAAGTGCATGAGGAAATGAAGGCTGAGTTGAGCTGCCGTCCGGATCTCATCATCGGTAACTATTCGGACGGCAACCTGGTGGCCTATCTTCTTTCCCAGAAGCTCGGCGTCACCCAGTGCAATATCGCCCATGCCCTGGAAAAGACCAAATATCTCTTTTCCGCCCTCTACTGGCGCGAGATGGAGGACAAGTATCATTTTTCCTGTCAGTTCACCGCTGACCTCATTGGCATGAACGCCGCTGATTTCATCATTACCAGCACCTATCAGGAAATTGCCGGCAGCGATTCCATTGTCGGACAGTACGAGAGTTATGAGTCGTTCACCATGCCGGGCCTTTTCCGGGTGATCAACGGCATCGATGTCTTTGATCCCAAATTCAACATTGTTTCACCCGGGGCGGACGAAAATGTCTATTTCCCTTATTTCGAAAAGGAGAGAAGGCTCACTGAATTTCATGCAGAAATAGAGAGCATGATCTTCGGCGCGACTGCCGGCCCGGATTGCCGGGGAGTGCTGGCCGACCGGAATAAGCCTCTGCTGTTCACCATGGCCCGGCTGGACAAAATAAAAAATCTGACCGGAGTCGTTGACTGGTACGGCAGCAGCGAAAATCTGCGCAAACAGGTGAATCTGCTGGTGATCGGCGGCACGGTGGATCCCGCCCGTTCCTCTGACAGTGAGGAGAGAGATCAGATTCTTCTCATGCATGAACTGATTGACCGCCATGGACTGGATGAGCAGGTGCGCTGGCTGGGCCTGCGCCTGGACAAGAGGCTGACCGGCGAGCTGTATCGCTGCATCGCCGACCGGCGGGGCGCCTTTGTCCAGCCGGCATTCTTTGAGGCCTTCGGACTGACGGTGATTGAGGCCATGAGTTCAGGCCTGCCAACCTTTGCCACCCGTTATGGCGGGCCGCTGGAAATTATTGAAGACGGGATCTCCGGCTTCCATATTGATCCCAATCATGGCGAGATGTCAGCAGGCATCATGGCGGATTTTTTTGCCAGATGCGCCACTGAACCCGATTACTGGGATCAGCTCTGCCGGGGGTCTCTTGCTCGGGTGCAGAAGAAATATACCTGGAAACTCTATGCCGGCCGGCTCGTTTCCCTCTCCTGTATCTACGGCTTCTGGAAATTCGCTACGAACCTGGAACGCCAGGAAACCCGGCGTTATCTCGAGATGTTCTATAACCTGCAGTATAAGAAGCTTGCGGCAACAGTGGGCGTTAAGTGATTGCCGGTAATTATTTCAGATCATCAGGAGAAAGGGTGGGTTGGGGCAGGCAGGTTGCGGTTGTAAGGTAAGGGCAGGGCTGCCCATGGGGAAAGCTGCGGCACTGAACAGGCCTGGCTGCGTATACAGAACAACGCTCCATGGTTTTGCCCTGCACAAAAAAAATGCAAGACCGGTCTTCCCTTACCCGCAGAGAATATCGGTTTGCCATGTACTGCCTGCGGACAGCGCCATCGGTAATGCCAAAAAAACGGGCCAATCGGTTAATGTCCCGGGCGGTGATCAGCAGGTAGGCGCCATCTGCTTTGTAGCAGCAGTATCCCGGACAGCCATGGCAGAAATGCATTTCCGCGCCTTTTGTCGAGTTTGTCCTCGCCGGTTAAATCGTTGCGTGCCGGAAGGCAGAACTCAGAGGAATTTGTAGTGAATCAAGCCGTCGATGATGCCGCCGGCGTATTTGTGTTTGCTGAAGAAGATACCCCGCCTACCCTTCAAATGTTCCAGTTCCTTGCTGTGGTTGCCCACCACCAGTCCGCAGGACCTGCTGCGCAGCATATCCTCGTCATTGCCTGAGTCCCCTGCCACCATGACATTTGCCGGGAAGATATCCCATTTGTATTTGATATAGCTGATGGCCTTGCCCTTGGCGGCCCGGTGGGGAAGGATGTCAAGGAACTGGCCGTGGGAGTAAATAACCTTGCAGCGCAGCCTGGCATCCCGCAGGGTGCGGATAACCTTGTTCAGCAGCTCCTTGTCGTCCTGCATGAAGTAGCTGATCTTGAAGCGGCGCTGGCCTTCGGCGCCCTGGGATGAGAGAAAGTCAAGGCCGGCAAGCTCCCTTTTGATCTCTTCGGGCCGCCAGCGGTGGTTGAGATGCTGCTGCCAGCCTTTGTCGATGCGCAGGTCGGGGCCGTAATAGATTTCCGTGCCCACTGAACAGATGAGGATGTCGGGGATGGGAATATTCTGTTCGGTCATGATATCCAGGGTCATATCCAGGCTGCGGCCGGTGGCCACCCCCCAGCCGATCTTATCCCGGTTGTTGTGCAGCAGGTCAAGCAGGTCGGCCAGCCGATCCCGGTCGCCCACCAGGGTGTTGTCGATATCGGTGATCAGCATTTTTTTCAAAGGGGTCAGCCGGGCGCCGAAGGATGAACGGTCAGCGACGGTAGGGGCTGAATTTTTATGATGAAACTTCTGGGGCAGCAGCTTTTTCATGCAGTCCACCGTGCGTTGGCAGTGGGATTCCCAGGCGTAATGGCTGCGGACCCCGTTGATGCCGTTGCGGGAATAGGATTCCCATTTCTCATGATCAACCAGCATCTCCCTGATGGCTGCGCCGATTGTCTTGGAACTGTCCACATCCACCAGGATGCCGTTGTGGCAGTTGGCCACGATGTCAACAGGCCCCCCGTCATTGGTGGCGATGATGGGCAGGCCGCAGGCGGAAGCCTCGATGATGGTGATGCCGAAAGGCTCCACCATGGCGGGATTGACAAAAACCCCGCCACTGTCGGCGCACAGGCGGTAAAGTTCCGGTACTTCAGTGGCGAAATCATGTTTTTTGGGGATGGCCAGTTTGCCGTACAGGTCATAATAGTCCATTTTGAGCAGCATATCGGTGAGCACATTGCGCTCATTGTCTTCCATGTCGCTGATATCCTTACGGATACCTGCAAAAATAGCCAGGTTGGCCATGGCGCGCAGATCGTTATCCGTGCCGTATGCCTCGATCAGGCCGGCGATATTTTTGCGCTGGTCCGGTCGGCAGAGGGCAAGAATAAAGGGCTTTTCCGGCTTGCTCCAGAAGCGCTGCAGTTCCCGCTGCAGGGTCATCCTGATCTGCTTGGCCGACTCATTGTTGTCGTGCGGGGCCATGTGGCTGTGGTAATAGGGGTAAAAGGTTTCCAGGTCAATACCGGGAGGTATGACGGTGTATTGCTGCAATGGGGCATTGTCATAGAGACCGTACTGTTTTTCAATCTCCTGGCTGGTGCTGGTAATAATCAGATTCGCCTTTTTAATGATGTCCTCTTCCACGCTGATGCGGTGGTCGATCTTGTAGCGTTTATTGATCTCAGCGAGGGACTGACCGCTTTCCAGCAGTTTGTCCTTCTTGTTACGTCCCAGGGAGTGGCCGGTGAAGAGGAAAGGGGCGTCAAAGGCTGCGGCCAGTTCCATGGCCACATAGCCCGCGTCCGCGTAATGGCCGTGGAAGATGTCCGGGATGCGGCCCTGGGCCTTGATCAGTTTTAATGTCTTGTCAATAAATTCATCAAGATGGGGCCAGAGGAGTTCCTTGCGGATATATTTTTTGCCGCCGCACTGGATGCGAATGATACGTGCCTTGGCACTGATCTGTTCCACGGGGGCGGAATAGGCGGGGGAAAGATTCTTATCTTCGATCAGCCGAGTGACCAGATCAACCTGATCGACATCAGGCTGGGCAGCCAGGGCGCGGGCCAGCTCCAGCACATATTTCACTTGACCGCCGGTGTCAGCGTCATAGCCCAGTTGGGGTGATTCGCCCCGGATAAGACCATGGATGCTGAAGAGCTGTATGTAAAGTCCTGGTTTTTTCATGGGGTTCCTGCAAACTGAAGTTGATAAATGACCGGGGAAAGAGAGGAAAGCACCTGTTCACACCTCTCCTGGTGTTATGTCACATGTCTGTTAAAAAACAAAATCCAGCATGGGCGGTGTGGCCCCCGGTTGGCCCGCCACATAGGAGCCTCTTTTGTTGGCCCTTGCCAGGCATTCCGGCCAGGGCCTTTTGTGGATAATTCCTTCAATCAGGGTGGCAAAAAAGGCATCGCCGGCCCCCACGGTATCGGCCACCTTTACCGGAAAGCCGGCATGCTCAAATACACCCTCTTTTGTGACAAGCAATGCACCGCCCGGTCCGCGGGTTACGGCAAGGCAGAGGAGTTGCCACCGTTGGCAGAGATCGCGAGCTCTTTGGATCATTGGGCCGGCTGCAATACCTGACCAGTCGGCAACCTGCTGGAGTTCGTCATCATTGAGTTTGACCACGTCTGTTGCGGCAAGGGAGTCAAGCACCACCTCCGGCGGGGTAAAGGGCGGGCGCAGGTTAACATCGTAAAACAGCAGCTCGGCTTTGTCCCACAGGGCGCGTATAGCCTTGCGGCTCGGCTCGAATCGTTGGGCCAGGGTGCCGAAAACCAGATGAAAAGGCTGGGGAGCGTTGCGTAAAAAGGGATCCGCCTCGATGGCGTCCCACGCTGCCGGAGCGAGAATATCAAAGGACGGTTCGTTATTTTTGCCGAAGGTAACCATAACTCGGCCGGTGGGCAGTTCGTTGTCCCGCTGGATGTCATCAACTGACAGACCGATGTCGGCAATGTGCTGCAGGGTGAGATCCGACAGGTCATCGGTGCCGATCCGGCCGATCAGGCGAACCTCAAGGCCGAATGAGGAGAGGTGGTAGGCGACATTTAACGGAGCGCCACCCAGAAGTTTTTTGTCAGTTATGATATCCCAAACAATTTCGCCAATGGATACAATCATTTTCTCATAACAGGTTTAGGGACAACTCAGGGGACGTTGCGCAATAACCTTTATATCTCTAACGATTTGGTTATGACCCCTTATGCCGTTCACAGTATTGATATGGTACAGTTGTTTTTTGCAACGGCTGTGTCGTCAGGGAATGGTGAGTACGATTGCCAATACCATATACCAGTGGCACCGGTATGTCAACTTGAGGGAGTGAGTGGGAGAGGCGGAAACAGAGAAAGTTGGCAGGGAAATCAGTTTCTTTCCGGTGCGTAGCTGTCCATTTTCAGGGCCTGGATCAGTTCCGCCCGATTGCGGATCGGATGGTGAAAACGGGTGGTCACCAGGCCGAGTTCCTCCAGCGTGTGGGCGTCGGAACCACCGACCTGCTTGACGCCGTAACGGTCTCGCCAGCTTACGACACAGTCGTTCTCGTGTTGGTGATTGCGGCCGTTGATTCCTTCAACGATGCTGCATAAACCATGGTCAACCAGATATTCCCGGGTGGGGCGGTTGGAGCGGAAGGGGTGGGCGGCCACGGCAACACCACCGGTAAGTTCCACATGGCGTAGCAGATCGGGGGCGGTAAGGCCGGATTGCAGCTGTTCATAGGGGCCGAAGAGGAGAAAGTCGCCCTCGCTGGTGGCATACTCCATGCCGAAAATGACACAAAGGCCATTGTCCTGCACTCCTTCCCGCAGGAAGTGACGCACATCCATGGTGTCGTGGTCAGTGATGCAGACCCCTGACAGACCCCGCTCTTTTGCCTGGGCGATGATATCCTCTAAAGGCAATTGACTGCAGGGAGAGATGCTGGTATGTACATGGAGATCAAATTTCATGAAGCCAATAATGCCGGTAAATGAGTCAGGTGTCCAATTGTTTGTTTTGATATTTTTTAATGCTGCGATCGGCATTTGCTATATTGATAATTAATTGCAAACAAGCGGCAGGTTAAAGAGAGGAGGGCGGTTCGCGAACAGCCCCTCCATCACCTGATTCCCAACTCAATACCAATATGTAACTCAACACCCCAGGAGAAAGAAACAATGCCGCGCTGTTGTATATTGGTCCTTCTTGACGGCCTGGGTGACCGGGCCTACGCGAGCCTGCAGGGAAAAACCCCCTTGCAGGCAGCCGCAACCCCCCATCTGGATCGCCTTGCCTCCATGGGGTCAAACGGGCTCTTCCAGGCGATTCGTCCGGGACTTGCCCTGCCCAGTGAAAATGCCCATTTTGCCATGTTCGGCTTTGAGCAGGCGGAGTTTCCGGGCCGCGGCTATCTGGAGGCGGCGGGAGCAGGTCTTGCTCCGGGCCGGGAAGATGTGGCCCTGCTTGCCCATTTTGTCAGTCTCAAAAGACAGGGGAACACGCTGCAGCTCATCAGGCACCGGCCCAAGGCCGAAGTGGATGAGCAAGAGGCTCTCGCCCGGCTGGTTGCATCATATATTAAAGGAGAGATTGCCGTAAGGTATGATCGCACCCATGGTCTTGATGGCATCGTCACCATGAAGGGGGCGGTTTCCCCTGCCATCACCGATTCCGATCCCCTGGAGACGGCAACGCCACTGGTTGAAGTCGAACCGTGGCAGGATGCCGGTGGCGATGCGAGTGCCCGGGAGACGGCCGCAGCCCTGAAAGCCTACCTGGTCTGGTGTCATGAACAGCTCGCCGCGCATCCGATCAATACAAAGAGAAGGAAAAGGGGAGAGCCAGAGATCAACGGGGTCGTCACCCAGCGGGCCGGCCGGTGGCGGCAGGTGGATTCATTTAGTAAGCGTTGGGGCATGCAGGGGCTTTCCATTTCCTCCGGCCTCATGTACTGGGGGCTGGCTTCTTTTATCGGTATGGACTCGGAAAAGGTTCCGGATACCGCAGACCCCGGCCATGACTTGGCTGAGAGGCTGCGGCTGGCCCGCCGCAAGGCAGCGGATTACGAATTTATCCACGTCCATTCCAAGGCCCCTGATGTGGCCGGCCACAGCAAGGACCCCTTCAATAAGGTGGCGGCCATTGAATCCCTGGATCGCGGTCTGGGCAAAGTCATTGAAGAACTGCTGGCTGATGAGATCGTTCTGGTTGTCACCGCCGACCACTCCACCCCCAGTTCCGGGCCTCTGGTGCATTCAGGAGAGGCTGTTCCCTTTACCGTGGTGGGGGAGGGCATTCGCCGTGATAATGTCTTTCTCTTTGACGAGGTCAGCTGTGCCGGTGGTGCGCTGGGCATGCTGCAGGGGTCTGATCTGATGTATCTTGTGCTCAACTGGCTTGACCGGGCAAAGCTGCAGGGGCTGATGGATACGCCCCGCAATCAGCCGTTCTGGCCCGGCAGCCGCAGGCCTCTGTTGCTCGACTAGCCGCGGCCGTGAAAATTTGAAAATGACGGGCTGCTGTATTTTTGGACAACATCCTTAGGACCGCGAACATCCGCATCAAACAGAGAGCGCAACATGCATAAAATCGGTGTGATTCATGGCCGCTTTCAGCTCCTGCACAATGACCATTTGAAGTATCTGCTGGCCGGCAAAGAACGCTGCGAGCATCTGGTGGTGGGAATTACCAATCCGGACCCGACCCTGACCAAGAGGGATTCCGCTGATCCGGCGCGCAGCAGCAGGGAAGCCAACCCCTTCACCTATTTTGAACGATACTGCATGGTGCGGGACGCCCTGGCCGATGAGGGACTGCGCGACGAGATCTCCATCGTGCCCTTTCCCATCAATTTCCCCGAATTGTATCATTATTATCTGCCCATGCAGGCCACATTTTTTTTGACCATATACGACGACTGGGGAGAAAAGAAACTGCGGCTGTTTAACGCCATGGGGCTTGCCACGGAGATCCTGTGGCGCAGGCCCCGTTCAGGGAAAGGTCTTTCGTCAACGGAAATCAGGCAAAAGATGATGCATGGGGAGCAGTGGGAGGGTCTGGTACCCCCCGCCGTGGCGCGTCTGGTGAAAAAAATTGATTTGCAGAAGCGGCTGGAGGGGAAACCCGTGCCGGATGGGGAGCAGGCGAATCCTTGATGTGTTAACCAAAAAAAAGGCCACGGAGCCTGACTCCGTGGCCTAGAATTATCGTGTTGCCAGGCGAATCAGTTTTATTTTCTCGCCTGCTTTTCGGCCAGCATGCGGTCACGCTCCGCCTTGAGCTCTTCATAGGTTCTGATCGCCTCTTCCTCTTTGCTGCTGCGTTTAGTATCCAATTCAGCGGCCTTGGCTTTGATCTTTTCCTCTTTGATCTTGAGGTCCGGGGTGCCGAAGAGCGAAGATGCCAGGTATTTATAGGAGAAGCGCAGCAGGGCAATATCGTCTTCCTTGATTTTATCCAGGGTCTCCTGATCAATGTCATAGATGTCGAGGAAGGAACTGGTGAAAATAAAATCCTTGAATTTATCCAGGTCGGTGCTGACCATGAAGAACATTTTTTTTGCCTGCTCGCTGAGCGATGCCTGGAAACCGAACGACTTGCGGCGCATGACAAGTTCAAGCCACTCCCTGTTCATTTCATCGCACAGGTCAACCCCCTGATCGGCCCGCCATTCCCTGATGGTCCACGTTTTGTCCTCCTCGTGTCCCTTGCAGTGCGGTTCCTTGACGAGAAAGAAGAACTGTTCCGAATCAACCCCTTCCTGGCCGCCTTCATGAAAATTTGCCATGCCCACTGGATAATAGCGGCAGGCGGAAGGGCGTTCCGGATAAATGGTGCATCCTTCATCTGTGACAAAGGGACAGCGGCCGTTTTCGTCAAGATGAATTTTAACGCCGGGCATATCTGTTTTTTCGATGAATATCGGCGTGGTAAATCTGAGCAGGAATTCAGCTGCCGGCAGGTTGAGATATTTTCTCAAACGCAGAATGTCAAAGGGGGTAAGTATAATATTGATATTGCCGCAGCAGGCGGTGAAGCAGGAAACACCCGGGTGACAGCGGAATTTTATTTTACTGTCCAAGGTGTATTTCTGCGGAAGGACGTTGCTGGGATTTTTATCGTATCCGAAAAGAGTTTTTTCTTTCTCTGCCATCGATTTCCTCATTATTATTTTATGCCATGTAGCAGTTAAATATGGTATTTGCGTGGCTGCAACTTAATCATCGCGGGGATGCTTGTCAAACCCAAAAAAAAATGGGAGTAAAGTTATGATAAAAAGTGACTTTCTCGGGAAACTTTTTTTCTTGACATTTACAAGCTGAAAATTTATAGAACATATGGTCAGAAAATGAGTGACCCCTCATTTTTTTGTCAATTGCTCGATACGATTTAAGTCAAGCGAATAAACAAGGAAAAACGATTTCGCATTTAGTGGAATCAAACTATTCAACCCAATTGAGGAGGTAATTTAATGCCAAGCTATGTAGATCCTTCCAAATGTGATGGTTGCAAGGGTGGCGACAAAACAGCATGTATGTACATCTGCCCCAACGACCTGATGGTTCTCAACAAAGAGGAAATGCGGGCCTACAATCAGGAGCCTGATGCATGCTGGGAATGCTATTCATGTGTAAAGATCTGTCCTCAGGGCGCTATCTTCGTACGCGGTTATGATGACTTCGTACCGATGGGCGGCCAGGTTCATCCGATGAGAAGCTCCGACTCCATCATGTGGACCGTTAAATTCCGGAATGGCAACTTGAAACGCTTCAAATTCCCCATCCGGACAACAGCTGAGGGTGCTGCTAATGCATACCTTGGACAGACAGGTGCAAATCTGGACGATGAGTGTCTGCTCCTCGAATCCAATCTGCCCGCACCGACCAAGCTTGCTAAGTAATTAGTGTCTTTAACGGTTCATTCTTAACTTAAGAGAATATTTAAGGAGATATAATATGGCATTACCTAATAAACCACTTGGCGAACTGGATGCCGTTGCTAATCCGGAAATCAAGGAGCATGAGTGTGATTGCTTAATCGTTGGTGGCGGTATGGCCGCCTGCGGTACCGCTTTCGAGATCAAAAAATGGGCGCCTGCCGACATGAAGATCATCCTGGTTGACAAGGCTTCCATGGAGCGTTCCGGTGCTGTTGCTCAGGGTCTGTCCGCGATCAACACTTACATTGGCAGCAACCCCATTGAGAATTATGTAAAGATGGTACGTAACGACCTGATGGGTGTTGTTCGTGAAGACCTGATTTATGACCTCGGCCGTCACGTTGATGAGTCTGTTAAGCTGTTTGAGGAATGGGGCCTGCCCATCTGGAAGAAAGATGCAAACGGTGAAACCCTTGACGGTGCACAGCCTGCTGCTACCCTGCGCGATGGCGGTGAGCCTGTTCGAACAGGAAAATGGCAGATCATGATCAACGGTGAGTCCTACAAGTGTATCGTCGCTGAGCCTGCCAAGAGCGCACTCGGTGAGGCAAACTGCCTTGAGCGTATTTTCATCGTTAAGATGCTGCTCGACAAAAACAAACCGAATCAGATCGCCGGTGCGGTTGGTTTCTCAACCCGTGAAAACAAAGTTCACGTCTTCAAATGCAAAACCGCTCTCGTAGCTTGCGGCGGTGCTGTAAATATCTTCCGTCCCCGGTCAACCGGTGAGGGTAAAGGCCGCGCCTGGTACCCAGTATGGAACGCAGGTTCAACCTACACCATGTGTGCTCAGGTTGGTGCTACCCTGACCATGATGGAAAACCGCTTCACCCCTGCTCGTTTCAAAGACGGTTATGGTCCGGTTGGTGCATGGTTCCTGCTCTTCAAAGCCAAAGTACAGAACGGCCTTGGTGAGTTCTATGCAAACAGCCCGGCAGTTAAAGATGAGCTTGAAAAATTCATGCCTTACGGCGCATCTGCTGTAACCCCCACCTGTCTGCGTAACCACCTCATGCTGAACGAGCTGAAAGCCGGCCGTGGCCCGATTTACATGGCTACCGACGTTGCTCTGAACGCATTCCTGGATGCAAAACGCGCAGCCGGTATGGATGAGAAAGCAGTTAAAAAATACTGGAAACACCTCGAGTCCGAGGCTTGGGAAGACTTCCTTGACATGTCAGTAGGTCAGGCAGGTCTGTGGGCCGGTGCCAACATCGAGCCGGAAAAAACTGGTTCCGAGATTATGCCGACCGAACCCTACATGCTGGGTTCACACTCCGGCTGCTGCGGTATCTGGACCTCCGGTCCGAACGAAGCCTGGGTACCCACCGTTGAAGGTACTCGCGCACATCAGTACAAATGGGGCTACAACAGGATGACCACAGTTGACGGTCTCTTCACAGCCGGTGACGGCGTTGGCGCTTCCGGACATAAATTCTCCTCAGGTTCCCATGCTGAGGGTCGTATCGTTGCCAAGCAGATGGTTAAATTCTGCCGTGACAACGCCAGCTTCAAACCTGAACTGAAACAGACCCCGCAGGAACTGGCTGACGAGATCTACGCCCCGGTTAAACTGTATATGCAGCATGTTGGTGCAACCACCGCTGCTAACGTTAACCCCAACTACTGCAAGCCTGCCGGTATGATGATGAGACTCATGAAAGCTACCGACGAGTACGGCGGTGGTGTTGCTACCTATTACATGACCTCAGGCAAGCTGTTGGGTATCTGCCTCGATCTTCTCAAAATGATGCGTGAAGATTCAGAACTGATGGCAGCCGGTGACCTCCATGAGCTGATGCGCGCCTGGGAAAACTACCACCGCATTTGGTGTGTAGAGGCTCATATCCGCCACATCGAGTTCCGTAAAGAAAGCCGTTACCCGGGCTTCTACTACAGATCTGACTTCCCGACCTGTGATGACGAGAACTGGAAATGTTTCGTAAACTCCACCTTTAATCCTGAAACCAAAGAGTGGCTTTGCGAGAAGGTTAAATGCATCAACATCATTGAGACTGAGCCCTGGATTTAATATTAGTTAATAGCTTTCAGTCTTAACACTATAAATCTCCAGGTACCTGCACAGGTGCCTGGAGATTTTAGTATGGAGGGCGGGAAAGAGAAGAAAAAATCAATTGCCCGCCATGTTAGGTTGATTTGACTAAAACTTTCTGGTAAATGATGAAACCACAATTTGTTTAAGTGCTAAGTTTTCAGTTTTAAGGCCCTTTTGGGCTTCTTGCAAAGATTTTTCACGATGTCATTAAAGCGGAAAACTTAACATTTAAAAAACTTTCTAACATAACCCCTAAAAATGGAGGAGTGGCATGACAGAACAGAGTGCATCTGGAGCAGGAGCAGTGCTGGTCGTTGGTGGTGGCATCAGCGGTTTAACTGCTGCCCTGGAAGCCGCAGAGGTTGGGAAAGATGTCTTTCTGATTGAAAAAAACCCATATCTGGGAGGCCGGGTTGCCCAGCTCAATCAGTATTTTCCCAAATTGTGTCCGCCGTCTTGCGGTCTTGAAATCAATTTCAAGAGAGTTCAAAACAACCGTAAAATTCGCATGTACACAATGACCCAGGTGAAAAGTGTTTCCGGGTCCAAAGGCAGCTACGAAGTTACCTGTGAGACTTTACCTCGCTATGTCAACAATAACTGTACGGGATGCGGTGCCTGTGTGGAAGCTTGCAGTGATGAGCGGGTTGATGACTTTAACTTCGGACTGGGCAAAACAAAGGCGGTTTATCGTCCCCATGAAATGTCTTTCCCCATGAAATACGTTCTGGACAAAAACGCCTGCAGCAGGGATACCCTGCAGAAGATCAAGGATTCCTGTAAGTATGATGCCATCGATACGGAAATGGAAGCGAAAACATTTACCTTAAATGTTGCCTCCGTTATCTGGGCCACAGGCTGGAATCCTTATGATCCGACTAAGATGACCAATCTCAAATATGGTCAGAGCAATGCCATTATCACCAATATGCAGATGGAAAGACTGGCGGCTCCCAACGGACCGACCAACGGTCAGATTCTCCGCCCCGGTGACAACGTGGAACCGAAGTCCTTCGGCTTTGTTCAGTGCGCCGGCAGCCGTGATGAAAATCATCTTGAATTCTGCTCATACATCTGCTGCATGGCCACCATGAAGCAGATAACCTATATACGCGAAAGGTATCCGGAAGCACCGATTTATGTTTTTTACATTGATCTGCGCACCCCGGGTAAGTACGAAAAGTTCCGTGAAAAATTAATGGCGGATAAGAACACTCATTTTATCAAGGGTAAAGTGGCGGACATCATTCCCGAAGCTGATGGCGTGACACTCGTTGCAGAGAATGCCGTTACCGGAGATAAAGTGCAACAGAAAGTTGATCTTTGCATACTGGCAACCGGTATGGAACCGGCTATCAAGGCTCAGGCTTCCGGCCTCGGCCTCGAAGTTGACAGCAATGGTTTTGTTGTAAGTAATGCTGACAAAGGTATGATTTCAGCCGGATGTGCCAAAAAAGCTGCTGATGTTGTAACCAGCGCACAAAGCGCCACCGCTGCAGCCTTAAAAGCTATTCAAGCAGCTAAGTAGGAGGAAGATCAATGGATAAAAAATATGGTGCATATATCTGCACAGGTTGTGGAATAGGTGAGGCTCTTGATGTTGAAGCCTTAATCAGTGCGGCCAGCGGCAGCGGCATGAAACCAAAGACCCATGAGGCCCTTTGTGGTGCAGCCGGCCGTAAGCTGATCGAAGATGATATCGCTAATGATGGTGTGAATGTCGTCGTTGTCTGTGCCTGCTCACCCCGTGTGATGCAGGATGCTTTTAATTTCGGTGATGACAAGATCACCATCCGCGGCAATATTCGCGAGCAGGCTGCCTGGTGTAAAGAACAGCCGTCAGATAAAAAGGATGAAGACACAATTAAGGAATACTACACAGAGCTGGCGCAGGATTATGTGCGCATGGCTTGCGTGCAGGCAAAGAAGACCGATATGCCGGAGCCCTTCAAGCTTGAAACCATGACCAAAAAGATTCTGGTTATGGGTGGTGGTATTGCCGGTCTTACCGCTGCAAAAGAGGCAGCCAAAGCCGGTTATGAGGTTACGATTGTCGAGAAAAGCGGTGTGCTTGGCGGCAAGGCACTGGGCTGGACCAAACAGTTCCCGAGCAAAGCACCCTATGCAAACCTTGAAGAACCGACCATTGGTGCTCTGGTTGCTGAAGTCGAATCTGATGCCAAGATCAGCGTGAAAAAATCCACTGAAGTTGCCCGTATCGGCGGCGCTCCTGGAAATTTTTCCGTGACATTCAAGACCCCCGGCACCAAAACCGAATGGGATGCCCCTGCCAAGGTTGGCGTGGACGATCAGGATCGTATTGCTAAAGGCCAGATGGAAGACCCTAACGCCGGTATGCAGAACTACATGGCTCAAAATCCGGATGCCGAGAAATACGGTGCGGTTATTCTGGCCACCGGCTGGGTTCCTGCGGATGTGAGCGGTTATGAGCATCTTGGCTACGGCACCAGCGACAAGGTTGTGACCAACGCCGAATTTGAGAAGATGGTGAAGGATGGCAAGATCGGCGGCATCAAGTCAGTAGCCTTTGTCCAGAGCCCTGGCGGTGAAGAGCATGATATGGACTTCCCCTACTGCAACTCGGTCACCAGCATGGTCGCCTTGAAGCAGGCTAAATATGTGCGTGATGCCAACAGCGACGCCAAGGCCTACATTCTCTATCAGCACATGAGAACTCCGGGCAACGCGGAGATGTTTTACAAGGGCATCCAGCAGGATGACGGCATCTTCCTGACCAAGGCCTCGGTCACCAAGGTTGAGGCTTCAGACAGCGGTTGCGTTGTTCATGCCAAAGATACCTTACTCGGTGAGGATCTTGATCTCGATGTTGATCTGGTTGTCCTTGCCGCCGGTATGGAGCCGACCACCAAATATGAGAACTCCATCAATCTGGCCTATCGTCAGGGTCCGGCATTCCTTGATCTTGACCTGTTTGACGGTTATTCCGACTCCCACTTCATCTGTTTCCCGTATGAAACCCGTCGTACAGGTATTTACACCTGTGGTGGCGTGCGCAAGGCCATGACCATGGAGGAGACGGTGGATGATGCAACCGGTGCTGCATTGAAGGCCATTCAGGCGATGGAATGTGCAGATCGCGGTGTTGCCGTGCATCCCCGTTCAGGTGATCAGACCTATCCGGAGTTTTTCTTCCAGAGATGTACACAGTGCAAACGCTGTACGGAGGAATGTCCCTTTGGCGCCCTTGATGACGATGAGAAGGGTACACCGCAACCCAACCCCACCCGTTGCCGTCGCTGCGGTACCTGTATGGGTGCATGTCCTGAGCGTATCATCGGTTTCAAGAACTACAATATCGATATGATCGGTTCCATGATCAAGGCAATCGAGGTGCCTGATGACGATGAGGATAAGCTGCGCATTCTTGCCCTTGTCTGCGAGAATGATGCCTATCCCGCCCTTGATATGGCCGCCATGAGGAAGCATCCTCTTAATTCTCTTATTCGTTTTATCCCCGTTCGCTGCCTTGGATCGGTCAATATGGCCTGGGTTAAAGATGCGCTTTCAGCCGGTATGGACGGAGCGATTCTCCTTGGCTGTAAATATGGCGACGATTACCAGTGCCATTTTGTCAAGGGTAGTGAAATCGCCGATAAACGTATGGCGAATATCGGTGAGACCCTTTCCTCCCTTGGTCTTGAGAAGGAGCGTTGCGCAATGGAGCAGATTGCCATTACCGACTACGACAAGGTCCCGCAGATCCTCGAAGACTTTGTTCAGTCAATCATCGATCTCGGACCGAGTCCCTTTAAAGGTTTCTAATTTCTTGCTTTATCAGTCGTTTGGCAGTAAGGATTTACTGCCAAACGACTTTTATATTAATAAATTTTCCGGTGTGAGCAGTTTCTATGCCGGTTTTTCGGTGTCGGTTATTTCTCAATAACCAAGAAAGGAGAAAGAGAAATGAAGGTGAATCCTGATTTAGACTTCATAAAGTATATGAAAAGTGCTGGTGGCGATACATTGAAGAAATGCTATCAATGCGCTACATGCTCTGTGGTTTGCCCGCTTTCCTCAGATAAAAAGCCTTTTCCTCGTAAAGAGATGATTTGGGCGCAATGGGGCCTTAAGGACAAGCTGGTTGCTGACCCTGACGTCATGCTCTGTCATCAGTGCGGTGATTGTAGCGCTTTCTGCCCCCGCGGTGCGAAACCTGGTGACGTGCTTGGCGCAATTCGCGCATACGCCTATACCCATTACGGCTTTCCCTCGGGACTGGCCAAAATGGTGAGCAGTTCAAAAAATCTGCCGCTGACCATAGGTATGCCAGCCGTGATTGTGCTCGTTATGTGGTTCATCTCAGGAGGAATGCATATTCCGTCATCTGAGGACCTGGCCAGATATGGTTTCGGCCATTTCTTCGGTCACTGGGACTGGCGGTGGTTGACCAAAAATGTTGCCTTTATCGATATTATTATGGTTCCTGCTTTTTTCCTGGCCTGCTATTCCGCCTATCGCGGCGTGTCGACCATGTGGAAAGATATGGAAAAAAACTATAAAGTCAATGCGGATTTTCGTCCCTCGATACCGCAGTTTATTCAGCAATTCCTCGTTCCGGCGGTAAAGGAGATCCTTGTCCACAAGCGTTTTAACGAGTGCGGTACAAACAAGAATCGGGTTATCGGACATCTTCCGCTGCTGCTGTCATTTATTGCTCTTTTCATTGTCACGGCATACAGTGCCTTTACCCAGGACGTATTGGGAATATTCTTCCCCCAGCTGCATGGTCCGATAAGCATGCTGAACCCGGTGAAGATGCTTGCCAACGTTGCAGCCCTTGCCCTGATATTTGGTGTGGGCGTTCTGTGGTCCAACCGTTCTGCTTCGGAATCGGAATCAGGTGCAACGGCAACGTATTATGACTGGTTCCTTATTTATGAGATCATGGCAGTTGGTGTAACCGGCCTCAGTGCTGAACTTGCACGTCTTGTCGGCGTGCCGGTTCTTGCATATTTCTTTTACTACCTGCATCTGGTATCAGTGTTCATGCTTTTCCTCTATATGCCATATACCAAGTTCGCCCATATGGTTTACAGAACCTTTGCCATGGCCTTTCAGATTTACCGTGAAAGTGAGTATGTCAAAAAGTAAGAAGGAGTGGAGTTTTTGAACTGATTGTTGTTCGGCAGTCGGATATTTGAGTAAATCACTGCACCGTAATTGCTTCGCTTCAGAGATAAAATTTTTATGATTTCTGAAAAGGGAATTATAAAAAAAATATCGTAAAATGGATAAGTTCGGTAGCCGTTTTTCAGATATGGTTTTATTTCTGATTAAAAAAAAGGTTGATTTTTACCTTTGAAGCGATTACGGTGCTTCGGTTTAATACCGCTGGCGTAGCTCAATTGGTAGAGCAGCTGATTTGTAATCAGCAGGTTGCGGGTTCGAGTCCCATCGCCAGCTCCAGGCGACGTAAGATTATATGCTGCGCATCATAAAAATTGTGCAGTTGTTTTTATAACAAACTTAATTTACCTGTGTTTTTATTTTGGAGGGGTTCCCGAGTGGCTAAAGGGAACAGACTGTAAATCTGTCGGCGACGCCTTCGGAGGTTCGAATCCTCCCCCCTCCACCATTTTTTTACTGGTTGTTAAGTCTGCCTTGAACGCAGGGAGCTCTCTCTCTCTGTGGAATCCGGCGTGATTGCAGCGGGAATAGCTCAATTGGTAGAGCATCAGCCTTCCAAGCTGAGGGTTGCGGGTTCGAGACCCGTTTCCCGCTCCATTTCCTGCCGATGTTATATATATAGCTGTAAAACTGGATATTGATATTTCTTAACGCTCACGTAGCTCAGTCGGTAGAGCACTTCCTTGGTAAGGAAGAGGTCACCAGTTCGATCCTGGTCGTGAGCTCCAATGAAACGGCTAATTTAATTCGGGCCTGTCACATAAAAAATAAAATCAGTCTGAGGAGCTAGGACATGGCAAAGGAAAAGTTTCAACGCACTAAACCCCATGTGAATATTGGCACAATAGGTCATATAGACCACGGCAAGACCACGTTGACAGCAGCAATCACCCAGGTTCTGGCCACCAAAGGATGGGCTAAGAAGACAGACTTCAGCGAGATAGACAAGGCCCCGGAAGAAAAAGAGCGTGGCATCACCATCGCCACGGCCCATGTGGAGTATGAGTCGAAAAATCGTCATTATGCCCATGTGGACTGCCCCGGCCATGCTGACTACATCAAGAATATGATCACCGGTGCGGCGCAGATGGACGGCGCGATTCTGGTGGTTGGCGCAGATGACGGCCCCATGCCCCAGACCCGTGAGCATATCCTGCTTGCCCGTCAGGTTGGCGTACCAGCTATGGTTGTCTTCCTGAACAAGTGCGATATGGTTGACGACCCTGAACTGA
>JAHIVT010000034.1 GCA_018816555.1 Pseudomonadota bacterium
CGGCAAGGGTTTTTGGCATAAAACACACACCGAAAAGTACTGCAATAGTGTAGACACACGCGAAAAATTTACCAACGCCCCAAAGCTAGGCTGGATGAGGCTTTACAGCTGGTGTCTTGCCTAGCTAATAAAAATCTCAGCCGGACATGACCCGGACTGCGGTATCCTTGGCCTCGGGGGGTGCCTGCCGACCGGAAAGAGCGTTTGTCCGGCCGGCAAAGAGATAGAGGCTGATGCCGGATTGTTCCTCGATTTGTTCCACATAGGCACGCAGGCCTTCCGGTCCGCCTTTCCGCCAGGCGGCAAGGGCTTCGTCACCATACTTAGCCATGGCCTGCATGCTGAAATCGCGCATGCCGGGGTAGGGATGTTCCGGCCGATTTTTCAGGCCCACGAAATAAAACGGCACGCCCATCAGCACGATAGTCAGCCAGAAACTGAAGAATATTTTAAGAAATAAACTGCGCATGATCTCCCTGGGGCGGCAGTGGCAAAGGTTTATGAGGCGGATTGGGTATAAAGGTAGCCCACGCCGCGTATAGTCTTGATCCTTTCCCTGCCCTTGACCTCATGGCCCAGTTTTTTGCGCAGACTGCTGACATGCACGTCAATGCTGCGGTCAAAGGTGGAAAGTTTTCTGTCCAGCACTTTTTCGGTGAGTTCCTCGCGGCTGACAACCTGGCCGGCTGTTTTCAACAGTTCGTGCAGCAGGGAAAATTCAACGGTGGTCAGCTCGACGTTTCCGCCGTTCTTGACAACGGATCGGGCGCCGGGATCAAGGTTGATATCGCCGACGGTCAACTTCTCGGCCCGGCTCTGCTGCCCGGCTTCGAGAAGGCTGGTTTCGCTGCGGCGTTGGATGGCCCGGATTCTGGCCAGCAGTTCACGGGGGTTGAAGGGTTTGGGCAGATAATCGTCAGCCCCCATTTCCAGGCCGATGATGCGGTCAATCTCTTCTCCGCGGGCGGTGAGCATGAGCACCGGCACAGTCGAGCCGGCGCGGATGTGGCGCAGGACCTCAAAACCGCTCATGCCGGGCAGCATCACGTCGAGCACCACCATGTCATGTTCGCCGGACAGGGCGCAGTCAAGCCCCTCCTGGGCCTGGTGCATTACCGACACGGCAAACCCTTCCGGCTGCAGATAGTCAATGAGTAACTCGCACAACTCCGTGTCATCATCAATCACCAGTATCCGGTTCATGGTCAGCATTTTATTCTCCTGCATAAGATTCAGTAAACATTTTATTATAATGGGGCATGTTAGAATCTGTTGTTAAGAATTGTAAAGTTTATTTTTTGAACGCGGAGATACCCCGAGTAACGCATGTTGTAACATGCCGGCATTCAGCTTTTTTTTGCATATTTTGTATGCAAAAGAATATTCAGCACTTGCCCGCAGATAAAGGGATGTAATTTTTTTTACAGTAGAAGGTATGGAATGCCAGGCATCAGTCGCGTCTGACAATAAATCGAAGCAGCATGGTAATAAAAGGTTTATGATATTCCTGGCAGTGGGAAAAACTATCTGGCAGGGAAATTGCTGTTAGTTTGCAGGATTATGAAGTAATGACATGAGGCAAGAGGGAGTCAAAAACAGTGTGGAGTAATGCCTGCTAGGGTTGCGGCAGACTCCGCGATTTTTCTGCAACGCAGAAAAGGAGGAGAGTAGTGAGAAAAATATTTTCAATGTGTCTTATGGCGGCGACAGTCTGCGGGGTGGTGGCAATCCACGGAACCTGCGGAGCGGCAAATCAGACCGTTAATGCGGACATGTTTCGACAGGGGGAGATCGTCATGGCCGGCACAGCTGCCCAGGTGCCGGTCGGTTATAAAATAAAAAAGGTGTTGCCCAATGCCGGATTGGTTGTGCTTGAGGTGGCAAAGGGGCAGGAAGCGCGGCATGTAGGGTTATTGCAGTCCAGGGGAAAAAAATGCGGCTTGAACCTCAAATATCAGGCTTTTTCCGCGCCGGATGATACTTTTTACGGCAGACAGTGGAATATGCGCATGGTGCAGAGCGAAAAGGCCTGGGATATCAACACCGGGGGAAACGTCACGGTGGCCATTCTGGATACCGGCCTGAGGACGGCAGGGGCTGAAGACGGTATCTCCTGTGAGGATGTGCGGCCGCAAAGCGATATTGTGAACAACGACAGTGATCCGGATGATCTTGCCGGGCACGGCACTCATGTTGCCGGCACCGTGGCCCAGACAACGGACAACGGCGTCGGGGTGGCCGGGCTGGCCTTTGGGGCCTGCGTCATGCCGGTCAAGGTGCTCGATGACAGCGGCGCCGGCACCTCGGCAGATCTTGCCGAGGGTATTGCCTTTGCCGTGGCCAGAGGTGCCTCGGTCATCAACATGAGTCTGGGCTGGAGTGCCAAGTCGCCGATTACCACAGACCAAATCCTTGATCCTGCCCTGGCCGCCGCCCATGAAGGCGGGGTCACCATTGTCTGCGCTGCCGGCAATGACGGATGGCGTAAAAATGTGAGTTATCCGGCCATTTCGCCATACACTATCGCGGTCGGGGCGGTTGATATCAACGGCACTGTGGCCTCCTATTCCAACGGCGGCACCGGCCTTGACCTGGTGGCTCCGGGTGGAGGGGATACGGTTGCCGGAGACGGAATCCTGCAGGAAACCTTTGATGATGCAGGCTGGAACTACTTCTATTACTGCGGCACCTCCATGGCCACACCCCATGTGACTGCGGCCGCGGCCATGCTCTATGCCGAAGATCCCACCATCACTCCTGAGGAGGTGCGCACCGCGCTTACCACCACCGCCTCTGATCTCGGCACCGCCGGCTATGACAGCAATTACGGCTACGGCCTGCTGCAGGTCTATGCCGCACTTACCTCTGTCGGCCAGTGCGCTGATGGCGACGGAGACGGCTGGACCACCTGCGACGGTGACTGTGATGACAGCAGCCGCGCCGTCAATCCGGATGTTCTTGAGGTGTGTGATGGTATTGACAACAACTGCGACGGCGACATTGACGAAGGCTGCGAAGTATGCCCCGACAATGACGGGGACAACTGGAGCACCTGTGACGGCGACTGCAACGACAGCAGTGTTGCCGTCAATCCGGGTGTTCCCGAGGTATGTGGTGACAGTATTGACAACAACTGCGACGGCAACATTGACGAAGGATGTGGCGAAGTGTCCGGACCACCACGACGAGGACGACAGAACCGCCTGTAATGGCGACTGCAACGGTGTTGTGATCAGTAAGATCTAAAAACCTGAAGCCTTTGCAGGCGCGGAATTCTAGGATTCCGCGCCTGTAATTTTTTATGGCGAAGTCATTGTCTTTCGGGAAGCGCAGGCAAGAAGTTCGGGAAATGGGCTGAAAGACCTGCTGCAAGATATTGCTAACCAAAAGACAATCATCCAGCCTGCCCTGATCGGCAACGAAATTGAACTGGGCGGCCTGGATAGGCTCATTGCTCTTCCCCCGTCGCCGCCCTGGAAAAAATGGCTTCTCTGGGGGGTGCTGATCAGCGGCGTGATGCTGATCGGCGGCATGGCATACAGTCTTTATTGCCAGATGCGATCCGCCAAGCACCCCGACGGAGCGGACAAGAGGGTCTGACCTCGGCACTCAGTCGGAGTCTCTGCCCGCCACCCTTGACGTTCCAGGCGTACTCTACTTTTTGATACCCATTTTCTCCATCATCTCTTCCACCTCGCCCGCACCCTCATCGTAAAATTTCTGCTCATCAGGTTCCAGATGATGGAGCAGCCTGAGGAATTCTCCGGCGTGCTCCCGCTCCTCATCGGCGATATCCTTGAGCACCGCTTTGGCCAGGGTGTTGTCAGTACTTTCGGCGAGCTGCATATAGAGCTGGATGGCCTCATACTCGGCGGACACCATGAAACGAATGGCGCGCACCAGTTCCGCGTCGGTGAGTTTGCGGCCATGGGCAAGACCTGAAAAGGGATTTCCGAACTCGGGCATGATGATTCTCCTTTTTGCAAAAGATTTCCTGTAGTGAATGTGGGTTTGCTATGGCCGCAGGTGGGCTATTTTCGCAAAGTTCAGCTCTTTTTCATCCATCCGGTGATGATGGGCAAAGATATAGCTGGCAGACTGGTAATAGGCAATAGCCTGCCAGGCCATGGGAGAATCTTCGGGGATGGGAGCCAGATTGCTGGTCCGCGGGTTCCAATCATAACTTGCCACCTGCTGCAGGGGTTTGAGTATGGTCAATTCCTTGCCGCGCAGATAACCCAGCTTCTGATAGTTGCCGATGAAGGCACGCTCCTCGTCGGGCTGCATGGCAAAGACGTTTTTGCCATAGAACTGACTTTCATAGGTCCAGTGCAGCAGGGCCAGCAGGGTGGGAGCGTAATCGATCTGGCTGCAGAGCTTGTCGACCTTTGCCGGCTGAAACAGCTGAGGATTGTAAATGATCAGGGGAATTCGGTAATTGCTGACCGGCAGGTCGGTTTCGCCGGCGCTGCCGGCACAGTGATCGGCCACGATGACAAAGACCGTGTTGGCGAACCAGGGTTTTGCAGACGCCTTGCGGATGAATTCGCCGATGGCATAATCGGTATATTTGACGGCTCCCCGCCTTCCGGTGTGCGAGGGGATGTCAATCCGACCGTCCGGATAGGTGAAGGGCCGGTGGTTGGAGGTGGTCATGATGAAATGGTAAAAAGGTTTGTCCGCCGCATAGGCGCGGTCGGCCTCCTGCAGGACCCAGTTGTAAAGATCTCCATCGCAGGCGCCCCAGACATTGGCAAAGGTGACAGCCTCTTTTGGCATAGAGGCACGGTCAATGACTCGGTAGCCGTTGTTGCCGAAAAAATAATTCATGTTGTCGAAATAGCCGTAACCGCCGTAAATGAAGGCGGTATCGTAGCCGCGCTCCTGAAAGACCGAGCCCAGGGAAAAAAGGTGCTCATTGTCGGGGCGCTTGATGATGGAGCGGCCCGGCGTAGGTGGCACGGACAAGGTAAGGGCCTCCATGCCACGATCAGTACGGGTGCCGGTGGCGTAGAGGTTAGTGAAAAGGATGCCTCGACGGGCCAGATCATCCAGATTCGGGGTCAAATCCGGGTTGTTGCCGAAAGCTGCCAGATAATCGGCGCTTAGGCTTTCAACCGTGATCTGGATGACATTGTAATGCTTTTCAATTCCTTTATTTTTGACGAGTCTGGTTATATTCTCCTCGTCAGGAGAGAGGAAGAGCGAATTGTCGGTTTTGATGAGTTCCCGCACCTGACGGAAGGCCTCCCCATCGTTCTCGGTCCGGTAAAATTTCCGGAAGTCAAGCTGGTTCTCCCGAAAGGCGGCAAACAGGGAGTAGTGACCGTTTTTTGTCAGTTCCTGGTTGTAGTTGTTGGCAAATGCCGGAACCATCCTATTATTCAAAGCCAGGGTGAAAATCACGGGAAGCAGAAAAATGGCGCTGCCCCAGGCAATGCGGCTTCTGGTCGGAGTTTTCGAGGCAAACCAGATGTTGAGCCAGCCACTGCGGCGAACCAGGTAAAAAAGAACGGCGGCCGCTAGGAGTAGACTGCCGAGGATTGTCGGCAACGGATATGATTCATAAATGTTGCCGACAACTTCAGTGGTATAGACCAGATAATCGACCGCAATGAAGTTGAAGCGTGCGCCGAATTCATCCCAGAAAACCCATTCGGCCACACCCGTAAAAAGGAGCCCGTAGAGCGCGATAAAGAAGAAAAGGGCCGACACCTGGCGGTGCCACCGAGAGGAGAATATTTTTTCCGGCAGCAGGATCAGGTAAAACGTCAGGGGGATGATAAAGTAAGAGGCGGCAGCCAGGTCGTAGACAAAGCCCCAGAGAAAAATTTTGAGCAGCGTAAGCGACCCATGGTCAATCAGGGGATATGATTTGCAAAGCAGGGCGAACCGGGTCAGAAAGGCAATGAAAATAAAGGCCAGGCCAAATAACAATACCCCGCCAAGCCGATGGGCGAGTATCTTGCCTGGCAGAGAGGGAGAATCCGCGGGTAATGGATTGGTGTTTTGACCACCAGCAGAACTATGCAAGACGGGTTTTCTCTTACTTGATGTGGTCAGTGAATGTTCCTCAATCACTTTCATTCAGACTCCTCCGGGCTGGTAGATACAAGAAGCGGTTGACCGATTGCGGTCGTTACTCTTTCACCGCAGTATAAGCGGAGTAGCTGAAGACTCTGTGAAGGGCATCTTCACGTTTTCTTCATGAAGAGCCTGTGGGAATGCTCAGGAGGAAACAAATAACGGAATGGCTGGCGTAATCCTGTTTTGTAAGCGGAAAAACCGGGTGACGATAACATCTTGGTACGTTCGGAATTTGTATCGAGTCAATGCTATAATTTCAATAGTTTTTGCCTATTTAAATAGAAACCTTTTTTGAATTACCTATTGGACAAATTGTCGCACCTGGTTTACCAATAAACAGCCTTGGGTAATAAGCGCCAGTTATCAGTTTTTTTTATCCTGGCAGGGTGCTTTTCATGCAAATGAGATGGATATATGCAAAAAATGTCTTCCACTGTTTCTGATGTAAAATCAATGATCAGGCCTCAACTCCGGCAAGAGTTGCGCATGCAGTCTGAAAAATGCATTGAGTGCAAGCTGTGCCGCAAGGAATGTCATTTTTTGCAGAAATACGGCTCGCCCAAGCACATTGCCGATACCTATGATCCCGCCTCTCCCAAAGACCGGATGATGCCCTTTGAGTGCAGTCTCTGCCAGCTTTGTGCCGCGGTCTGTCCGGTCAAGATTAATCCCGCCGCCATGTTCCTGGAAATGCGTCGTGAGGCCGTGAGCCGTGGGGTGCAGGATTTCTCCGACTATGGCGTCATCATGAATTATGAAAAACGGGGGGCCTCCAGGCGCTATTCATACTATGGCCTGCCGGAGAACTGTGAAACCGTTTTGTTTCCCGGCTGCACTCTGCCCGGCACCCGACCGGATAAGGTCAAGGCGCTTTTTGATCATTTAGAGCAGACAATCCCGAGTCTCGGTATTGTCTTGGACTGCTGCACCAAACCCTCCCATGATCTGGGCCGGGAAAAACATTTTCAGGACATGTTCAGTGAGATGAAAGATTATCTCCTGCAGCACGGGGTGAAAAACGTGCTGGTTGCCTGCCCGAACTGCTACCGCGTTTTTAAACAGTATGGCGAGGGGCTGCAGGTGAAAACCGTCTACGAGCATCTGGTCGCAACATCCTTGCCGCAGACGGCAAACATTGCCGGGATGGTCACGGTACATGACCCTTGCGGCACCAGAAATGAGGAGCAGATCCACGCTGTTATCCGGCGGCTTGCCACCGAGAAATCACTGACAATTGAGGAAATGAAACACCATGGCGTAAAAACCATCTGCTGTGGGGAGGGAGGGTCGGTGGGTTGCGTGAATGCCGATTTTTCCAAAGGCTGGGGCGTGCGGCGTAAAGGTGAAGCAGGTGGAGTCAGGATTCTCACCTATTGTGCGGGATGCGCCAATTTTCTGGGGGGGCTCAATCCCACCAGCCATATCCTGGATTTACTCTTTGAGCCTGAGGCGACCCTGGCAGGTACGGTGAAAATTTCCAAGGCGCCCTGGACCTACCTTAACCGCCTGCGTCTCAAGAGTTATTTTAAAAAGCATATCAATGCTGCTGTATCCAGGGAAAGGACCTTTACCGGCGAAGAACAGTCCAGGGGGGCAATACTGAAACGTCTGGCCATTTTGCTGGCCCTGGTCGCGGTCATTGTTGCCGTGCGCATGAGCGGCGCCACGCAATATCTGGAACAGGAGAAACTGCGCGCCCTGATTGCAGGGTACGGAGTGCTGGCACCGGTCATCTACATGCTGAGCTATGCGGTGGCGCCTGCGCTGTTTCTGCCCGGTCTGCCGCTGACCATAGTCGGCGGCATCCTTTTCGGTCCGTTCTGGGGGGTTGTCTACACCATCATCAGCGCAACTGTCGGCGCCAGCGTGGCCTTTCTGGTTTCCCGCTATATCGGCAGGGACTGGATCGAGAGCAAGCTCCGAAGCCCACGCTGGAAAAAGCTTGATGAGATGGTGGAAAACCACGGCTGGAAAGCGGTGGCCTTTACCCGGCTGATCCCGCTTTTCCCCTTTAATCTCCTTAATTATGCCTTTGGCCTCACCAGGGTAAAATTTCTTCATTATGTATTGGCAACTTTCTTCTGCATGCTGCCGGCCTGCATTGCCTATATCGTGTTTTCCAGCTCGCTGCTCAATGTCCTGAGAGGACAGATAACCCTTGAGTTTCTGATCGGCATTGCCCTGATTATCGGGGTATCGCTCATACCCGCGGCTTACAAAAAAATAAAGGCACGCAGAGCGGAAAAGTAATTGCGCGAGAATTATAAGTGAATAGAAATACGATGAATGGTACCGCCATAACACCAACAGTCACATACAACTTCAAAAAATCTCTCATTACCAAGGCAGTGATTGTGGCCGCCGTCACCATACTTGCCGCCACGGTTTTTTACATTATTCGCCGCTATTTTTATATCCTTGATGCCTATGTGTATACCGGGGAGTTTCATCTGCTTTTCATCACGAAAAACATGCATATGACGAAGCTCGAACTTTTTACCGAATACCTGAAACCAATGAGTTTTCTCATGGCCCTGCCCATCTGTCTAACAGGGACCTGTTATGCCGGGTTGGACCCGTCATCCTCGCAGCAGGTGCTGATCCAGGCAACCACTGATGCCTTTGGCGCACCGATGAGCTTTCTTTTCGATTTTCTTGGTTTTTTTGTCCTCGGGCTCCTGTCCTTCGGCATCGGCTCCCTGATTTTAGGGGATATCGTGCCGCTTGCGGTGAGGAATTGCTACTCCGATTATCTGGACAAGCTGAAGAAACCCGCCTTGTTTATTTTTCCCATCGCTTTTGCCCTGCCCTTTGTGCCGATCATCATAACCTCGCTGGTCGGCGCCATTGCCAAGGTCCCTTTTGCGCGTATAGTGCAATTTATGCTGGCTGGCTTCATGCTGCGAACCCTTGTCCTGATGCTCTTTCCGTGAAAGGAGAGATCAGGCGGGCAAGTGGCTTTTCAATCATAATAAGGAGAACAAGATGAAAACAAATAAAGAGTGCAAATGTTCCTGCTGCACCGACTCCAGATCAGTGCTTCTCGGCAGGACGGCTGATGGCAACCATGACACAATTAATACAGGCGGCATGACCAGGGGAGAATTTCTCAAGGTGGTCGGCATCGGCATCCTGGGTCTCAGCACCATACCCGGCACCAAGGCCTTTGCCGCAGCTGAGAAAAATGACAATATCAAAATGCTCCAGGGAAAAAACGACCGCATGATTGTTGATCTGGAAAACAAGGAAATCCGGGTTTCCACCGACATCACCAAGGATCCGTCCAAACCATCGGTCATTGACTGGGGCAGGAGATTTCAGGCTTTTTTCGGCTGCTATGGCGGCAAGATGGAAAAGTTTTTCGTGTTCAGCACCGATATTTCCCGTACGAATATCGATAATGCCATCAAGGAAATCGGCATCAAGTCCCGCCGCCAGATTCCCATGAATGAGGTGGAACAGCGCAAAGGATTGAAAGCCACCACCACGATGGCCGATTATCTGGACGGCGATCCGGTCATTGTCATCGTGCGGTTCGTCAAGGATGGTAAAATCGTTGAAACAGCCCTGGAAGACCTGATTGAAGAAAAAATCATTGTCGATGGCGGGGAGGTCATAAAGCCCTATACCCCGCACTGGGTTTACCACGGCACCGGCGAGGCGATCACCTTTCCCTCCGGCTGCTGCGTCTGTCCTTCCGACTGCAACGGCGGCATCATTACCGACAACGTCCTGCCCTTGAAGACCACGGAAAACTACTACCGGGTCAACTGGGAGCGGATGCCCCCAGTGGGTTCCAAAGCTGAGATTATCATCAAATCTATTTACAGTTCGCCAAAACACGCAACAATCTGATGAGCCATCACTGCCATGCAGGGAACAACCTATTCAGACAGTCTCGGAGACATCCAAAGCATCGCCTCACGCCTGACCGCGGTTGAACAGCTGGTCAGAGACAGCGTCATGGAGCAGATAATCGCCAAAGGGGGGCCGGTGACCGCATTCGATCTGAAACAGGTTGCGACCCTTCACAGCCTGGACGTGGAGGAGCAGCTTGCCGCCCTGATCAAAAAACGGACCATTGTGGTGAGCACGGCAGGATTCATCACCTTTTCTTACCCGGTTTCAGCCCTGCCCACTCATCACCGCGTGACCCTGGCGGACGGCAGGTCGTTTCATGCCATGTGCGCGGTGGATGCCCTCGGCACCGCCTTCACCTTCAACCAGAATATCATGGTTGACTCCCAGTGCAGCCGCTGTCGGCAGCCGGTGCACCTGGCAATATGTGATCAGCAGATTATGGTGCTGCAGCCCGCCGAAACCCGTGTGCTCCACGTAGATCTGAGCCTATACGACAACTGGTCGGGAAACTGCTGAAACATCATGAACTTCTTCTGTACGAAGAAGCATTATGAAGAGTGGGTGGCCAAGATGCAGGTCTCGCAAAAGCATTTCTGTCTGACCGCGGCTGAGGCGCTGCAGGTGGCGCAAATGCTGTTTTCCCGGTAGGTGGTCAACTAGCCGGAAGAAAATCGAAAACTGTGAATATGCGGCCCAAGCGAGATGAAAATTCCAGCTGTCTGATTTTGTGGCCGGAACTGGCTGCTGCAATCTGCTTTGGCTATATTTTTCCGACCGAGGTCAGCCTGAAGACGGTTGTATGTGTAAGGAATCAAATGATGTTTTCCAAATTTTCGGAAAAAAACCGAAAATCCGGATTTTATTCCCGGGAAACTACAATATTGATTGATGCCAAAAGCAAAAAAAAAGCATACAACTACTTGATGTTGTTTTGTTTTTTAAATAAAATCGGTTGGGAACCGCAAAGGCATAAAATATGCTCTCATTTTGAGAGGGATTTTTTCTCGTCAGGCCAATAGATCATCAAGAGTACTCGCCATGCTATGACCGCCTTGAGCAAATACATGGGGTAGATCATGGTTGTGGAAACGTAGTTGTGACCGAGCAGGACTTGTAATGTCCTGTTCGGCAGGGTGGTCTCGGCTAGACGTAACCGTAACAAAATGAGGAGAATAAACACACAATGAAAAGGGCATCCTTCATCATCATTTTTTGGGCTGTTCTCGGTTTCTCAACTGTTGCCAGTGCAGCGCTTGTTGTAGATACAGGAGCGCCCACAAATTCTTGGCCTGCAGTACTTATCACAGGATGGGGACAAGATGATTTTATAATAAGTCAATGGCTCGCGGGCCAGTTCACTCTCAAGCAAGGGTATGACATTGATGAGATGCAGGGTTATTTGGGCGTCAATGTCGCCGGTGAAGTCCGTATCACAATTTACAGCGATAGCCAGGGGCAGCCGGACACTTCTATCTTCAGCAAGACGTTCATGTCTGAGTCTGATCAATTCTATGGGTGGCAGGGAACGTCCGGATATGCCGGACGTCTCGATGCAGGCACCTACTGGATCGCCTTTGAGGTGCCTGTCGATTCACCGTTCCAGGGCGGCATGGGCACAACTGGATTATCCTCTCCGGTTATGGCTGCTGAGGCCGTCAATGTAAATATGGCGGGAGTCGGCTGGTCCGGCTGGTGGGTTGTTCCTCAGGATTCAGGGCTCGGGGTCTATGCGCGAATTTATGGTAATCCGGTGCCTGTCCCTGGCGCAGTCTGGTTGCTCGGCACCGGGCTTGCGGGCCTTGCAGCAGTGAGGAAAAAGTTTAGAATGTAGGCTGAATATCACCGGTGTAGTGTCGTCGCACCTCTGACTATTCTAAATCAAACGGCAAAAAATCACCGAAGCGGGTAAGGGGGGCTCCCCCCCCTTACCACAACACTTGGCAAGTTTTGTGTTCCTCTCAAGGCGATTCCCAGAGGCTACCGAGCCGTAGTGGGGCAATGATGTTTACCCATAGATCTTCGGCAGATAAGAAACCTTGATCGTTAAGCACATGGGATTGCCTCTAATATCAGAGTATTCCAAATCCCCCCCCGGGTTGACCTCTCTTTGTATATACGTCGTCAATTACTCTATCTATACTCAGTACTTGTTAATGCGCGAGATTACTTGAATGGAACAGGCTCGATTCAAATTCATCGGCGTTCTCCACTGTGATATCATGAGCTGCGTGGACGCTCCCAAAAACTTCGATGAGTCGGAGCGAGTAGGGACCCTGGAGATTTATCCTGAATATCAGGAGGGGCTTGACGGCATTGCCCCTGGTCAGAGCATCGTCGTGCTTTTTTGGCTCCACAAGTCCAGTCGGGATATTCTCAAAGTTTACCCGCGGGGAGACAGGTCAAGGGGGCTGCACGGCGTCTTTGCCACCCGCAGCCCGGTAAGGCCGAATCCCATCGCCATTTCCGAACTGCAGGTGCTGGCAGTGCAGGGAAATCGAATCGAGGTGTCGGGGCTGGATATTCTCGACGGCACACCCATACTTGATATCAAGAAGAAGATCACCCGCTGAAAATAGGGTCTTAAGCCCATCCGTTTCCCAAAAAAGTCTTCTGTTTTTTTCGGCTCGCCACCCTGTACGCCTTGGTCTGTATGGCTGCACGGGTACACCTTCATCCCAGAGTCTTCTGCGGTTACCTGAAATTCTGCGGTAATAATCTTCCGCAATGAACATTTATTTGCCCTCCTAATTTTCCCCTAATTCTTGCTTGCTATATTTCAGGTAACGCGAATAAGCGCGCAACTCATTTCAAATGGAGGTCATATTATGAAACGCAACATCTATCTCGTGGCGGCTCTTGCGGCCCTTTCCGTAACCATCATCGGCAGCGCCTACGCGGCTAACGTTATGAAGAATGATAATGATGCCCTGGCGATCCAAACAACCAAGATAGGCCTGGTGCAGGCTGTCACCATCGCCGAACAGCAGGTTGTCGGCAGGGCTGTCCGCGCCGAGCTTGAAGAACACAATGACCAGTGGGTCTTTGACGTTGAAGTGGTGAATGGAATGAAGGTCATGGACGTGGAGGTCGACTCGGCAAGCGGCAAGGTTCTCGCTGCCACAGAGGATAAGGCTGATCGTGACGATGAGCAGGATAAGGACGATTAATCACGGCAGCGGTTGTCACGCCGGGGCAGCATGTCCGTCCCGGCGTCCCGAAAGAGTAGCCTGTATTTTTAGAGAGGATAAAAATGAATAAACTTCCACAAATCACGATCTTTTTCTGGATCATGAAAATATGCGCCACCACCCTTGGCGAGACCGGCGGAGATCTGTTGTCCATGACTCTGAACGTCGGCTATGCTGTCAGTTCCATCATTCTGGTCGGTATGTTTCTGGCAACCCTTATCTCGCAACTGGTTTCAAGAAAATTTCATCCACTGCTTTACTGGTCGGTAATTTTGATGACAAGCATGGCTGGAACAACCATGTCGGACTATATGGATCGAACCCTGGGATTGGGTTATGCTAAAGGATCCATGATTCTGGTGTCGATTCTGCTGACGATTTTTGCGCTCTGGCGTTTGAGCGGAAAATCACTTTCGGTCACCAACATCTCTACTCCCAGTGAGGAGCTGCTGTACTGGACCGCGATTCTGTTTTCCAACACCCTGGGAACCGCCCTGGGGGACTTTCTGGCCGATCAGTCAGGATTGGGATACTGCGGCGGCGCACTCTTGATCATCAGTTTGCTCGCACTGGTGGCCTTTGCAGCATTTTATTCCGGTATTTCCAGGGTATTTCTGTTCTGGATAGCTTTTGTCCTCACCCGTCCTCTCGGTGCCACAGTGGGCGATTTTTTCACCAAGCCGCTGGATGTCGGAGGCATCGGATTCGGGACTGTAGGAACATCAATCGTCCTTTTTTCCGTGCTCGGCACTCTCGTTGCCTATACCACCTGGAAAACCAGATGGACAAATGCAGTTGTCGAGGAAGATTACAGGATGTTAAGGTAGAAGAGGCTTGATGCGGGAACTCATCGTGAAGAGAGAACAGTGATGCGTATTTTGTTGGTTGAGGATGATTACATGATTGGTGAGGCGGTGTCCGTTGCCTTAAAGGATGCTGCTTATGCCGTCGATTGGGTAAAAGATGGCGAGACTGCCGGAAGCACACTTGAATACGGTGAACACGAAGTCGTGCTGCTTGATCTCGGCCTGCCCAAGCGTGACGGATTGGAGGTGCTGCGGCGCCTGCGCCGGGCCGGAAACAAAATTCCAGTCATCGTTATTACCGCCCGTGATGGGGTAGAAGACCGCATTGCCGGGCTTGATTCAGGAGCGGATGACTATCTCGTCAAGCCCTTTGACATTAACGAATTACTCGCCCGCCTGCGGGCGGTGGTCCGTCGTCAGGGCGGGCAGGCTGCTCCCATTCTCACCAATGGCAGAGTAAGCCTTGATCCGGCAACCCATAAAGCGACATGTGGCGACAGAATTGTGATTTTGAGTGCACGTGAGTTTGCCTTGCTTCATGCTCTTATGCTCCGTCCCGGCAGGATTTTCGCCAGGGCGGAACTGGAAGAGCACATCTACGGCTGGAATGAAGAGGTGGAAAGCAATGCCGTTGATTTTCTGATTTACAGTGTACGAAAAAAACTCGGGGCCGAGACCATTAAGAACGTACGTGGTGCCGGTTGGATGGTGGAGAACCTGTCATGAAGAGGTCACTGCAATGGCGGCTTACTTTCATGCTGGGCGGTGCCATTCTGCTTTCGGGACTGGTTGCAGCCCTGGTGTCGTTTATCCTGGCCTATGGCGAAGCCAAGGAGTTCCAGGATGACATGCTGCGGCAGATCGCTCTGCTGACGACACGGAGCGCCACTTCTACCTCCACCAATAATGAGTGGCCTCGGCAAAATCAGGCCAAGATCGCCTTGGCCGAGCCTGAGTCACGAATCAGCGTCATTCATTTACTGCCGGATGCCCCTCGCCCCGACTGGCTTGCAGGCAATATGTCATCCGGCCTTCATACCCTTGATAGAGCAGGAGAGCGTCTGCGGGTTTTCCTGCAGGAAGACCCGTCTGGCAAAATAACGGTGGTGAGCCAGCCAACCGAAACTCGTGACGAAATTGCGATAAACAGCGCCTTGCGCACGTTTGCTCCCTTGCTGTTTCTGCTCCCGGTCATGGCGTGGTTGATTATGCGCATCGTGCGCAGCGAACTGAGGCCGGTCAGAAATCTCGCCGATCACTTGGATGCGCAGCCGGCGGATCAGCCTCGCCCTCTGCCTGATAAGGACGTGCCGGATGAAATTATACCCTTCGTGCACGCTATTAACCGACTGCTTGACCGGGTCATGAATCTCATGGGGCAGCAACGACGCTTCGTTTCCGATGCTGCCCATGAGCTCAGGAGTCCTCTCACCGCATTATCGATACAAGTGCAAAACCTGAAGCAGGCTGGATCAATCGAAAGCATGAACGAACGAATCCTCCCTCTACAGGCTGGCATAGAGCGAGCGAGAAAACTTACGGAACAACTCTTGAACCTTGCCAGAATTCAGGCGGGAACGGCGGAAACCACCACCGTCGATGTCACTGCGATGTCTCTCAAATTGATCGCGGAATATCTTCCCATGGCGGAGGCCAAAGGAATTGACCTTGGTCTTGATGCGGAGGAGCCGCTTATGCTCTCGGCTGTATCGGAAAATCTTCGTTTGATTCTCAAGAATGCGCTGGAAAACGCCTTGAAATATGCCCCTGTGGGCGGCGAGGTAACACTCAGGCTTTATTTGGATGATGAGAGCGCCGTTTTCGAGATAATCGACAATGGGCCAGGTATTCCAGCCCCTGAGATGGAACGCGTGTTTGATCCGTTCTATCGGCTACCAGGGGCAAGCGGGGAGGGCAGTGGGCTCGGGCTCGCGATTGCCAGGGAAGCCGCAGCCTGTCAGGGTGGAAGGGTGAGCCTGCTCAACCGGCCTGAAGGCCGGGGATTGATATTCCGCTATTGCCAGAAATACAAAATATGAACTACGCAACCGATCTTCATTACTCGTGCTTACCCCCTCTGTCAAGGCCTGTTAAATGGCTTAACACCGCCCATTGAGAGTCCGGCACGGCAACATAGTAACAGGATTATTCGACATGACAACAGTTCCCTTTCGTTTTCCGCTTATCCCTTTTCTTCTCTTTCTTGCCCTGCTCAGCGGCAACGTTTCCGCGGCAGAACAAACCGCTACAGGCTCCCTTGCCATTCTACCTTTTACGGCAAATGCCTCCAAAGATATCTCCTACCTGCAGTCCGGCATCCGCAACATGCTGGCCAGCCGCCTGTCTGCCGACACCGGACTTACCATCGTTGACCAGTCCCGGGTTGACCAGCAGGCTAAGGCAGCCGGTGATACCAAACAGCAAAACCTGCTGATCCAGCTCGGTAATACCCTGCAGGCCGATTATCTGCTGAGCGGCACCCTGACCGCCATCGGCCGGAGCTTCAGCCTTGACGCCAAGCTCTATGCGATAAAAGATCCGAGCAAACCGGTTGAGTCATTTTATGCCTCAGCCCCCAGCGAAGACGATATCATCACTGCCGTGGACAGCCTGGCCTGGGACATTGCCGAGAAATCTTTCGGCAAGCAGCGGCCTGCACCGAAATATCCCCAGCAGATGCAAATGCCGGGCACTGCAGCCATGCCCATGCAGGGCATGCAGCCCCCCGCATTACCCACCGGTGAACCACAGGGCGATCCGGCATACAGGACGGCTCATCCGGACCGCCAATTCATGGGCAACTACCAGGGGGGGAATTATGGCGGAGGGTCTTCCATCCTCTACCCCACGGCAATCACCAGCGCCTTTGGTTTCACCAAAACCCAGAACTTCGACTACGCCATGCAGGGATTCGACACCGGCGACATTGACGGAGACGGCAAACAGGATGTTGCCATCGCCTCCAAAAATAAAATTTACGCTTATCACCTGACGGATAACCGCCTGGTGCCCTTCGGTGAACTGGAACTCTCAGCCCGCAGTAAAATCATTTCCCTGGACCTTGCAGATTTGAACGGTAACGGCAAGGCGGAAATTTATGTGACAAGTGTTGACTGGATCACTCCCAGTTCAATGGGGTTGGAATGGCAGGGAAAGGAATTTGACTACCTCTTCAAGAATGAACGCTGGTATGTGAGAACCATGTATATTCCCGGGCCGGGCAAGACGCTGATCGGCCAGAAGGCGGAAATTAACGCGGCATTTGCACACGGCATATATCAGCTGCGGGTGACCGACAATATCCTTCAGCAGGAAGAGAAGCTTTCTGTGCCGGATTCCCTCAATCTTTATGATTTTTCCCTGGCCGACCTGGATGGAGACGGGAAAACCGAGGTCATTGCTCTCGACGAGTATGACAAGATGAAGGTGCTGCAGACAAGCGGCAAGCAGCTCTGGGAAAGCGATGAAAGCTTCGGCGGAAGCCTGACGTATGTCGGAGGCGAGAACCCGGCAGCTAAAAGCGATAAAAATAACTCGGAAACCAGGGTAAAAGAAAGGATCTATATCCATTCCCGCATCATTGTCCAGGATGTCAACAATGACAACCAGCCCGATATTGTCATCAACAAAAATCTGTCAACCGCCTCCCGCGTTCTTGAAAACATGAAGAACTACCCGAGCGGCGAGATTCATGCCCTGGCCTGGAACGGTATAGGTCTCACCGATCTGTGGCGGACAAGAAAAATCGACGGCTACGTTGCCTCTTATCAGCTTGATCGCGATCCGGAAAACAAGGACATGGCCACCCTTTTTGTCGGCATCATCACCAATACCGGCTGGCTGGACATCTTCACCGCCAGCGACAGCACGGTGCTCATGTATCCGCTTGATCTGCGCAAAGCAGAGTCCCAGGATCAAAATGTCCAGCAGGGATATCAATACATGGGCAAGTGATAATGCCCAACCGGCAATTTCTTGTTCTTCCCTTAATGCGCCGTGTGATCCACGGCGCATTTCTCCTCTTTCGCCTGTTTACCGGCCTGCGTTTTTATCAGTTTTACCAATGGGCGGTTGCCGGCGGCACTTACACGCTAAGGCCACCTGTTTTTACTTTATGGCTCTGTTTACCTTGGTGATCTGACCCCTCTCTCCTCCCTGCCGATATTTCCCGCTTTATCAATTGGTTTGCAGAAGTTGGGCAAATAACCCAATTTGTATGCCAGTTATAGGAAAAATACTGAGATTGATTCCACAGAACGCGGGAAATTGTTTCCCAGTAGGATTTATTTTGTCATGACGAAATGAAAAATTAACACATTTACCCAATATGCTGAGTTCGTCCCCCCCCCTGCAGCTTTTTGTCCGCACCACCTCTTGTCATGGATGCGACGGTCAATTTTTTAAATGAGCCCAGCCTCAGTTATCTCATTGGAATTAAATGCCAAATTCATGGCCCGCAATTTGCAATATAATATTTTAAAAATTTGGTCCAGCCAATCAGAAACATGCAAGGACTGTCAGTCGGGCCCATTGTCTTTCTTGTGTTTCTCATTGATATGCTTGGCGAGGATCGGTTTTTAGAATTACCGCGGTGGCTGCCATAAATTGATGAACGATTTTCTCTCCATTTGGTTTTGTTTGGTATAGGGCTTTGCCCGGTTGCCTTGCCAGGTTTGGTCAAGGAATCAGCAGGGCGGGCTGACTAAAGGAAGAACCCGAACTGTGAAGGAGGAATCGAGATGTCAGTATGGAGATTCTCAATAGAGGAAGATAAGGTAAATTATGGTGATCGTCAGAGAAAAAAACTCACCCGCAAAGGATGCAATGAGCCTTACAAGGGGCGCTATTGGTGTCCAAAGGCCATGTGGTTCAAGAAGGAAGTGTGCCCTTTTGTCAACCGCAAGGAATGTGAAAACTTCGTGATGATGTGCGGTAGTCTGTAAACATGATCGACTCAGGTCTACTAAAAGTCGTCTTGGGCCGGCATATCCGGATGCCGTTTTTCGCTTGCGGACAATATTGCGCTGATCAAGCCACAGGAGTTGTGCGTGTACAAATGCAGCATGTTGTGGCTTGCTCGGTGACGATAATGGCTGATTTTGTCCGCAGCACCTGCCGCTTCGCCTGCGTGGCGCAAGTCATACTGCAGTAGCAGTCCCTTCTCTTTAAGACAGTTACGCAGCGGCCTGTTCCGGCTCCCGTCCTTCCCTCTGTTTTGCCTGCTGGATTCACCAGTTAATTATTCCCCTTTGCTCACCTCCCAGCCAATATCTGTATATTTTATGTCCATTAGTTGCCTTCCAGAGGCCGGTCTATGACATTTTTGTCGAATTATTATGTTTAAAAGGACGTAGTCGCGACCGGGCAATGGGCCTTGCTGCGACGGTTTCCTTCTATTGATGTGTCACAGGTGCGTGTGACAGTGCGACAAAATTGTCGATAAATTTGCTTCTTTTGTTTCATTTTTGTCAGGGTGCTTACAAGAAAGCATCGGCAAAAAGATCAAAACGGAGTTTTCGTAGCAGAAAAATCAGCAAGTCGATTTTTTTATCGCTACTCTGGCAGGGTGCATGAAATTGATGGAGCGCCTGGGTATCTCATCATCAGACTACTTCGGTCAGTCGGTTGCCCCATGGCCGGAAATGCGCTGATCACCGGGCCTATGGCGAAGATGATAAAGGGGAATCAGTGCGGACGGGCAGATCAAGGCCTTTAGTTCAAGCGCTTCAAACCTGGTGGGCAATGATACGAATTATACCTGGGATGTCTTTATCGTTCATCCCTATAATAATTGAATTTCAACTTTCTCAGTTGCTATAACGGATTGAAATCGTGAATTATATGACATTATTGACGGTCGTCATTCAGGCATGTTTTTTTATATAAAAGTCTGCTCTACGTAGTATGTCATCTTCCGGAGCGGACCATGCCCGCGATAATGGTGTTTCCGCGATATCAAAGGTCGCGGGCATGGCCCGTTTCGAATTAAGTTCGGCATGACGGATTGCATGCTTTTTTTCATGAATTATTTTGTTTGTCCTCCATTGAACCCGGGGCTCGTAGTGATTATTTATTGCGGGCTCTTTTTTTGCTCGAAATGATTTTTTGCCTTCAATAACAGAGGCTGTGAGGGAGAAATGGTAGGGCAATGAGAGGGGTGATCTGATCCTGTCGAACACTTTTCATGTCTCATTTATGTATAAACAAAAAAGGCAGGCGGATACATCCGCCTGCCTTATCAAAAGAGATCTGTCCTGAGTCAGATCAGTTGCTTACGGGAGTGTTACGGTTAAATCATCATCTTGGGTGGTAGAGAAGGTGGTCTTGATATGAGCAGCGTCAATGGCCTCGACGATGATGTTATAGCTGCGGCCGCCGCGGGCGTAAGTATGGCTGATGCCGTTTGCCAGCTCGACCTGCGGGTTGGTGGAAACGGTACGGGTCCGGTCGCCCCAGTAGATGTAGGCGCGAACCACGCTGGCATCAAGGGTCGGGGCGGTCAGGGTAGCCTGGTTGCCGTTAACTGCCGTGACGAAATCAATAACCGCTGCTTCCGGTTCAACGATCTTGGCCGTGGCGGTTACGCTGTCTGCGCGCTTCTCACCGGTAACGCTGTCGGTGGCGTAAACCACTGCCTGGTAGCTTCCGGCTGCCGGATACTGGACGATAACCTTATCGGTACCGTTGCCGCCTTGGGAAACGCCGCTGCCGTCGCTGAAATCAAACTCGTAGCTGCAGCCGTTCGGACAGAAGGAGCGGCTGGCGTTCAGTTCAACTACCCTGTCGGTATCCATGCTTGACAGGGCGCTGAGCTGGGGAACCACCTGGGGCAGTACCCAGTAGTTCTTAGTGGAGAAGCCGTTGTCGCCATGGCAGGCGTTGGCTGAACAGGTGCCCGGATTGCCCAGGGGATCCGCTGTGTAGGTGAAGGCAAAGGGGCTGCCCGTATCGGAGACGGATCCGAAGTCGATGTTGCCGGCGCCGTCGTCATGGCAGGTGGTACACTTGCCGTAACCTGCGGCAACGTGGCGGTTATGGGAGCCGGTGATACGGGTGTTCAGATAGTCCACGTATTCGGCCCGGCTGGTCTTGGGGCCATCCTGGGTGGTGATGATCGTGCCGTCATAGCTTGAGTTGGCCGGGGTGAAATCAGCCTCCCACAGGGCCTCGGAACGGTCGATACTGCGCATGGTTGTTTTGCCCGCGCCGTTGAAAACCAGCAGCTGAATGGTGCGTCCATTGCCTTGGGCAGCCTTGGCGAACAGGGTGGGATGGAAGTCGGTCAACTGATAGTCAGCGACATCGTCTCCGTAAACGCCGTCGGCATCGTAGTCATCCATGTTGACCTTGGTAAAGGGCACGGCGTCGGTTGCCGCATAGGAGATCTGCAGGTCACGGCCTTTGAGCTCGTAGGTGCCGTTGTAAAAACCCTTGTCCGGACCGTGGCAGTCGGTGCAGCCGCCAGCGCCCCAGGCATTCCTGGCTGGGTTGACATTGTGATTGACCTTGAACATGGCGCCCATGAAGGAGAGCTTGAGTTTGTCCTGGGCTCCTGTGCCGTTGGGATCAAGGTTGATGCCCACGGTGGGCAGGTATGCTTTCAAGGCTGCCCGCTGGGCAGCGACTTCAGCTGCGTCCACCACGCCGTCAGCAGTGAGGGCCGGCAGATTTGCTAAAGCCATGGCGTCGCGCACATGGGATGGGTTGACCGGGTCCATGCCGCCGGTCTGGCCGTCAGCGTTGATGTCCACATAGCCGCTAGCGCCGCCATTGACAAAATCCTCATCCTTGTCGCGCCAGAACATGGTGATCAGGGCGTTGGTGCGGATCAGTTTGTTGCCTTGCCAGGCCAGGGCCAGGTTGTTTTCCATGGTGCGTTCGACATAGAGATTCTCATGATCGGTGACGCGTCCTTCGGCGTCAGTACCGGTGGAATCGACCATGGCGCCGCCGGTGCCCCAGTCGTACAGACTCTCGGCGCCGTCCGGTCCGTGACCGAGTTTACGGACATGACAGCCGGAGCAGTCAATGATGTCGAGATGGCTGGCGTTGGCCAAACCGTTGCGGCCGGTCTGCACGATGAGGGAGGTCAGGCCGAGGGCCGCATGGGTGGGAGTGGGATCAACGGCGCCGTAATTATTGGTAACAGGCACTGCGCTGTGGCAGCCGGAGCAGCCCTTGGAGGCGACGCCGTCATTGTTGTTCCACAGGGAGCTGTAGGGAGCATTACCCTTGGCCGGATCATGTCCCAGTACCGCGTTGGCCTGGCCGGTCCAGTTGTCCGGCGCAGGTCTGCCTCCTATATCAACACCGTCCGTGCGCTCGTGGCAGCCCAGGCAGCCGATGGCGCCGTGGACGTCGGCCTCGTAAGGTACGCCCCAGCTGTCGCCGCGTTTCTTCCAGTCAACGGCGTGCATGTCGGAGTGGCAGGAGGAACAGTTCTCGCTGACCGTGGGCTGGATGCGGTCCCTGACCATGCTGGTCATCCTGATGGTCCAGCCTCTGGAGGATGAGTAGTATGGTTCGATTGAATCAGGGTAGTAGTTGACCGTGGTACCGGTGACAACCTCGCCGATGCCTGCGCCGGCTACCCGGGAGGCGTCGAATTTACCGGTGCGGATGGCCTCTTTCCTGGCTTCCCAGGAGTAGCCTTCGAGATGGCACATGAGGCAGTCCATCTCCAGGACGCCCGTTTGGCTGTAATCCTGGGGTAGAACCTCGCCAAGTTCGCCGTCATTGTCTTCATCGTACTGATCAATAAAGTAGTTGAAGGCGTTAACACCGGTCAGGGGTGTTGTGCGCAGCTCCTGGCGGGGGGTGGTGGCGAGATTGGTACCGGGCGCAAGGGGCAGGTACTCCATGGCGCCGCCGCCGACATGGCATTCGCCGCAGTCGCGCATCTGGCCGGCAATGGAGAGATCAACCTTGGCCTTGAAGGCTGCTTCCGTACCGAAGTCCACCGGCGCGGTGAAATTCACCGGGGCCTGGGTGCGGGGTTTGACCGCAAAGGTCGCCTTGATATTGGTGGAGACGCCGTTGGTGTCAAGCCGGCTGTTGTATTCATCGACCAGGTTGTCTCCGGCACTGTAATCACCGCTTGAATCGACATCCTCGTAGTATTTGCCTTTCAGACTAGGGTCGAAAGTGGACATGTCATTGGGGAAAAGCTTCGCCAACTGGCGAGCTGAAGGCGGTCACCATTTGCCGACGTGGCCTGGGGACTGAACCCATGGTTTGCCTTTGGTGGCAATGGAGTTCCAGTTGCCCATGGCCCAGGCATTCCAGCCGAGGATTTGGTTGGCGCCGAGCTGGGCATGGTAGGAATGCCGCTCGATGGCTTTGTAATCATGGCAGGCGCCGCAGCTTTTATTGGTGCTGTAGGCCGGTAATGCGCCGCTGGGCAGTTGATAGGTGTCATCAGCGTTGCCTGCGATTCCGTCGGCGCCGGCATCGACGAACGTCGGCCTGACGAACTGGTCTGTGGCGTCCTTGATATAGACGGACGGGTGTGACAATGCCTGGCTGCTGCCCATCATCACGGCCGCTGCGGTTATGGCACTGATCACAAATCCGCTTTTATAACTTTTTTTCATTTTCCACTCCTTAGCTAACGATTGTTAACTTCTTCATTGTTCCTTTTTGACAGGCCATTCAACACGGTTTGGGGGAACCGCTGATCTCAACGTGAATGGCCTGCAAAAAAATTCATGCCTGTAACACGCTTCATAAAAAGTTGGAGAACTTTGACAGGGGTGTTGAGCAAACTCTGTGCCCAATATGGAAAATAGTGGGTAATATTACCCTAAGAAAAGAGAAGGGGTGAAATATGAATTGCAGATCAACTAGTTAAAAAAGAATATTTTTTTGACTGATTTTTAAAGATATACAGCGTGGTACCCCTTGCGGTGCAAGGTTGGCGGGGGATATGCCCCATTTTAATAGGGCATAATACCCAATCGCTTTTTTTAGGGTGTACTGCCCAATTTTTTTTGCGTGGACAGGACGGAGGCAACTGGGGAAAAGGAGAGTGCGTGAAGGAAAAGAAATTAAAAAAAGAATGATTGCGAGATTTTTTGAACCCTTTTCGCTGCAAAATGTCCTTACTCTCAACGTCCCGCTGTATCGGTATATTTTCTCTTCATTTATTTCAAATATTTTGAAAAAACTGGATGAAATAAAATCAGCTTGAGGATAGGTTAAATGGAAACTAACAATAAGTTGCCCGTTTTGTTTTTTTGGGGTTCGAGCCGGCAACTTTATTATTCATTTTAAAGAGAGGACAATTCATGAAAATTTCTCTAAATAATGTGCGCAGATTCGCATTGGTTTTTCTTTTCCTGTTCATCGCCTCAACGGCAATGGCGGCTGACGAGAAAAAGGAAGACGGTGTTGTGGCCCAGGTCAATGGCCAGCCTATCTCAAGCAGAGATTTCGATTCAGCCATGGAGGTGGCCAAACAGCAGTTTGCCGGCCTTGGCTGGCAGGAGGGAGATAAGGAACAGCAGCAGAAAATCGAGAATCTCACCCTGGACCGGCTGATTGATTTCGAGCTGCTGTATCAGGCCAGCCAGAAGGAAAAAATCAACGTTGATGAGAATGCCATAACAGAGAAAATGGCTGCTTTTAAAAAACAGTTCCCCTCTGATAAAGAATTCCAGGATTTCCTGACCACCAATCACTTGACCGAAGATATCATGCAGACTCAACTGCTTCGTAAAATGGCCATAGAGGGTCTGCAGAAGAAACTGTATGACAAGTTCAGCGCCGAGTCAAAGGTGACGGATGAAGAGCTGCAACAGTTTTATGATGCCAACAAGGATAGCATCAAACAGCCTGAAAAGGTGAGGGCAAGCCACATCCTGGTCGCCGTTGCACCAGATGCCGATGAGGCAACAAAGAAAGCGGCCATGGAAAAAATCAAGGGCATTCAGAAGAAACTGCAGGATGGCGGCGATTTTGCCGAGCTGGCCAAGGAAAGTTCCGATTGTCCGAGCAAGGCCAATGGCGGGGACCTGGATTTCTTTGTCAGACAGCAGATGGTCAAACCCTTTGCCGATGTGGCCTTCAGCACCCCCGTGGGACAGACCAGCGATATCGTTACCACCGAGTTCGGTTATCACCTGATTAAAGTAACGGACAAACAGCCGGAAAAGCTTTTGACCTTCGATGAGGTGAAGGAGAAAATCAGCACCTATCTGAGCCAGCAGAAAATCGACAACGATTTTGAAGCATATTTGAAAGGGTTGCGTGATCAGGCAGATATTAAGAGGATGCTGCCGGTGCAGAACTCATAAGTTTGTTTCTTGTTGTAAAGGAAGTTTTTCAGCCAGGGACCGGGGAGACGGGCGGCTATCGAAGCCTGACGCCTTGTTGTAACCGGTTCCTTCATTTCGTATCTGCTCCGTCCGGGCGTTCTCTTTACAGACAACTCAACTTCTCCAGCCCCTCGCAGGGGTTTTTAAAAAACAGCAGCAGAGGAAGTATGCAGATGAAAAAGATCAGAGTCATGCTGGTGGATGATCATGATGTTGTTCGCTCAGGTTTAAAATCGTTATTGGGTATGGATCCGCAGATTGAAATTGTCGGCGAGGCGGCGAACGGCGCCGAGGCCCTGGCCCGGATACCGGAATTCGGCCCTGAAGTTGTGGTGATGGATATTTCCATGCCCACCATGGACGGGCTGGAGGCAACCAGACGGATCAGCGTCAGTTTCCCGGATTGTCTTGTCCTGGCGCTCACCGTACATGAGGACAAACAGTATTTTTTTGAGATGCTTGCCGCTGGGGCCAAGGGGTATATCACCAAGCAGGCGGCCGCGGAAGAGCTGGTTTCCGCCATCAAGGCGGTGGCGTCGGGCAATGTCTATCTGCAGCCTGCCCTGGCCAGATGGCTGCTGGAGGATTACCAGCGGATCAATAAGAGCGGCATGGGCAGCGGAGAACAAAGCTTGACGTCCGCCGACCTCGCCACGCTGAGCAAAAGGGAGCTGGAGATTCTGGAGCTGGTGGCGGAAGGGCTCACCACCCCGGAAATCGGCCGGAAACTTGATCTCAGTCCGAAAACGGTTTCCCGGCATCGGGAACGTATCATGAATAAACTGAACATGCACTCGGCCACAGAGCTGGTCAAGTTTGCCATACGCACCGGACTGATCGATGTCCGCTGATCGGCAAAATAACCGGCGGCAATGTCCCGGCCATGGACAGCCGACGTATCCCGAGTAGAGGCAGGAGGGGGGTATGCAGAGTAAGGAAACAGCAGCGCAGTGCGGTCTCTTCCCGTCAACGTTTTTTCGCGGGCTGGTTTTTATCTCCCTTGTTGCCGTCCTGATCCTGCCTCTCTATACGATTTTCATCCTTTCCCCTTCTTTTGTCGATTTTGTTATTAAATCCCAGGAAGAACTGGCTGCGGACGTGGCCGTGCACATGGAATCAAAGCTCATCCCGGACAAGAGCCAGCGTCTGACCAGGGATATTCTTACCGCCGATGTCCTGAAACGAATCGCCGGCACTGCCACTGATTTCAATCTCATGAAGGTGCGCATCATGTTCCCGGATGGCGAGATTTTTTATTCAACCGATGCCCGGGAGCTTGGTCGGATCATCTCATTCGATGAATTCAAGCGCACGGTGACGTCCGGCGAGCCTTATGCCGAGTTGCGCAAAAAAGGGGAGAAATCCCTGGAAGGCGTGGTGATGCCGGGCGATATTGTGGAAACCTACGTGCCCATTCTGCGGGATGGCAAGACCATCGGCGTCTTTGAAATCTATTATGACATTACCGCCAAGAAAGAGGCCTTGAACCGGCTTTTGCGCATTCTCTACTTCACCCTGTTTCCCATAGCCTTTATCCTGTTTGCCGCGGTTATTTTCAGCTGTCGCCGGGCAAACAACAATATTGCCCGTCGGATTGAGGCTGAAGAAAAATTGCTGCAGCAGCGGGAAGAACTTAAGGAGAAAAATGAGGAGTTGACGGAACTCATTATCATCTGCCGTGAACGCCAGCGCAGACTGGAAGAGGAGCAGCAGGCCCGCCAGAAGGCCCAGGAGCAGGTGCAGCAGGAGATGTTGAAGCGGGAAAAAATGCGGATTGATCTTCTGCGCCACATGGTAAAGGCCCAGGAGGATGAGCGGGCGCGTATTGCCCGGGAACTCCATGATGAAACGGCCCAGACCCTGACCGCCGCCTCGCTGAATTTCGCCACCCTGCAGAATCTGCTGGTGGCCAATCCTGAGATGTCCGGGGTGGTGGGGCGCCTGCAGGGGCTCTGCAAGCAGATGCATCAGGATCTCTATCGACTGGTTCATGACCTGCGGCCGGCCCAGCTTGATGATCTGGGACTGGTGCCCGCCCTACGCTACCTTGTCGACGACGGGCAGCGGAACAGCGGGCTCAAGGTCGGTCTGACCATCAGCGGCACCCAACTGAAACTTGAACCGTTTGTGGAAACCATTATTTACCGCTTCGTGCAGGAGGGTCTTACCAACGTGACCCGCCATGCCGAGACTTCCCAGGCCTCTGTTTCTCTCATTTATGAGGAGCAGCAGGTTATCGCCAGGGTCACCGACAAGGGTAAAGGATTTGATGTCAAGCAGCCCCGGCAGTCCGGATCCGGCTGGGGCCTGGTCGGCATTGCCGAAAGAGCCGAATCACTGAAAGGAACTTTCCGCATCGAATCAGCTCCGGGCAAAGGGACGCTGCTGGAGATTGCCGTTCCCCTGACCCTCGGCGCATGCCCTTTTGATGCCTTGATCGGGGAACAGGCTGAGAAAGCGTAAAAGCGTCTATCTCTGCAGGGAAGACCAATCCATTTTTTTTGCTGTACGTCCACAGGCTCTCTCACCTGCGAAAAAAAACCTCTTCCCTTGTCTGATAAATATCTCTGTTGTCTCCCGGAATCTGCCCGGATATACTGTGGCAACAAATTCTAAGCCATTTTCGATTGTCGGAAGTATACTGATTAAACGTCCATGTTAATTTTTCCCCTTTCCCCAGGCGGTACATGAAACCTCTTTTCACCAGAAAACGCCTTATATCACTGCTGAGCGTGCTGCTGGTAATGGTCCTGTTGGGCGGCACACTTCCCATGACAGGGAAGGTGGTGTTGACCAGGATAAGCGCGCTACTCGGCCTGGAGCTGCAGATTGAGCAGATGGGCGGCAACATTTTCAACCATCTCACCATTGGCCGCATCAGAGGGATGCGCAGCGATAAGTCTCAGTCGGTGGCCGAGTTTGCGGCGGTTGATGTGCGCATAGATTATTCCCTGGCAAGCCTCCTGGGTGGAGTTGATACCTTTCTGGCCCGGCTGCAGGTTGCCGCCGGCCAGGCCCATCTTGTCCTTGACCTGACGGATGAGCAAAATTCCCAAGCTGAGGCGACAAGCGGCGGGGAAGTTCTGCTGCCTGCAGTTTTGCCGGCGGTGGCTGTGGCCAATATTGATCTGGCCATCCGCGCATCCGGTTATGAGGTCACCATGGCTGGTACCTCGCTGCAGATTGATTCGGCAATCGGTCCGTCCGGGCAGTCTGTGCGGTTGGACCTGCCTGAACTGCAGCTCAATATCGACGGCCGAAAAAAACTGGCAACCTCCTGTAAGGCCAGCCTGCTGTATGCTGCCGATCAGATCCGCATCGAAGAGTTGACCCTGCCGGACAAGCTCGCCGCACTGAAAGGATCGCTGGTCTGGGGCACTGCCGGCCAGCCGCTGCGCTTTGAGCTGCAGGCCGCGATCAGCGGCGGCCAACTGCAGGGCGCCGGAACCCTGGCCGCCGACCGGACGGACTTGGCCATGCAGCTGGAAAACATCGATATCGCCGAGCTGGCCCGTCTGCTGCAGTTCGAGGATTTTGCCGTGGGGGGCAGACTTTCCGGCAGCATTTCCTCACGGTTTGATTCCAGCGATATCGCTACCCTGGCGGCTGATATGAAGCTTGAGCTGATGCAGGGAAATCTGTTTGGTAAAAAGACCCAGGCCCGGCTGCAGGCGACCATTGCCGGCGGCATGGTCAAGGTGGACGAATTCGCCGCAGACCATGGGGAAAATCGGGCGGAATTAACCGGCGGTGCGGCGCCGCTGGCACTCTTCACCGACTGGGCCGTGGCTCGTCTGGCCAGTATAGAGGCCAACTCCATCACCCTTCATCTGCAGGACATCCCTGGTTTTCTGGCTCTTTTTGGCGTGGCGATGCCCATCCGGGAGGTCCCTGGCCATGTGCTCGATGCCCGGGGCAGCATGGCGGACAGTGTGCTCAGCATCGAGCGGGCGGATTTCACCATGGAGCAAAACTCCGCCATCTTGCGAACGGCGCGGCTGCAGTTCCCGTCTGCCGGACAATCCTTTCTTGACTCGGCGGCCAACGGCGCCCTGCATCTGGACATCAGCGACCTGCAGGAAATCGCGTCACTCTTCGCCCTGCCACAGTTGGCGGGGAAGGTGCGGGGGGACGCGGACATCACCGGCACCTTAGGTCATCCTGCCGGCACCATCAATCTGGAAGGGGAAAAGCTTGTCTACGAAGGCTGCAGTCTGGGAGATGGCAAAGTCGAGGGCCGGGCGGACAGCAAACAGCTGCACATCGCCTCTCTCAAGCTGAGCAATGATGACGACCATCTGCAGGCCGCCGGCACGTATCTCTACGAGACCGGCCGTTTTAGGGATATCAGCGGTAAGGTGCTGATCGAGGATGTGGGCAGTTACGCCGGGTCTTGTCTTGCTCTGGAGGAAAAACCGGCCGGCCGCCTGCAGGCCGAAGTGTCAACCACGGAGGACGGCAGGCAGCGGCTGGAACTGACCATGAGCCAGGCAGCCTATGCCGGTGTGCATGATGCGGCACTGAAGGGCGTGGTGACAACCGACTGGCAGAGCTACGACATCACGGAGGCGGAACTTGCCACCGACCAGGGAAGCCTTCGATTTGCCGCGCAGATCACGCCCCAGCCCAAGGATGAGCTGGTGCGGGCCGAGCTTAACCGGCTGACCGTAAATCAGGGCGGTACCGAATTTGTTTTGGAGAGTCCCGCCTTGCTTGCGCTGACCTATGGCGCAAAAGGGATCAGTCTTGAGGTGGACGAGACGCTGCTGAAGAGTGCAGTGGGCGATATCACCCTGCAGGGTTTTTTGTCCTGGCAGGAGGAGAGTTCCTTTCAGGTGCAGGTCAAGGGGCTGAGCAGCAGGGGGTGGCTCGACAACCTGACCGGAGAAGGGTACCGGTTCAGCGGCGGGGATCTGCAATTGGCCCTGCATGGTCCACTTGCCGCGCCTCGGGCTGCGCTTTCCGCCCACCTTGCCGAAATCGGCTGTCCGCAGCTGTCCGTGCCCCTGGCAGGCGACATTGCCGTAGATTATGACCAAGGTTCAGGGCTCAGCATTCGCAAGTTTCTACTGGTGACTCCCCATGGGCAGCAGATTACCATGGCCGGTCTGCTTCCCTACGACCCGCTGGCTGATAGTCCCTTTCTGGCAGCCGCCCTGGACCTTAAGGGGAAAATAGTGCTGCCCGACTTGCAGGGCATAGCGGCGAACCAGACGATCAACGCCGTGCAGGAAGGCGAGTTTTTTGGCGATTTTCAACTTGCGGGTTCCTGGGAGCAGACCACAGGCGAGATCAATTTCAAGGGCAGCAATCTTTACCTGCACCGTTTTGTCAAGCATGCCCCCATGGATCCTTTGACGGTTGACGGCCATATCAATTTTCTGCCGGGCATGCTCCGTCTGCAGCATCTGACCGTGCAGGGAGCACCCTTATCTTTTAATATGACCGGTGCCTGGTCTGATATTCCGTCCCTTGCCGGACTCATCCGCCAGCCCCCGGAAGGACTGCCCGGCACTCTGGACTTTGACGGCAAACTGGAGATGAAGGAGGTCGGCTGGCTGGCTGCCTATGCCGAAGGCCTGCGCAGGATTTCCGGTCATGTGGCTGCGACCGTGAGTGCCCGCGGTCCTGCCGCCCGGCCGCATTTTTCCGGCTCCGCCACCCTTACCAACGGCATCGTCCGGGTAGAGAACGCCACCCTGCCGGCCATTGAGCAACTGGAGCTTACGGCAGGCTTTGACCATGATGTGGTGACGTTGCAGAAGTTCACCGGGATTTTCGGCGGCGCCCCTTTTCAGGCAAGCGGCAGCGTATCGACAACCGGAGCGGATGCCCCGGTTGTTGACTGTCAGCTGCAGGGGAAAAGCCTGCTCTTCTATCGTGACGAGTCGATGAAGATCCGCGCCGATGCGGATTTGACCGTCAAAGGCCCCTGGCACAGGCTGAAACTGGCAGGCAAGATTATTATTGTCGACGGTCGCTATACGAAAAACATCGATTTCCTGACCATGTTCCGCGGTTCGGGCAGACCGAAAAGCGATCTCGGCATGCAGCTTTTCTCCCTTACCGAACCTCCCTGGCGTGACATGGTATTTGATGTGCAGATCTCCTCAAATACGCCATTTGCCTTGTCCAACAACTTTGCCAGAGGGGCGATGCGGCCGAACCTCCACTTGTCCGGCACCGGCGAAATCCCCGTGCTGACCGGGCGGATTTTTGTCGACCCGACCAGAATCAGTGTGCCGGCCGGCAAGATTGTCATCGAATCCGGGGTGATCACCTTCCCGGAAAATGATCCGGACCGGCCCACCTTTGACCTCAGTGCCAATTCCAGACTGGCCGGTTATGATATCACCTTGATTTTTCAGGGAACTTCCGAGGAACCGGTGATCACCATCTCCTCCGATCCGCCCCTGGCCGAGGAGGAACTGGTGCTGCTCGTCCTCACCGGCAAGCCGCCGCAGTCGGCACAGGACAAGACACAGCGGGCCATGGCCAACATGAATATGGCGGTTTATCTTGGTAAAGGATTACTGAGCAAATGGTTTGTCGGTGAATCCGCTGAAAGCGAGGAATCGGTGCTGGACAGGTTTGAGCTTGACCTTGGCCGGCAGCTCAGCAAGACCGGTGAGGAGACGGTTGAAGCGCAGTTTCGCCTGATGGAAGGGGTATTTCTGCCGGGGGATCGGCTTTTTCTTACCAGTGAAAAAGATATTTATGATAACTTCAATGCTGGAGTAAAAGTTGTCTTCCGTTTCAAATAAGGCATGATTCCATGAAAAAAGTAGCGCCTGCGGGCGGCACGATACTGACCCTTATCGGTCTGCTGATGCTCATGTTTCTGCTTCAGCCTCTGCAGCAGCAGGCCCGGGCGGGAGACATTACTGAGGAAGCGGCTGCCGGGGCAGCAGGTAAAAGTGCTGATTTCCATGTGGTTTTCCAGGGTAATGACCACCTGTCCGACAGTGATCTGCGAGCTGCAGTGGCAGAAGAGCTGACCGGGTTTGCCGGATCGGACTATCCGGAGGCCAAGGCTGATGATGCGGCCTTTCTCCTTGAAAGCGCCTATAAAAAGGCTGGCTATGCCTTTGTCAAGGTGACCTATGCCATTGGGGGGGAAGACGGCCTTTTGCTCACGTTCACTGTTGCCGAAGGCCCCCAGGTCCTGGTGAGCGGCATTTTTATTGACGGCAACACCACCTTTGCCGACAAAGAACTCCTCTCCTTTTTTGAAGCAAAAAGCAGCGGTCTTCTGGGGATGGGCAGCCTGGTCTTTGTCGAATCCCAGATCCGCGATGCCATTTCCGCCATCCATGATCTTTATACCGGCGACGGCTTCCTGAAAGTGAAGATCGATGGCCCGGTGTTGCAATTCAGCCCTGACCGCAGCAGGGTTGAGGTGCGGATCACCATTGATGAGGGACAGCGCATTACCGTGGGTGCGGTTCATTTCCAGGGGGACATTCTGGCGGATGCCCAAAGTGAACTGGGTAAACTTGCCGCCCAGTTGCACGGCAAACCGTTTATCGGCAGACGCAAGCTGATGCTGCGGAGCGGGGTGCAGGAAATATACGGCAATTTGGGCTACCCGGATGTGCAGGCCGATATTGACGAAAACAGGGCTGATTCCTCCCCTGAGATCAATCTCACCTGCACCATCAAGAGCGGGCCGCGGGTGATCATTGCCGGCATAGAGACTGTCGACGACACCCGGACGGACAGGGAGTTTATCCTGAACCGACTGGCTCTTCGGCAGGGTGATATCTTCAGCAGCCGGAAAAAACGGGAAAGCTTCCAGCGCTTATACCAGACCGGGTTGTTCCGCAGGGTCGCTCTCGATTTGTCACCAGGGGCCAATGACGATGAGCGGATTCTCACCGTGCATCTTGAAGAGTCCCTGGCCCGGGAGGTCTTTTTCCAGGGAGGCTGGGGATCCTATGAACTGCTGCGGGGCAGCGCCGGTTTTCAGGACAGGAACATTTTCGGCAGCGGCCGGGTGTTCCGCGCTGATATCGGCGGCTCGGTCAAGAGTGCCAATGTGGAGGCGTCGGTGCGGGACCCGTGGTTTTTCGGCACCGACATCAGCGCCGATCTTCCCGTGTTTTATCGCTACCGGGAAGAACCGTCCTTTACCAGCGAGGAACTCGGTATGTCCGTGCTCTTCACCAAGGATCTGCGCAAAGACCTGTCAGCCTCGCTGGGTTACCTCTACAGCAGCACCAAGACCACGGATATTGCCGCCATGGATATTGCCGATCAGGAAAACAATTATACCATCGCCAGTGTCAAGTTGCAGACCACCCTGGATACCAGAAACGACATCTTTTACCCCACCGGCGGCAGAAGAATTTTTGTGGCAGCGGAGGTTGCCGAACCCTCCCTGGGCAGCGGGCTGTCCTTTTATCGTTTTAATTTCGGGGCACGGGAGTTTTACCCCCTCAGTAAAAAAAATACCCTGGCGCTGCGCTATATCACCGGGGTCATTTTTCCCGGTAGGGACCAGATAACCATCCCCATCGGCGAGCGATTCTTTAACGGCGGCGAAAATACGGTGCGCAGTTTCCGCCAGTCCGAGCTCGGTCCGAAAGATGCCTCCGGCGATCCTCTGGGCGGCATGGCTTATAATGTGTTTACCGTGGAGTTGCGTCGCCTGCTGACCGATCGGCTTGCCGCTTCTCTCTTCCTGGATTACGGCAATGTCTCCCCCAATCTGTCCCCGGAAGAGGACAGCGATGGCCCGTTTACCGACAGTCAGGATGTGATCGACAGCACATTACGTGATTACTTCAGTGATTTCAGGCCGGGGCTGGGCGTGGGCCTGCAGTATCTGCTGCCCATAGGCCCGGCCCGGCTTGATTTTGCCTGGAATCCGGATCAGGATAAGGACAGGGAGGAGGACAGCTTCACCGTGCATTTCAGCATCGGCATGGCCTTTTAATGGGTGGCCTCACCACAGAGGCGCAGGCCCACTGTAGATACAAGGGGCGGTTCGCGAACCGCCCCTACGGTGAAAAAGACCCTTTTACCCAAGGGGCATAAATCCGGGTCCATCAGAATCAGTTGGTGTGACATACTCCACAGTCGCGTGCGGCGAATGTTGCTGTTTGGTGATGTACGTTGGTACTGCCGGGAGGCCCTTCAATGTCTGCCACATCATGGCAGGTAAGGCAATCACGGGGGGAACTGACAACATCGGCTTGCAGAACCTCATTCCAGACCATGGAATGACAGCCGAGACAGTCAGTGGACAAGGCATGGTGTCTGTCCGGGTTTGGTGCCAGCAGCATTGGAAAGCTCACGAGATCGTCGTGACACATGCGGCAATCGGCTTCGGTGGGTTCTCCATCATAAATGGACATTCCTCCGGTGGCATCGGCATTTTTTGCGTTTGCCGCCTGGGCGAATATCCACAAGGCAAACAGACAGGCAACGGCCAGGGTCCAATTCTTCTTACCTCTTCCCTTCTTCATTGTTCTCCTCCCTCAATAGGTTGGTTCTCATTTCGGTAGATGGCGTGTAGACAACACGTTCCTTCCATCGACCGTTATAACTTCAGACATCCTGATCTCGAGACTATTTACTATCGAGGGTTGCAATTGTCAACATATTGATTTTCCGTAAAAAAATGATTTTTTGGAGATGATCAGCAGAGCGTGCTTGCCGATGCGGCAGGATTTTGATACGGTACCGGAATTCCCTGCCAGATCAAATTCCGTTACCCAGGCGAGGTGCCACTATGCCGCAACTCCAGCTGCCGATTTTCGACCAGGGCATGACCCTGATCAACGTAAGCGCCAATTAAAGCGCTTCTTTTCAGCGGTTGCAGAATCTGGCATGCTGTGCGCCTGAAATTTATCACAGGAGGCACCAGCATGCAGAACGAAATCATTACACATCAATTCCATTCAAGAGCGGCAAAGGAAAAATACTGGCGGACTCATCTCGCCGCCCAGGGACGAAGCGGACTGAGCCAGGTGGAATATTGCCGGCGTAACCGCCTGAGTAAAAGTACTTTCGGGTGGTGGAAGCAGAAATTAAACAAGAGCGGCTCACCGCCCTGCACCCTGATTCCGGTTTCTGTAGTAACGGCTAAAAACAGCGCTCCGTTCAAGTCCGGCCCGCAAACGTCCTCGGGCTTGACGTTGATTGCCCGGAGCGGTGAGCTGATTGAAATCGGGATGGATTTTCATCCGCCCACCCTTGCCCTGGTATTGCGGACCCTGGAGAAAATGTGATGTTCGTGCCCGGAGGCGTTTCGGTTTATCTGGCTGCCGGAGCAACCGACATGCGCAAATCCATCGACGGCCTGTCGATCATGGTATCGCAGGCGCTGAATTTTGATCCCTTCTCCGGACATCTTTTTGTCTTCAGCAACCGGCGCCGGAATATGGTGAAGATGCTGTACTGGGACCGCAATGGATTCTGCCTTTGGCAAAAACGTCTGGAGAAGGATCGTTTCCGTTGGCCAGAGAGTGGACACAAGGTC
>JAHIVT010000035.1 GCA_018816555.1 Pseudomonadota bacterium
CGAGGTTGCCGGTTGCTACCAGAAACTGCCGGAACATTTCACTTACCTGAAAGTCAACCGAGGCAAGACCGGCCACAAACATGGTGATGGCCCAGATGCCGATGATGCCGCCGATTGCTGCGCCAATGCCCAAAAAAACTCCGGATCCCTTAGCTGCTTTTTCCTGTGATTCCATGATATTCTCCCTGTTCGTTATCAATTGTTTACTTATGATGATTACTCTTCCGGCTCTTTAAAAAGGGGAGAGCGGTTTAATTTGAAGACCTTAATCAGCCGCCGATGATTGCTTCCAGCCATCCTGCGGCCAACCGGACGATACCGTTCTGGGCAAGAGCGCTGAGCAGACAGGTTGCACCCCATAATCCGCTCAGGGCGGTGACTGCTACGATAACTCCCATGCCGACTTCGGCTGCCTGTTGATCAATGGCATCTTGGTTGGTGTCATCAATGCTTTTGCTGTATGCGTTCGTAGTAGCTTTCATGGTGTGCCTCCTTGATATCCTGCGAAATGTGTTATCATTTATAATTGCTAGCCGCCCATGACCGCGGAAAACCAACCCGTGATCATGCCGACAATGCCGTACTGAGAGATGCCGCCGATGAGGCAAGCAACGGCCCAGGTGCCGATCAGGGCACTCAGGATTACGATCAAATCGATACCGATCTGGGGAATGGTTTCTTGTTCATGGGTCTGTGCTGTTGTGGTTGTCTTGGCTGTTGCTTTCATGGTGTTTCTCCTCTTGCCTGTCCTTCTGGTCAGCGATTGTCTTTGATTTGTCCTAAGAGCATCAGTCGTGCCAAGAGGCTTCGCGACAATAGGAAATAATATAACTAGCTGAAATTAAATAATAAAATTTTATAGCGTGGCAGTTGTTCGCTGGCTGGCTGGGTGTGGATTGAAGTGTGGTGCAACATAATGTGTGGCATGGCCATGCTACAGTGTTGTGGGATGGCCCCTGGCTGAATAGAGAAAGAGAGGGAGATACGATAACAGTATGAATAAAAGGTGGATGGGACAAAAAGGAGGCGACTGGATAGGAAATGCATTTCTATGAGAAGAGCATTTCCGTAGGTATACTTGTCATTTAAGGTAGAGGGAGAGAGGCGGGAAAAAGTCATGTTCGCCCCAAAAAAAACGGGTGCCCCGCAGGACACCCGTAACCAGGTCAACGGGATAGATTATTTTTCCAGTGGTTTATGACAGAACCACCAGTCATAGCACTCGTACTGTTTGACCCGTTCTTTGGCCAGGAAGACATCTCCGGCAGGCGGCACGATGACCCGGTCGCCGAGCATTTCGTTATTGGGCCAGTCGGCCGGCATGGCTCCCTGCTTGTCTGAGGTCTGCAGCGCTTTGACGGCACGAACGATCTCATCCATATTGCGGCCGATCTCCTGGGGATAATAGATCATCAGACGCACTTTGCCGAAAGGATCGACGATAAATACGGCGCGCACGGTGTTGGTGCCCTTGCCCGGGTGCAGGAGGCCCAATTGGGTGGCGATATGGTCGTTGGCGGCAATGATCGGAAACTGGATTTCCACATCCAGTTTTTCCTTGATCCATTCAACCCATTTGATGTGTGAGAAAACCTGATCAATGGACAGACCGATCAACTCACAGTTCATTTCTTTGAATTTGTCGAATCTTTTCTGGAACCCGACAAATTCCGTGGTGCAGACCGGGGTAAAGTCGGCGGGGTGGCTGAACAGGACAAACCATTTCCCCTCCAGATCTCCGGGAATACTCATTGGACCGTGGGTTGTCTGGACGGTCATTGCAGGGAACAGGTCTCCTAAAAGCGGCATGTGCATTTGTTTTTCCTCCATTGTTAGTCTCCTTTTTTTACGTGTTTTCAGTTTTATTTTTTATCTGGCATATTCGATATTGCGGTTGAAAAAATTAAATTGGAAAAAAATTTTTCCATCTGTACAAACAGATTAAAATTTGTTATTAAAATAAGTAATTTTTACTAAATATAGTCTAATTGATTAAATTGTAAAGCTAAAAAAGGAGAAATCATGAAGAAAAAAACATTTAGGAGAGAATTGATGGTAATGGGAATGCTGGCAATGCCCATACTGTTGCCCGGCATGGCGGGCGCCATGGATAAGGTGGATAAGGAACTCTACCCCTACGCGCCGTCATTGGTAAACTGGGAAAAAAGCAAGGCTGAATTTACCCCGCCGGAAACATGCGCCGAGTGCCATCCGCAGCAGTTTGAGGAATGGACCGGGTCAATGCACGCTCTGGCTTTCAAGGACCCGGTCTACCAGGGAGAGCTGAACAAGGCGGTCAAGGCGGCAGGCCATGATATCGCCAGACAGTGCGAAGGGTGTCATTCCCCGGTGGGCGTGGTGACCGGGCAGGTGAAAGGCCCCGGCCTGACCGGGCTGAATTCCATAGCGCTCAACGGTGTTTCCTGTGATATCTGTCATTCGGTCAAGAGCCATACCGGCTGGCAGACCCCCTACCACCAGCCGGAAAACGGCTCATTCGTCATGTCTCCCGGCAAGGAGACGCCGGACGGCGTGGTACTGACCAAATACGGCCCCTACGCACCTGAAGAGGGATGCGGCGAGGGATTCCATGAGTGCGTGGAGCAGCCGCTGCACAAAACCACGGAGCTCTGCGCCAACTGCCACCAGGTTCATCATTATGAAACCCATACCCCCCTTGAGTCAACCTACCGGGAATGGAAGGATGGCCCCTATTCGGTGAAAAATATCGCCTGCCAGGACTGTCATATGGTGGATTATGATACCTTTGTCCGTTCTGCCGATGAGTTCAAAAAACCTGAGCGGGGCGAGTTCAGGCATTATTTCAACGGGGCTAATTTCCTGGTCTATTATCTGCTGGAGCAGGCCGCCAAAAAAGGCGGGGACGAGGCCCTGGCCGCCAATGCCCACAGCAAGTTTGAACTGGCCGTAGCACGGCTGAAAGCTGCCGCCGAGGTGGAGGTCATGCCCATTTACCGGGACAACAAGCTGGCCGAGCTCAAGGTGCGGGTGCACAACAAACGGGCCGGCCACAATCTGCCCACCTCCCTGACCAATATCCGCCAGATCTGGCTGGAAATGACGGTCAAGGACCAGGACGGCAAGGTGATCATGACCACGGGAACCGTGGGTAAGGATGGCGAGCTGCCGGAAGAGGTCCGTCTGTTCAACTCAGACGGCATGGGCGATGGTTTCCATTTCCAGGTGGATCCGTGGAAGGTCATTTCCTTTTCCCGCCATGAAACCATTCCGCCCAAGGGCTATAAGGATGTCTATTACGGGCTTGCCGCACCCCAGGCCAAAGGGCCGCTGTCCGTTGAGGTGAAGCTGCGCTACCGGCAGGCGGAGCAGAAGATTGCCCATGCCCTGCTGGCCGCGGTGCCCAGCGACATCGATCTGGCCGCCACCTACGGTCTGACGTCCATGCCGGATCTGCCTGTGGTTGATATGGTGGAGAAGACGGTGTCCGTTCCTGCGACCAAATAACCGGACGAATCGTATACCTGCTCTGTATCATTATATATAAGGGGCTGATGCCGCTCATGGTATCAGCCCCTTTCTTGTGGTTCCTCAGCATTGATGAATTCGACAAAAGTCTGTTTTCACCACGGAAAACACAGAGATCACAAAGGAAAAATTTTTAATTACAATTAGTTATCTCTGTAAGCTCTGTGCTCTCTGTGGTTAATTTTCAGTTTTTACGAGTCCTTCCGCTTTCCCCGGACTCTCGTAGCCCCTTTCCCTTTATCCGCCTGCTGAGGTTGAGACCTGCCGCCCCTGCGCGGTCTGTTGCTGTCGCTTTTTTGCTCACCAGCTGTTTCGCGACCTTCAGCCTGCTTCTGCTCCTGCTTTGGTTTTTTCGGTTTCTTCGGGCGCACCTTCAGCAGGCGGGTTAATGGGACATTATGCGTGGGGATAAAACCGGTCTCAACCTCGCGCACCAGGGTATGGCGGATCAGGGTCTCGATGCCGGAGAGCAGGTTGACCTCATCGGCACTGACCAGCGAGATTGCTTCACCCTCGCAACCGGCACGGCCGGTACGGCCGATGCGGTGAACGTAGTCCTCGGGAACTTTGGGCAGATCGAAATTGATCACGTGGGGCAGTTCACTGATGTCGATACCGCGCGCGGCGATGTCGGTGGCAACCAGGATACGGATCTTGTTGGCCTTGAAGTCGGCAAGGGTACGGGTACGCTCTCCCTGGCTCTTGTCACCGTGGATTGCCGCAACGGAGATGCCGTCGCGTTCAAGTCGCTGAACCAGGCGGTCAGCTCCGTTCCTGGTGCGGGTGAAGACCAGCACCTGTTCCAAACCTTTGTTGCGCACCAGATGGCTGAGCAGGGCAGGCTTCCTGCTCTTGTCTACCTCATAGACCCACTGCTTCACACTCTTTGCCGCTGAGTTTCGCGGGCTGACCTCTATCTGTAGCGGATTTGTGAGGAGATCGCCGGTGAGCTGGCGGATGTCGCTGGAAAAGGTGGCTGAAAAGAGGAGGTTCTGCCGCTTTTTCGGCAGCAGCGCGATGATCTTGCGGATATCGCCTATGAACCCCATGTCGAGCATCCGGTCTGCTTCATCGAGCACCAGAATCTCAACTTGCGAAAACTTCACGGCATTCTGATTGAAAAGGTCAAGTAAACGTCCCGGCGTTGCCACCAGTATATCGATCCCGCCGCGCAGTTTCATCATCTGCGGATTGATTTTCACCCCGCCGTAGACGACACCCGACTTAAGCGAAAGGTGTTTGCCATAGGTGGCAATGCTTTCGGCCACCTGCACCGCCAGTTCTCGGGTCGGCGTCAGAATCAAGGCGCGGATGTGGTTCGCCTTCACTTTGGCGCCGGTGGCAAGGCGTTGCAGTAGCGGCAGGGTAAAACCGGCGGTTTTGCCGGTGCCGGTTTGGGCCGCGGCCATGACATCCTTACCGGAGAGGGCTGCGGGGATCGCCTTGAGCTGGATCGGAAAAGGAGTGGCATAGCCCTTTTCTTCAAGAGCGAGGAGAAGGGGCTTTGAGAGTCCGAGGGAAGAAAATGACATAGGGCCGTTTCTCGATAAGTGGTTGATGGTCCCGACAGCGGCACATGGAGTGCCTGACGGGACAGAGAGATTGTGCGTTGCTGAGGATTATACCCATCCCCGGGGTAGATTCAACAGATATCGGGATAAAAAGCCGGACATTACATGATCAAGGTGATGCTTTTGCGTAAACGCGCCAATGCGGCTATGAAGAAAACAGCGCCGATAATGCTGACCGCGGCATAATGCGGCCATACTACGTCAAAGCCTGCCCCGCGGTAGAGGATCGCCTGGGCGAAGGTGACGAAGTGGGTGGAGGGGGCAAACTGCATGATGGCCTGCAGGATCTCCGGCATACTTTTCCAGGTTTTGCGCCAGTTTAAGTAGGTATTTACCACGTTATATGGAGATAATCATGGCTTTTTGTTGGCGGGGAGAAGGAGTGGTGGAGGAAGGGGGGAGAAGGAATAAGCAGGCGGAGCAGGTGGGGGCTTTCGCTTGTTGTCGCCCCATGGGCTGCCAATGATCCCCTTGCCCGTGACATTTTAATGGAGTAGATAGAAAAAGTTTGGATTTTATGGGGATGGAGGGTAAGTATTTATTTTATAGTGTAATTTGCTGGGTTTATTGGCACTGCTGACTATCAGGGTTCAGATTTGCGGATGTTGGCCCGAGAAAATATATTTGTCCCGGTTTTTCAAGTGCGGATCGAAATTTCTTTCTCTTGAAGCTTTACGTGCGGCACTCCGGGCAGCTTTTGGTGCACTATTTTGACACTATGCGGAGTTCATAATTGCATGGCGCGGAGCTTTTACCAAATTTTTGGATATTTATAGATTAGAGGAGGATGTTCACCTATGTTTATTCGTGTTCTGAAAGAATGCCGGTGCACCTTGTCATACTGGCATGACCGGCATTGGGGAGATCGATGGAAAAATGACGCTTGGGAAAAGAGGGAGCGGCAAGAAACGTTAAAAGCAGGCCAGTTAATCAAGGCTGTGAGAGTTCGACCATCGGACAATCACCAAGACCATTGCCATATCAATACGTCTCTCGGAGATATGCCGGAAGGCTATCTGAACGTACCATGGAACTGTATCGAAATTGTAGAAGGAGATCCTGAGTAGGTTGCTGCTCGTAATCATAGTAGAAGTCAATGCATCGCTAAAAACAGAGTTTCTCTAACGTAATAGCAGAGCAGACAATATAAAAACTTAAGGGTGCCGAACCAGACGGTTCACTTGACGCCGAGAACGCCAGCGGCTTAGGGTAAGCTCTCGGGCGGCGCAAGTGACCTTTTCGAAGTTGGACCTGTCGACGCCTTGTTTAATATAGGTGAGCGTCATATTCGGGCAACTCAGAATAATGTCAGTAGAAGGGTGGGGGCAAATAAAGCCCAAGTTAGGGAGGTGACGAGTGCCAGTCAATATTCATGCAACGGAAAAACCCTTGCACAAAATCTTTAGTGACGATTATTCTTTTTCTATCCCTTCATATCAGCGACCTTATGCATGGACAACCGAGCAGGTAAGTGAGTTGTTCACTGACCTTTTATCTTTCCTAGGGAATGATTCAAAGGATATTGATGAAATTAATCCCTATTTCTTGGGGAGTATTGTCCTTATAAAAAAGGATGGGGCACCGGATTCCGATGTAGTTGATGGTCAGCAGCGGCTAACGACATTGACGATTTTGTTATCGGTCATGCGTACAGCTATAAATGGAAAAATAGCTTCCGGCCTGACCAAGTACCTCTATGAAGAGGGTGACGATATCGTTGGCAGACCTAATCATTATCGGCTCAAATTGAGAGAACGTGACGAATTGTTTTTTCAGGAAAATATTCAGCATGAAGATGGTATAGATGCCCTTTTTCAGTTTGATAATTCTCAGCTTTCGGACACCGAGAAAAATATCCAGAACAATGCAAAGTATTTCAAGACAGCTTTAGATTCTCTTTCCGAGGTCAGGCGTACCAGACTATTACAGTACCTTATGCGGCGCTGTTATCTGGTAGTTGTATCCACGCCCGATCTTGACTCTGCATATCGAATATTCTCGGTTCTCAATGCCAGAGGGCTTGATTTGGGGCTTACCGACCTCCTAAAATCATCGATTATTGGAGCCCTTCCCGAAAAGCTTCGGAAAAAGTACACCGACATTTGGGAGGATGAGGAAGAAGATTTGGGGCGCGATGCTTTCCAGGACTTGTTTGCTCATATTCGCATGATTTTCAGGAAGTCAAAACTTCGGGAGACAGCCCTAAATGAATTCCAAAAGTATGTTCTCCCTCTTCAGGAACCCCAGAAATTTATTGATAGCGTTGTGAAGCCCTATTCAGACGCACTGGAAATCATAAAAGCGGAAAGCTATCAAAGCGACAAAGGGGCAGAAGCTATCAATTCCCTATTCAAATGGTTAAACCAGATTGATAACTTCGACTGGATCCCGCCAGCTATTCTTTTCCTTTCGCAAAACCAACACTCCCCTGACAAATTAAAGGAATTTTTTTCGAGCTTAGAACGACTAGCGGCAGGAATGATGATTATAAGGACTGATATCAATTATCGCATTGACCGTTATGGCCGGATTCTGACGGCAATTGAGAATGGCGACGACTTTTATGCTGATGACTCCCCGCTGCAGTTAACCAAAGAAGAACAGGTATCTATTGTGAGGACTCTTCATGGCGAATTGTATGAAATGAAAAGAATTCGCAAATTCGTACTTCTCCGGCTCGACTCAGCCCTCTCGCAGGGGGAGGCCACTTATGACTATCCGGTAATCTCTGTAGAGCATGTATTACCCCAGAATCCTCCGGCGGGCAGTAAATGGCTTGAATGGTTCCCGGATGAGGATAAACGTAGGCAATATGTGCACCGGATCGGAAACATGGCCCTATTGTCAAGAAGGAAGAATTCTGAAGCACAGAATTTTGAGTTTGAAAAAAAGAAGCAAAAGTATTTCGCGATGGACAAGGGCGTATCTCCCTTTGCACTAACGACTCAGGTTTTGCAAAAAACGGAATGGACTCCTGAAATTGTTGAAGAACGTGAAACAGAGTTGGTGAAATGTCTAAGAAAGCTTTGGCGTCTGGGCGTAGTTGATGGCCAATTAATCAGGATGAGGTCAAAATTTCCGAAAGAAATTTCCTAATCTATTTTAGAGACAATAGCAGGTTGCCAAATAAGCACCTCATGAATTAAAGAGGATATCGATCCAACCAGACGTTCCAGCGGGTAACCCGCTGAACTCATTGTGAGTGATGATGGACAAGAGTACAGTTAATAAATTGCTCGGATACCGCATGTCTGCTCTTGCCTTAAAACAAGCCATGGATGTGTCTCTTTCTTCTAATGCCGAGAACATGTTTCGTTACGTTGGATTTCGCAACTTCATGACCAAATATCAACAGATTGCCGAATCTGTTTCTGAGTTGGTCGAGATTACTGCCCCACTCGGATATTGGGACATAAGCAAAATCAAAAGCTCCTTTGAACTCACTTGGCCCAGGCAAAAGGAGTATTTTGAGGCGGTATATACTAATAATCTACTATTGGTTGCATTCCTGGAGCATAGTGTCGATCTGAGGGCGGACGAAACCAGGGGCCTTGCCGATTTCTTTCAGGCCTGTTTGCGCAAAGCTGTCTTCGACGTTCCACAGAAGGAAAAAGACATCCAGGATGTTGTCGAACAGCTACTTATTGGCCGCGGAATGAGCCGAGGTATTGACTATGAGAGGGAGAAAGGACGCGTGAAAGTCTCAATCAAAGAGGTGATACCTGATTTCATCATAATTCGCCTTTCTCTCGCGATTGAAATTAAACTGTGTCGAGACAGTTCCCATGCAAGAGTAATCGTTGACCAAATTAATGCTGATATTCAGTCATACCAAAAAGCATATGCCAGAATCCTGTTTATTGTCTACGACACCGGTGGAATTCGGAACGAGGCTGAGTTTAGGAACGGCCTTGAGACCGAGGATGGAAACATCTTGTTGGTCGTCGTGAAGCATTGAAATTCGAACCTGTCATTTAAACGGAGCGTAAAAAACTGCGCCCGCTTAATTGTGCGTTTTAATTCCACATGAATAATATATCAAATAATTTAGAAAAATTTGGCTTCGACAAGTGGTTACTGGAAAAAGTTACTCCTGAGAGTCTGGAGCAATTTGACATAGCACGAGTGGTGGCTGTTCACAAAGATAGCTATACCATAAGTAATGGAGAAGTTGATGTTCTAGCTGAGTTGGTAGGGAAATTAATATTTAGTGCGGCATCTCCAGTTGATTATCCCGCTGTAGGTGACTGGGTTCTCGCCAATTATTATGATGGAAATACATTTGCGATAATTCACGAGGTCTTATCTCGCAAGTCTTTGTTAAAAAGAAAAACACCAGGCAAAAAAGTTGATTTCCAGCTGATAGCAGCCAATATCGATGTCGCATTCATCGTTCAATCGCTGAATGAAAATTTTAACCTCCGCCGTCTTGAGCGTTACCTGGTAATGGTGAACGAGGGTAAAATCCAACCCATTGTCCTTCTGAGCAAGAGTGATCTGCTTGATCACGAAGATATAACGAGGATAATGGATGATATCCAAAAAATTATGCCGGATTTACAAGTTGTACCCTTCAGTAATGAAAATGAATCCGGTTTGGATAGCTTAAAAATGATTATGCAGTCAGGTCTGACCTATTGCTTGCTGGGCTCATCAGGAGTCGGCAAAACAACGTTAATTAATAATCTCCTTGGTGAGTCAGTATATAAAACCAAAACAACCAGCAGGAAAGAGAGCAAAGGGAGACATGCTACAACCCACAGGCAACTGATTAGACTGGATTCCGGAGCAATGATAGTCGACACGCCGGGCATGCGGGAGCTTGGGAATTTTTCGGTAGGAACAGGTCTTGATGAAACATTTTCTGAAATAATCACCCTGGCGGAAAAATGCCATTTCAGCGATTGTACCCATGTAGGAGAAAAAGGATGTGCAGTTTTGGGTGCTGTTGAAAAAGGTCAACTATCTGCTGAGAGATATCAAAATTATTTAAAAATGACCAAAGAGTCCAGTTACAATGAAATGTCATATCTGGAGAAAAGGAAAAAAGACAAGCAGTTCGGGAAGCTCATCAAGACCGTAATGAAACACAAAAACAGTCAAAAAGGCACCTGACCAGGCGCACCTTCAGGCAGAGAACGTCTCTGGCCTTGTGGTCAAATTTTCAGGCGGCGCAAGTGAGCTTGATTGTTACAATGAAGATAAACAAAACGAAAACGCACCACGCGACGGCGCCATCCCGGCGGGAAAAGACTGACAAAACAAAAGGAGCGAGCAATGGGCGACAAGGGCGGCAAGAAAGATAAGGACAAGAGCAAGAAACAGAATACGAAGAAACATGACCAAAAGGACAAAGAAGCAAAGGATAAGCAACCGAAAAGACCCTCGTAGCAGTGTGCATGGCAACTTTGGGACGAAAAAAGGGTTTAGAGGATTTCCTCTAAACCCTTTTTTTATCTGGCGCGCCCGGAGGGATTCGAACCCCCGACCCACGGATTCGAAGTCCGGTACTCTATCCAGCTGAGCTACGGGCGCATTTGGGTCAAAACGGGAGAATGTTCCTGTCTTTCTGTCAGGTTTTGCCGGTGGGTAGTTTCCCTCGGACAGGAAAGACGGAATTTCCGATAAATAGCCAAATCAGCGGGTTTTGGCAAGGTAAATTTGGTTTAAACCGGACACCGCTCTTTTCCCGCCAGTCCAAGGCGACCAACTCGGGCTACCTGCATCGCACCGGATGCAGGGTTGTCATGAATGCTTCCCCCGGCTTGTCAGGGTTCAAAAAAAGACATGGCAATGCGAGGTCGCGCGAGGCGTGAAAAGCTGTTGGGATTTTTTCTTCCGTGGCCGTCTTTTTTGTGTTATGACTGAGGTTTGAAGAGAGGACAGGCCACGGGCCATGCTCTGTTTTTTTGGTTTGCCGCACCCCGGCCTGACGGACGCTGGCTGCCGGCAGATTGCAGAGCAAAATCCGGCTTTCCTGGCCAATATTCATCCCAATTCTGAAATGACTTTTCCCTGACGCTAGAGTGGATACCTTCCGTTACCCTTGATGATTGTGATGCTTCGAGAAAACAGGTTGGCGCGGGACTGTTACCGGTGGCCGGCAGCCGGACCGCAACCACCGGTCCGGACATGTTTCCCGCCTTGCCAGCTCCTGCCGTTTGATACCAAAACCTGCCGTGAGGATCAGCCATGAGTCCTTTGTGGCGGCGCAGAGGTATTGTCAGGCGACGGACGCCTGCGGACGCCTTTGGCGCCCTGTTCAATCATTTCCGCCGGGTGGTGACCATCAACAACCAGATCCTGGAAAAGATCGCTGATCTGGAACGGGTCCTGGGCGGCGAATACATCTACGACATCATCTTCCTGCAGAATGCGGTGACCGATATTGTGGAAAAGGGCCGGCATGTCATTTACCACCTCAATGCCATGTCCGATGACCGCTACCATCTGCTTTACGAACGCTATACCACCACCGGCGATCAGCTGGCCGACATCCTGGCCGGCGGGCCCGGCCCTTATGGCCCCATGCTGGTCCTGGACTGGGAAGTCCTCCATCGCGACCTGCGGCATCTGGCCGGCGGCAAGGGCGCCAGTCTGGGCGAGGTGGTGAACAGCCTGGAACTGCCCTGCCCGGTGGGCTTTGTGGTGAGCACCACCGGCTACCGGCGCTTTATGGAGGCCAATGGCCTCTTTAGCCGCATCAATGAAGTTCTCCGGCAATCCGCCGATCCCTCGGTGCAGGCCGGCCGCATCAGTGAACTCTTCGCCAGGGCCAGGATGCCCAATGATCTTACCTCGGCCATCAACCATGCCTTGAAAAAACTGCGTTCCGGGGCGCAGCATCCGGAACGGTTTGCCGTGCGCAGCAGCGGGGTGGATGAGGACGGGGAGCGCAGTTTTGCCGGCCAGTTTCAATCCTTTCTCGATGTGCAGGCCGGTGAGGTGGCGACAGCCTGCATGCGGGTCATGGCCTCCCGGTTTTCCCAGCGGGTCTGCCGCTATCTGGAGCATGGCACCCCGGCCGAGGCAGCGCCCATGGCTGTTCTGGTGCAGCCCATGGTTAAGGCCCGTGCCAGCGGCGTCCTCTATACCCGTGATCCGAATAATCCGGCGGCTGAGACCCTGGTGCTCTCGGCGGTGACGGGGGGCGGCGAAAATCTGGTGGCCGGGCGGGACAGCGGCGACCGTTTTGTCATGGATCGCAGCCACCCCTTTAGTCTGCTGGCCAGCAATATCGGCATCCCCAGGACGGACAGTACACAGGCTCCCCCGGACCCCATGGTCAGGATGGCCAGCGGCATGCGCCGGGGCTCGGGGGTGGTGGAGGTGGCCCACCTCCGGCAGCTCGCCGAATACGGGATTCTGCTGGAAAAACGTCTCGAGTCCCCCCAGGATATTGAATGGTGCCTGGATGAGGAAAACAATATCTGGATTCTGCAGTCCCGGCCTCTCCGGCTGCCGGCGAGCAAGGAGGCCCGCACCCCGGACCAGCTGGCGGCGGAACTGGCCAAGCTGCCCGTGCTCATGGCCGATCGGGGGCATATCTGCCAGCTGGGTCTGGCAGGCGGCAAGGTGGTGCTGGTCAACGAGGACACCCCGGTGGAGAGTTTTCCGGTGGGCGGGGTGGCGGTCAGCCATTATGCCAGCCCCCGGCTGGCCGAGATTGTCCGGCGGGCCTCGGCGATCATCACCGATATCGGCAGTCCGACCAGCCATCTGGCAACCATTGCCAGGGAATATCGCACCCCGGCCCTGTTCGGCGCGGAAAAGGCTACCACGCTCCTGCCGGATGGTGTGTACGTCATGGTGGATGTGGAGGCGCAGACCGTGTATGAAGGCAAGATGGAGCTGCCCATTGATCTGCCCCGTGCCGCCGGCCTCCTCCCCCTGATCAGCAACCGCGAGGAATCAATGCTGCGCCGCCTGCTGCGCCTTATTTCTCCGCTCAACCTGACCAATCCCGCCTCTTCCGCCTTTCGCATGGAGAACTGCCGGACCGTCCATGATTTTCTCCGTTTCTGCCATGAACGGGCAGTGGCGGAACTGATAAGTTTCCACACCTCCGGCAAACTGGTGTCCGGCGGCGGGGCGCCCCTGCTGCAGACCGATCTGCCCGTCAAGCTGCGCATCATCGATATCGGCCGCGGCCTGGATAATCCGGCCAATGATAAACGGGTGACCGTGGAGCAGGTGACCAGCATGCCCTTTCGTTTTCTGCTGCAGGGGCTGATGGATGCCAGTTTCTGGGATCTGGAGCCGGCTCACTTCGGTATCAGGGATTTCCTTTCCGGCATTACCCGACCTTTGTCCATGCTGACCAATGCCCCGTACAGCGGCGAAAATCTGGCGATCATTGCCGACAATTACTGTAACCTGAGCCTGCGCCTCGGCTACCATTTCAACATCATTGACTGCTATCTCTCCGATGAATCGGACGATAACCATGTCTACTTCCGTTTTGTCGGGGGCTTTGCCGAGACCGGCAAGCGGGAGAGGCGGGCGGTGATGATCTCCCAGGTGCTGGCCGGCCTGCATTTCAAGGTGGAGGTCAAGGGCGATCTGGTGCTGGGCAAGGTGAAGATGCTGGAACGCGCCCATCTGGAGAGTATTCTGGTCCATCTGGGCGAGTTGGTGGCCTTTACCCGGCAGCTGGATGTGAAAATGGTGGATGACGCGGCGGTTGAACATTTTTTCAGCGAGTTCATCAATCGCGTCGGCAAGATCCCCGAGCCGGGAGGGGTGTAATATGCTGCGGGAGTGGTTCTTTCATCCCCTGGCTACCCTGCGGGAGCTGCAGCAGCAGAAGCGCAACGAGCAGCTGGCTCGGCTGCGGGCCCGTTATCAGGTATTCCGTATCTTGCTTGATGACAACCACCGGGCGGTGGAGCTCATCACCGAACTGGGCGCCTCCCTGAGGTCCCCGGTTTTCTGGCCCGGGGTGCTGACCGGAGCCATCCATGAACTGCTGGGGGTCACGGCCGACCTGGTGGAGAAGCTGGATCACCTGGCCGAGGGCGAGTATGCCGGGCTGATCCGCAGGCAGGCCCAGCTGGGAGAAATGATCCGCCAGGATCTTGCCCGGCTGCCCCGGGAGGAGCGGTTTCCCTTCTGCCTGTCCCTTGACGAGGTGGAAGCGACCATGAGCCGCACCGTGGGAGGCAAGGCCGCCAATCTCGCCAGACTGCGGCGGGTCGGCCTGTTTGCCGTGCCGGCCGGTTTTGTCATCCCGGTGTCTGTCTGCCGTCTCTTTCTGGACCAGGAGAATCTCTACCTGCGCATTGTCGCCCGCCTGCGGGCCGGGGAACAGAGCGGAGACGGCTTGCCTGACCAGGGAAGTGTCGATGCCGTGCAGCAGATGATCATGACAACCCCGCTGCCGGCCGAACTCATCAGCGCCATGGAGGCGGCGGCCGCCCCCATCTTTGCCCAAGGGCAGGGGCTGGCGGTGCGCAGCAGCGCGGTGAGCGAGGACAGCAAGGCCCATTCCTTTGCCGGCCAGTATGTCTCCATTCTCAATGTGAAAACAGCGGAGCAGCTGGAGGATGCCGTGAAAAAGGTGGTGCTCAGCGCCTTTAATGTCCGCAACCTCGCTTACCGGCGTCATGCCGGGCTGCCCCCCTACGAGTTTGATCTGGCCATTCTCTGCCTGGAGATGGTGGATGTGCGCTCGGCCGGAATCCTGTTTACCAGGGACCCGAATTTCGGGGCCAGCAACAGGATGCTGATCACGGCGGTTTACGGGCTTGGTGAACTGGCGGTGGGCGGCAGTGAAGCGGCGGATGTCTATCATCCCTTCCGGGACGGTTCCGGTCCGGGGGAAAGTCAGGTGGTGCGGAAAACCAGGCGACTGGTCAGCGCCGCCCAGGGCGGGGTGGTGGAGGAGCAGCTTTCGGCTGAGGCCGGCGATGTCCCGGTGCTGGATGAGAGGGAAATCATGACCATGGTGCGACTCGGTACGGCTGCAGAGGAGCAGTTGGGCGGGCCCCAGGATATTGAGTGGGCGGTGGACCGTCAGGGCCAGGTCATTTTCCTCCAGTCGCGGCCGCTCAAGGTGAACCTGGGCAGCCCGGCGGAGATCGAGGCCCGGGACAGCAGGCAACCCCTGATGGCCGCCGGCCAGGTCGCCTCACCCGGGCGGGTGGCGGGCCAGGTGCGCATCATCGGCAGCCGCCAGGATCTGGAAGGGCTGACCAGTCCACCCTATGTGCTGGTCATGCATCAGAGCATGGTGGAGGCGGTGAGCGCCCTGCCCCAGACCGCGGCCATTCTGGTTGAACTGGGGAATCCTGCCGACCATCTCTCCTGCGTGGCCCGTGAATACGGGGTGCCCATGCTCACCGGCCTGGAGCAGGTCACCCGGAAACTGCAAGCGGGGGATGCGCTGCTGGTTGATGGAGAGCGCGGGCTGATTTACGCGGCCACTGAACAGGAAATCGCCCGCCACCGGGAGCGCCATCTGCGTAAAATCGCCACCTGGAAAGATCGGGTGCCCCGTCCCGAAGATCCGGTGGCAGCCGCACTCTATGACCGGATTGTTCCTCTCAACCTGACCGACGCCTATGGGCCCACCTTTTCCATTGCCGAATGCAAGACCATGCATGATCTGGTGCGCTATGCCCATGAAAAGGCGGTTCTGGCCATGTTCGAGGCTGGTGATGAGGCGGTGGAACAGGCCTCCGGGGTGATTTTCCATCTGGACAGCGAGGTGCCTTTCCTGGTTTCCCTCATTGATCTGGGCGGTGGCCTGCTGCCCGGCACTGCCCGCCGGGTGCCGGCAAAACAGGTGCTGTCCCGACCGTTTACCGCCCTCTGGCAGGGGGTCACCACCCCAGGGCTAAACTGGGGACCGGCCGGGGGGGTGGCAGTGGGTTCGGTTGTTTCCCGCTTTCTCACCGACCACCGCTCCGCCCGACCCATCGGCCTGCCCAACTACGCCCTGGTAACCCGTGATTTTTTAAATCTCAATGCCCGCATGGATTTCCATTTCACCATGGTGGATGCCATCTGTGGGGTCGACTCCCGGCTCAATTACATCAAATTTCGTTTCAAGGGCGGCGGTACCGGGCCGGAACAGCGCAATCGCCGGGTCCGCTGTCTGGCGGAGATTCTCACTGCCAGTGGTTTCTTCTGCGACCTGCGGGATGATCTGCTGACCGCAGCCATCCAGGGCGGGGCCGCCGAGGTGATTGAGGAGAAGCTGAAGGTGATCGGCCGGATCCTTGGGTTTTCCAGACTGCTGGATGCGGTCATGCGCCGGGACGAATTGGTGCCCCGGGTGGCCCAGGCCTTTCTCGACGAGGATTATGAGTTGGCGGGGCTTAAGGAGGAGATTGATTAGGCGTGAAAAAAGATCTCATCCGGCAATTGGAGGGCGGTGAGGAGATTGTCGTACATGGCGCCGGTATCAATGCCAATCTTGGTGGCAGTGACAAACGGGAGTTCGAAAGGGGTGTGGCCGAAGATAACCTTTTTGCCGAAATCATGGTCAAGTCTGATAAAGGTATCACGCACCTCGCAGAGGGTGGTCAGGTCATTGGCGGCCAGCGGGATATTCGGATCAAGGCCGGCGTGGACAAAGATGTAATGCGGGCTTTCCCAATATGGCACCAGGGCCAGGAGAAAGTCCAGGTGTTCCTTGGGCAGAAAATTTAAGCTCTGCAGATTGACGTTACGGTCCGTTCCATAGCTGTCCAGGGTTGCATCGAGTCCCATGCCGCGCAAGTAGGGCAGCAGCAGCGGGTCGCCGCTGCGATAATACTCGAGGAGCAGGTACTCGTGATTGCCGAGCAGGGTGACGATACTGTCGTCGCGTTCTTTCATCTCGCAGAGAAGGTCAAGGACCTTGGCAGAATCCGGTCCCCGGTCAAGATAATCGCCGAGGAAGACCAGGCGGTCACGGCCCTTGGTGTAGGGCAGGCGGTCCAGAAGATTGTGCAGCTTGTTGTAGGAGCCGTGGATATCACCGATCGCAAATATCTTGCCGCTTTCTGAGGCCATTGTTTCCTCTCAATGATTTTCGACCTGCCCGGGAATCCGGGAAATGGTCTGTTTTTTCAACTGTGTTTTGTTCATTTTACTGTTTAAAAACCTTTGCCGGCAGATCCATCTGCCGGCAAAGGGTATCAGAGCAACGCTGCGCCTCTCTTGGCGTGTATGGGTTATGCCCGGTCTGCTTCGGCTATGATGCCCGTCTTGGACTCAAGCCTGGCGGAAAGCATGCCTTTGATCATGGCAACCGTGATGATTCCACCTGCGGTGGCAAGGGCTGCGATCAGGGCCCAGAAGCTCACCGACTCAAGAACGGCCGCGGTGGTCGGGTTGAGCGGGGAAAGCAGGTTCAATGCCTCAAGATAACCGGGGATTTTAGCGCCACGGCTGACCGCTACGATGAGCATGGTTGCTGCCATAACGATCTTGATCATGTAGTCTTTTACATAGGTGGTGCCGAGTGCGCCCAGCTGGACACCGATCAGAGAGGTGGCGAGGATGAGCAGGGTGAGACGGATATCGATCAGACCGCTCAGACCCCACTGGATGGAACCCCACATGCCCATGACAAAGGCGATGCCCAGCTCGGTGGCGCTGGCCACTACGGCGGAGGCGCCAATCACATAGATCATGCCGGGCACGCCGATAAAGCCGCCCACGGCGATGGTGGCGGCCAGCATACCGGTGGCCAGACCTACCGGGATGGTTACCCAGGCGGAGATCCTTACCTTGGCCACTTTGAAGTTCATCATCGGCGGAAGGTTGATTTTCTGCATCATCAGGGCGAGTTTCGGTGTTTCGTTGCCGGATTCACTGTTGCCCTTGGAAAGCTTATAGGCATCCATTGACACATAACCACCGACCAGAACCAGGATGATAACAAAGACCACGCTCACGTAAAGGTTGGAGCCGGCATTACCCCAGTGGTTAAGGATGTACTTCTGGATCATAACACCGATCTGCACGCCGATGATAGCGGTGGCTGCCATGGTGGCGGCAAGCTTCAGGTCAACCTGGCCATACTTCCAGCGTTTGTAGGTGCCGATCATGGCCTTGGGGAATTTGTGGCACATGTTGCTGGCTACGGCCACGGCGCCGGGGGCGCCCAGGGTCATCATGGCCGGGGTAAGAACAAAGGCGCCGCCTGAACCGATAAAGCCGCTCAGCAGACCGCCCACCAGGCCGACGACCAGCAGGGCAAGCAGCCTCTGCATGGTCAGATCCATAAACATGATGGATACACTTTTGATAACGTTTTCGCCGGCATCATGGTCCATGCTGACCAGAACCTTTTTGCCCAGGCGCATGTTTTCCGGTTTGACTTGATCGCCGATGATCAGATCCTTTAATTCTCCTGTGCCATCTTTTTTCAGAACAGCAGTATGGGCGGCCTCGTTGATCTCGGTGAACACGCCCTTCAGCATACTCTTATCAGGACCGGCGCCGCCACCGGCAAATGCAATGCTTGCCAGCGGCAATAAAAGTAGTGAAAACAGTACGGCTATAACAAACCTCTTCATTGAATTGACTCCTCGTAATAGATAATAATTGCTTGCAGGTAACGGATTATTTCTTTTTGGCCTCAAGGCCGAGTACGCTCAGCAGGTTGCTGGCAAAGGCCCCATGGATAAAGGAAAAGAGGAAGGCGGCTCCTACCGGTAGCAGAGTGTAGATTCCCCCCCTGGTAAAGGTTTCGGTTACCAACTTCTCATTGCCGAACAGCAGTACATAGCATGAGATGGAAATCGCCCCAAAGATAACAGTGCCCAGATACGGTTTTGGTTTGTTGTGTTGTGTTGCCATCGGTTACTAATACCCCACTTCTTAATTTTGAATAACTTACCGTCAACCATGAACGGTCTATTTCCATACAAGACCAACTGGCCGTGCGGGCTTGTGAAGTCGTCCCTGAGCCGCGGCGGTACGACTACGATGAGTCAAAGCCGAACGTACAGTTGAATCTTCACGCCCAATTTCCCTGTGCCCACTCCATATTCATGGGCCATTGACCTGTTTGTGAGAAGTCTCGTTGCAGTGCAAACCCGTCAGTTTCTTCAGTAGATACGGTGACTGTGAACTTCTCTGAGGTACGGGGAAGGTGCCAATTTGGAGGCATACTTGTGCATCTAGCGTGCCATTTTGATGAGATTTTTTTTGCGGGCTGCCAAGGCAATGATGGCCGCCCACGTATTTCGGCTGAACAGGTGGTTGGGTTTTTGTGTTTTTATGCGTAATATCAGCATGTTGATTGCTTGTTCACGTGGCTGGAATTATGCAGCCCTGAACATGCAACCAGAATAAAACAGTTTTTTTGGTATTGTCTTACTTTGATAACAAGAAGGCACAGCAAAACGATAGTGTTGTAATGTGCAATGCAGCTTCGTTGCTTTATGCAACAATAGTATTTTGGTGGGCAGTCATTCGTGTTGCGAGGTGCATCGCTTGTTCCTTTGCGTAATAAATATAACGCAAAAGCAAGGAATTAAGAGCATATGCCAGTGTGAAGAAAAATGTTTCGTTTTGCAACAATAAAGGAGAACGCAGGGGGAAAAGTGAGGCGTTTCGTTTGATTTGTTTGTCAATCGGCCCCTTGGTTCACTGTTTCTTGCAGCTTGAGGGGCGGATTTTTTTCAGTTTACATCTCTTTGCAGCCTGTCCCATAAAAGAAGCCAAGGCAGGCCTGGCGAGGGTTGCGGGATGCCGGGACGAAAGGACATGGGAAAAAATATCCATTAACGTTGCGGTCGGTCTGTTTCCCGGATTTTTAAAGGATGTCCGTTTGCCGGCCGCCGTTCTATTCAGATGCCATAAAAGAGGGAGATGGTTCCCAGCATGACCAGCAGGAAAAGGATGGTCATGCCGCTTCCCGCTTTGAAATAATCCATGGTTTGGTAGCCGCCGGGCTGCAAAACCATGGAATTCACCTGATGCGTGGGCAGGATAAAGTTATTTGAGCAGGAGATGGCCACAACCAGGGCCGCCATGCGCGGATCAGCGCCGCAGTAGAGCGCCATGTTCATGGCCAGCGGTATCATCAGGACGGCGGTGACGATATTGGAAACAACCAGGGTTAAAAACGAGGTAAGGATGGCCAGCGCAGCCAGCAGCAGGAGAGGGGAGACAGGTCCCGAGAAGCTGAAGAGCGTTTCGACGATGAATCTGGCCGCGCCGGTCTTTTCAAAGGCTATGCCCAGGGGAATGATACCGCCCAGAAGAAAGACAGTCATCCAGTCCACGGATTCGTATGCTTCATCGATGGTGAGCACATCGGTCAGGATCATGCAGAGAGCGCCGGTAAGCAGGGCAATGGAGAGATTGATATGAAAGGCGAGGATCAGGGTAAGGGAGAGAAGCATGGAGCCGATGGCATATTTGAGCTTGTCGGTCTTGAGAATGGCACCGTGTATCTCCTCGGTGAAGACCAGGTCGAGCTGTTCCTTGAGGAAATGAAATTTATCCCAGCGGCCCTGCAGCAGAAGCGTATCTCCGGTCTGCAGGATAATATCGGAGATGCCGCCGACAAAGGTCTTGTTGCCCCGGCGGACAGCCAGCGGGTTGACGCCGTATTTTTTACGAAAGGAAAAGGAGTGCAGGGTGTTGCGCGCCATTTCCGAGCGGGGAGAAATGACCGCCTCCACGATGCCGGCATTGGCGGGGGAGAGATCTTCGGCAAACACCGACAGACGGTCTTTGATCTCCCATTTGTAGGCGGCAGCCAGTTTTTTTACCAGCCCGGGGGGGCCTTCCACGGCAATGATGTCTCCGCCGCGCAGCTCGGTATCGATGTCCGGGGCAAAATTCTTGGTTCCTCCCTTGTGGGCAACACCAATGACAGTGGTAAAATAATAGGCCCTGATTTCCAGATCCATCAACGTCTTCGGGACAAAAGACGGGGGAATGGAGAGTTCAAACAGATTACCGATATCATGGTAGGTCCGCTGCAGGGTCTTTGACATGGGGCCGTTGGACCCATTGGCTTTGTGGCCGGCGGGCAGGATAAACCGGCCGAACAGTACCAGGTAGAGAAGAAAGGAAGCGATCAGGGCAAGACCAATGGGAGTCACGTCAAACAAACCGAAGGGTTTGGCGTCCGGGCTGGTGATTTTCATGACATCGTTAAGCAGAATCAGGGGGCTTGAACCGATAAGCGTGATGCAGCCGCCGATAATGGCGCTGAATCCCATGGGCATCAGTATCCTGGAGGCAGGAACATTGGCCTGCCGGCAAATTCGTTTCGCCGCGGGCATGAACAGCGCTGCCGCGCCGATATTCTGCATGAAACTGGAGATAAAGGCCACCGTGGCCGAGATGAGCAGCATGATCCTGGTCTCGCTGCGACCGACAAATTTCAGCAGAATCCCGGCCAGGGAATTCATGGCGCCGGTCTTTTCAAGCCCGGCACCGAAGATGATAATCGCGACAATGATCACCACCGCATTGCTGGACAGACCGCTGATCGCCTCTTGGGGCGTAATCAGGCCAAGCAGCGGCAGCAGGACCATCATGAGGATACCCACCACGTCAATCCGCACGAATTCAAAGACAAAAAGCAGGATGGCAAGTACAATTACGGCAAGTACTAAGATTATTGGCAGAGTCATTTCATTCCCCACTTGCAATGCCCTGAAGCATCAAGCAATTCCCCACTGATCCTCGGTGTAACTGTCAGCCGGGGGCATAAAAAAAATAGCATGGTCTGATGGCAGGGCCACATCATCATTTTGTAATCTTTTGCTTGTCTAAAAGGCAACATCACACATCAAAAAAAACGGGTGCTGCGCATAAAAACGTCACATTTTTCTTAGCAACCCCTATGCCATGACGTTTTTTTTGTCTCGTGCTCCGCTGATATTGTCAGCATCGGCCAGGACTTGCCAGGTTCGTTCCGTGATTTCGTCAATCTCGGCCATGGTGGTTGAGATGGGCAGCCACAGGTAAACAATATTACTTAAGGGCCGTAGGATCAGACCCTGCTCCAGCCCTTTCAGATAGATTTTCCATCCCACCCGTTCGGCAAAAGTGAACTCTTCCTTTGTCTGTTTATTTTTGACCAGTTCAATGGCGGCTATCATGCCCAGGCAACGCACGTCCCCCACCCAGGGCAGATCAAGAAAGCGCGCCATTTTCCGGTGCAGATGGCTAACGGTTCCCCCCAGCCGCTCAAAAGGCTTTTCTTCGGCAAAAACCTGCAGGGAGCCAAGCGCCGCGGCCGCGGCCAGCGGACTGCCGGTAAAGGTATGGCCGTGGTAAAAGGTTCTGTTTTCGACATATTTTCCATAAAAGGCCTGGTAAATCTCATCCGTGGTTATGGTGGCGGCCATGGGCAGCATGCCTGCGGTCAGGGACTTGGACAGGCAGAGAAAATCCGGCGTCACCCCGGCATGTTCCAGGGCAAACATCCTGCCGGTGCGGCCGAATCCCGTGGCCACTTCATCAAAAATCAGATGAACCCCGTATTGTCGCACCAGCTCTGCAAGGCGCTTGAGATAAAGGGCCGGATAGATGCGCATGCCTCCTGCCGCCTGAACAAGGGGTTCAACAATCATGGCAGCGATATTTCCCCCTTCCCTTTCCAGCAGCTCCTCCAGCGGCTGCAGACATTCCAGCCGGCATGTCGCAGTATTCTGCGCCATGGGGCAGCGGTAGCAGTAAGGGGAGGGCACGGTAAAGGAGGCAAAGAGGATCTCGGCGAATTCCTTATGAAAATCAGGGACGCCGCCCAGGCTCATGGTGCCGATGGTGTCGCCGTGATAGCCCCGTTCCAGGCCGATAAAGCGTTTCCGCTGCGCCTGGCCGCTATGCCGCCAGTATTGCAGGCTCATCTTCAGGGCCACCTCGCAGGCGGTGGAGCCATTATCCGAATAAAAGACCTTGCTGAGGCCCTCCGGGGTGATATCAACGAGTTTTTCCGCCAGCAGGATGGCGGCTTCGTGGCTCGTGCCGGCCAGCAGAACATGATCGAGTCTGTCCAGTTGGCGGTGCATGAAACTTTTGATGGTCGGATGGTTGTGGCCGTGCAGGATGCACCACCAGGAAGAGATGGTGTCAAAATAGCTCCTGCCGTCAAGGTCATAGAGCATGAGGCCATCCGCCCGGTCGATGATGAGCAGATCCCGGTCGGCATAATCGTGCATCTGGGTGTAGGGATGCCAGAGGAATTTTTTATCGGTTTCCTGCAGGGTGGATTTCATGGATCATGAACTCTTTGCCCGAACTCGATAAAGGGCTTATCCGCAAGGGTTTTGTTATGGGTGAGCCGGATTTTCCAGGTGAAAGACATCCGGCAGGTTTCTGTACTGTTCGGCAAAATCAAGGCCGTAACCCACCAGGAAGCCCTCGGCCACCTCAAAACCGACGTAGTCGGGGTGTACTTCCACTTCGCGCCGCTCCTTTTTGTCGATAAGGGCGCAGATATGCACACTGGCCGCTCCGTGCCGGAGAAAATGCTGCTGCAGGCGGGCAATGGTGCGGCCTGTGTCGACAATATCCTCCACCAGCATGATTTTTCTGTTGGCCACCGGCAGTTCAACATCCTTGGTAAAGGTAATGGTTCCCGATGACAAGCTGCCCGCGCCGTAGCTTGCTACCCGGATGAAATCAATCTGCAGGGGCAGGTCGATTTCCCGGGCCAGGTCGGCGGTAAAGATAAAAGCGCCGTTCAGCACACCGATGAGAAGGAGGTCGTCATGGGCAAAGTCCCGGGTGATCATTTGTCCCAGTTCTCTGACTTTTTTCGCAATTTCCTGGCGGGAAAGCACAATTTTCTTCATAGTCTACCTGTGCGTTATATGGATTTTTTGCGTTGACTGATAAGCTTTCTTCCTGCTAATCTTTACGGGAGTTTTCCAATTATGTCAATGTGCGCCTATGCGTAGTCAACTGATTCCAGGAGAAACATTATGAAAAAATATCGTTGTACGGTATGTGGTTATGTTTATGATCCCGCCAAGGGTGATCCAGATGGCGGCATTGCTGCCGGTACAGCCTTTGAGGATCTGCCGGATGACTGGTGTTGCCCGGTGTGCGGTGCACAGAAAAGTGATTTTGAGCCGGCGGATTAGCCAGTCAGCCTGATCGGGCTGGGCATGGTGAACCCTTATGTCCGGCAGGGGCTTCTGTCGTCAGGGGGGGTATGGCTTACGTGAGAGGCAGAGAGGACATATCTCCCCACATCCGCTCCAACTCAACTTTAAATGATCGTATAAAGTTGTCCACATTCACATCAATAAAGGGGTGATGCTGTTCCTGGAGGATAATCCAGCCAAAGGCGGTAGAGAGTGACTGGGGAGGGCCTTCCTTGCCCATTATCATTCCCTTATCCTTGACAAACAGATCGGCCAGATGGATTAAGCCAATGAGCAGGGCGTTTTCCCTGGCCTTTTCCGGGGTATGGTGCATCAGCATCACATCCAGATATGGTTTGGGCAGCCCCATTTTTTCCCCCAGCCAGCATCCGGCCTGCGCATGATCGATGCCGATGTACTCCTGTTCCGACGTACAGATGTCCTTTTCAATAAAATCAGGTCGCAGCAGCTGGGGATAAAAAAGCGGCTGCTGCTGGTCCAGCGCCAGTTTGCCCAGGTCGTGAAAAAGTCCTGCCAGATAGACATCCTCGGATATGTTGATTCTGATGGTGTCCCGCAGGAGTTCCGCAATGCGGCCCACCGCCACAGAGTGTTGCCAGAAATTGTCGGCCAGCTCACCGAATCCCCCGAAAAGCTCTTCCTCCTGGAACACCTTCATCGTTTCCTTGGCAATGACTTCCTGCAGATTTTTGATTCCCATGGTCACCATGGCGTGGGGAACGGAATTCACCGTGGTAGTCCGTCGGTAAAATGATGAGTTGGCCTGCTGGACCACCTTGGCGGCAAGCATGGGGTCGCAGGAGATCAATTCGGCAAATTTTCTGGTATCCTCGCAATCGCCGACAAGAAAGGACGCCAGGCGGGCGGATACCGACGGATTCACGGCGAGTTCCAGGTTGCTCTGGATTCTTCTCTTTATTTTTGCCTTGGCCACCGCCATGAGCTTCGGCGCCGGTGGAAGTTCCGACACATTCACCTCTATTTTCGGGGGTGTTACCCGGGGTGCTTGAGCCGGCTGGGGACGAGGAGGGGGCTCTGTTTCTTGTTTCTGCTGCCCTCCCTGCGGTGCCGTTTGCTGCCGGGGCGGGACCGCTTGCCGGGGAGGGGATTGCTGTTTGCTTGCGGAAGATTCAGCGGCCTGGGCAGAGAGATCGCCCATGCGTTTATTGGCAGCAATCAACCTGGTTACCAGGATTTCGCAAAAGCGTCGGTAGAATTTCAGCTGCAGAAAAACAGAGGCCTGGTTGAGGATGTCCGGTTCCACCATCAGGATAAAGGACTCGCTGGTTGTCTTGACTCCGGCGGTTCTTCTGGTCTCCGATACCAGGGCCATTTCGCCGAAGGTGTCGCCGGTGGTAAGGGTGGTCAGCTCAATGGTCTGGCCCTGATCAACCGTGATGAAAACCGATACACTGCCTTTTACCAGGATGTAAAAGACCTTCTCCAGAGTGTTCTCCTTGATGATCAGGGTGGCGGGGGGCACCTTCAGCCAGCGGCTGACGGCCAGGAGCTGTTTGAGTTCGTGATCATCGAAGTCCTGAAAAAAAGAGATCTTTTTCAGAAAGTTAATCTGCTGGTCAAAGGCGGTATTGCTTTCTTGTTTCTGCTTCATGATCTATTTCCCTATGCAGAATTGATCAAATATCAGGTCCAGAATATCTTCAGTGGTCGTCTCTCCGGTAATGTCGCCCAGGTGATCAAGTGTGCTCTGCAGTTCAATGGCCAGCAGATCCGGGGGCAGATCCGTTTTAAGCCCCTCGCTTACCCTTTTGGCGGCGATAAGCGATTTTTCAAGTGATGCCCTTTGTCTGACATTGGGAACGCAGGCGTAACCCGGATCCCAATCCGATCCTCCGGTGACCAGGGCAAAGAGGGTGTTTTCCAGATCGCTGATACCCGCATGGGTCTTGGCGGAAATAAATACCCGGGGGATGTCGGGAAAGGCTGCTGCAAAGATGGCGGGATCCTGGCAGGCCAGGTCACTTTTGTTGACCACCAGCAGAATTTTTTTGTCCCCTACGGACTCGTACAGTCTGGTGTCGGCAGGACTGGGCGGCTGGGTGCCGTCGACGATCAGCAGCACCAGATCAGCCTCCGCCAGTTTTTTCCGTGCCCGGACGATGCCCATCTCCTCAACCTCTTCAGCATTGTCGCGGATGCCGGCCGTGTCAATGATGCGCACCGGCATTCCTTTGATATCAAGGAATTCCTCGATGGTGTCCCGGGTGGTGCCGGGAATTGCCGTGACAATGGCCCTTTCTTCCCGCAGCAAGGCATTGAGCAGACTGGATTTACCCACATTGGGATGGCCGAGGATAATAACCGAGATACCGTCACGGAAGATTTTCCCCTGTTTGGCGGATCTGATGAGCTCCTGCAGGGGAAGGAGGATTTCGCGGTCAAGTTTTTCACCCATTGCCCGGGCATGAATGATCTCAACATCATCGTCCGGAAAATCGATGGCAACTTCAACAATGGCGCGCAGCGAGATGAGGGAGGTGCGGATGCCGCCGACCACGGCACCGAGGCGGCCCTGCAGCTGGGACATGGCCATGCCCAGCCCTTCCCGTGTTTTGGCCTGCAGCAGTTCGATAACCGCCTCGGCCTGGGTGAGATCGATACGACCGTTCAGAAAGGCCCGCTTGGTGAATTCCCCTGGTTCGGCAAGGGCGGCGCCGAGAGTAATGACCTGGCTCAGGATGTCCTGCAGGACCAGATAGCTGCCGTGACACTGTATTTCGACGATATCCTCCCTGGTGTAAGTCTTGGGAGTCTGCATGAAAACAGCCATCACCTCGTCAATGGGCTGGTTTGTTTCCGGGTTTTTTATCCAGCCATAATAGAGCCGATGGCTGCGGTATTCGGTTGTTTTGCAGTTCGGGGAAAAAAGGGAGGTCAGAATGGGCAGGGCCTGACTACCGCTGATACGGATGATACCAATGCCGCCGGGGCCGGGAGGAGTGGCGATGGCGGCTATGGTTGTTTCAACGTTGCGAGGGACGGATGTGTCGGAAGTGGTATCGGCCATTTCAAGGAAAAAGACAATTTTATAATAGTTTTCAACATGCTGTCACAGGTTGCAACTATTATCAAATATCATTCAGCAATTGTCAATTTATCCTTCTTTGGTTTTCTGCGTTGCGGTTTTTTGCGTATGCGGCCCTTGCCGGGCAGATAAATGAGAATTTTTTTGAAAAGGCCGTCACCCACACTGCGGCTGCGGATGGTTTTATCATCCTGCAGGACAAGATGAACAACGCGCCGTTCCGCAGGATTCAAGGGAGGGATGGTTCTGGTTTTTTCTGTTTCTTTCACTTCCTGGGCCAGTTTCAGCGCCAGTTCCTCCAACTCCACTTTGCGTTTTTCACGGAATTCCCCGGCATCAATGGAAAACATGATTTTCTGCGGGAATTTCTTGCTGATGATTTTGCGCATCAGATACTGAATGCTGTCCAGGGCCTGGCCGTCTTTGGTGATCAGTTCCTCAATATGCTCTCCGGAGATTTTTACCTGGGCCTTATTGTTTTTTTCTTCCACTACGATTTCTGAAGGAAAGCCCATCAGGGTCAGCAGCTGTTCCAGATCGCCTTTTATCTGCGCAAGGACTTCGGGCGTCAGGGGAACCGTCGGTTCCTGGGGGCGTTCTTCAACCGGCTGGCGCTTCCTTCTGGGCTGCTCAGCAGGCTGGCTGGTCTGCTCAACAACAGGCTGGGATTCCGCCGTAGGAGGTATTTGCTCGTCAGCAGGATATTCTATAGCAGGCGGTGCAGCAGCAGGCGGTGCAGCAGCTGACGGTTTTTCCTGCACAACCTGACTTGGCATAGGCGCGCTCCGTCCCACCGGGGCGGGTTTTGTATCCGGCTTTTTTTTCGTGGCACGAATGATTGCCTGTTTGCGACAGAGGCCAAAAATTCCTGAGGTACCGGTTGAAAGTATTTCAATTGCAAGTTCTTCCCGGGGAACGCCAAGTTTGTCGCAGGCCGTTGTAATGGCTTCGTCAACGTCTTTCCCCTTAAATTGCTGCTTTGAGCCCATATTTATCTCCAAATTGAATAACGGTGCTACCCTGTCGGCATTGAGGCGCGAATTAACGCAGCCTGCTGTCAATCTGCCTTGTTAATGGCATACTGTTGGGCCATGGCTAAGAGATTGTTGACAAACCAGTAGAGGACCAGTCCCGAAGCAAAATTAATGAACATGAAGGTAAAGACAACCGGCAGAAACATCATGATCCGGGCCTGGGTTGGGTCTAGGGTGGATGGTGTCATTTTCTGCTGGAGAAACATGGAGGCGCCCATCAGCAGAGTCAGCACGGGAATGCCGTGCAGTACGGGAATATCAAAGCCGATAAAAAGCCGGTCAGGGGCGGAAAGGTCGGTAATCCACAGCATGAACGGGGCATGGCGCAGTTCGATGGTCTGCAGCAGAACCTTGTACAGGGCAAAAAAGACGGGAATCTGCAGGATCATGGGCAGGCAGCCTCCCATGGGATTCACCTTGTAGGTCTGGTAGAGCTGAATCATCTCCTTGTTCAGTCTCTCTTTGTCGTTGGCATATTTTTCCCGCAGCTTGGCCATTTTGGGCTGAAGTTTCTGCAGGGTTTTCATCGATTTCATGCCCTTGTGGGCAATGGGCCAGAAAAGGGCCTTGATGATGATGGTGACCAGGATGATGGCCAGTCCGTAATTGTGCAGGAAGCCATTGAGAAAGTTGAGAAGATACAGCATCGGTTTGGCCAGCAGATCAAACCAGCCGAAATTGACGATCTTGTCCAAGTCATGCCCTGCAGCTTTCAGGGTGCTGAGCTTCTTGGGGCCGAAATAGATGGTGTAGGAATAGCGTTTCTGGCTCTGGGGGGGTAATACGACAACATCTCCTCCCACTACACTTGAAACGGTATCGTCGCCTGTTATGCTGAAATGCACGCTTTCCTGACTGACGGCATCAGGAATGATGCAGGTCATGAAGTAGGTGTCTTCATAGGCAACCCACGTCAGTTTGCCTTTGCGGGTCTGGTCGCCTTTTTTTAAATCATCGGTTTTGATCTCTTCCAGTGCGCCGTTTTTAAACAGGGCCGGTCCCTTAAAAATATATTTGTTGGCGTCGTCCTGGGTGAACGGCTTGTTCGTCATGGTCAGAAACGGGGCGCCCTGCAGTTGATGTTCGGTTGAGGTGTTGCGGACATCCACCGTCAGGTTGATCAGGTAGCTGTCTTCGGAAAAGGTCATGGTTCTAGTCAGCTCCAGGCCTGACGGCGTCTGGCTCTGGAAGGTAAGGACTTTTCCCGTACCGGTGACCTGGAGTTTTTCTTTATCAGCCGTATAAACCGGCACTCCGGCTTTCTCGGGTTCAACTCCCCAGGAGAAAAAGAGCGGCAGTTGCCGGGCTGAGGTCGTTTTGATCAGCTCTTTTGGGTCTGATTCCGGGTCAAGTTCTTCCCTGTATTTTTTCAGTTTGAAGCTCTTGATACCGCCGCCTGTTTCGGCAATCACCCCTGAGTAAAGGTTTGTTTCAACAGTGATATCGCGGCCATTGTCAACGACAGGCGGCTGTTCTTCAGCAGGAGCCGCGGTGATTGATTGGACCGGTGCGGTTGAGGGAGAGGTCACGCCTGTATCAACAGCGGGTTGCTGAACCTCCTGGGCCATCTCCTGGGATGGTGGAGGTGCGAAAAAATACTGATAACCTAACAGTATAGCGAGAGATAGCACGATGGCTATAAAAGCTCTCTGGGTATCCATGTCATATTCCTTTTATTTTTTTACGGGGTCGTACCCGCCGCGGCAGAACGGCTGACAGCGCAGAATACGGTAGCCAGCCAGCAGGGACCCCTTCAGGGAACCATGTTGTTTGATTGCCTCGATTGCGTAATGGGAACAAGACGGAGTAAAACGGCATGCCTGAGGTAACAAAGGTGACAGTATCGTCTGGTAGCCTCGGATAAGAAAAAGGAGTAGTTTTTCCATGCGCATCTGCTCTCATTACCAAGTATGGCCGGGCAAATGATAGGCCGGCCATGGGAAATAACTGAACTGCATCGAGATTATGCCAGCGGGAGATTGCGCAGGAGAGGCCTGACGGCGCGCCCCACTTCCTGGGGGGAATCGGGGGGGAAATCTTTGCGGACAGCGATGACGATATCTGACGAAGGAGAGATAAACTGTCTGTTGAGCCGATAGAATTCTCTGATGATTCGTTTGATTCTGTTGCGCGCAACAGCCCTCTTGACACCATGGACACTGATGCCCAGCCTGTTTGTGTTCAAACCGTTGGGCATAAAAATGAGGCTGAATTCTTTCCCGCGAAGCCGTTTGCCGTTTTGATAAACAGCCTGAAATTCCTTAGGCTTACTGAGCAGAGCCCCCTTGGGCAGCGTCTGTCTGGCCTTTCCCTTGTCTGGCATAACTGCCGGGCTTATGCGGAGAGGCGCACACGACCCTTGGCGCGACGGCGACCGATAATAGCCCGTCCCGCTTTTGTTTTCATCCGGGCCCGGAATCCATGGGTGCGGCTGCGTTTGATATTGCTGGGTTGGAAAGTACGTTTACTCATAACAATTGTCCTCGGGAAAAATTATTTTGCCAGCCCTAGGCGGTCTGTTTGAATGCCAAGGGAGCCCATGTACCGTTTCTTCTGTTCCATAATAGTGGAACTATGGCGCTGCCCTCTATGGAATAATATTAAAAATGAATTGCGTAAAATAGCATTGTACGGACATCTTGTCAAGAATGTCTTATTCCTCTTTTTCGTGTTCAAGGTCCAGGCCGAAAATTTTTCTGGTGAAATCGAGTTTGAGTTGCTTGTCCTCGTGGTTATGGCCCTCTTTGAGAAAGAGAATCGGATCATGCAGTATCTTGTTGAGGATTGACCCTGCCATTTTCTCAATGGACTTGATGTCCCTGGCAGTCAGGTTGCTGCAGTGGGAGAGGGTCTTGGCAAGTTCGGCTTGGGCGATGGTGTCGGCTTTCCGGCGCATGGCGGCAATGGTGGGGGTGAGCTGCATATCTTCGATCCATTGAAGAAATTTCAGCGTCTCCTCGGTGACGATGCGTTCCGCCCGCAGGGCCTCCTGTTCCCTTTCCGCCTTGTTCACCTCAACCACTTGGCTGAGATCATCCACATCATAAAGATAGACGTTATCCAGGTCGTTGAGTTTGGGATCAAGATCCCGTGGTACCGCAATATCAATGAGAAAGAGCGGACGGTTCTTCCGCTGTTTCATGATGGGTTTGACATCTTCCTGGTGCAGGATCAGGCCGCTGGCGCCGGTTGAGCTGACCAGGATGTCAACAAGCTCCATCTGGGCGTGCAATTCCGCCAGCCCCACGGCCTTGCCGTTGAAGCGTTTGGCCAGATTGACGGCCCGTTCCAGGGTGCGGTTGGCAACAATTACCTCGGAGATGCCCTGGTTGACGAGATGTTCGGCGGCAAGCTCCGCCATCTCTCCGGCACCGACCAGCAGCACCTTTTTGCCCTCGAGATTACCGAAGATTTTTTTGGCAAGCTCCACGGCGGCATAGCTGATGGAAACCGCGCTGCTGCCGATATTTGTTTCGGTGCGGATGCGCTTGGCCACGGAAAAGGCCTTGTGCAGGAGGCGGTTTAAGATGACGCCGGTGCATTCCCTGTCAGCGGAATTGCGGTAGGCGTCTTTGAGTTGGCCCAGGATCTGCGGTTCACCGACCACCATGGAATCAAGACTTGCCGCCACGCGGTAAAGATGGGTGATGGCGTCCGCGCCGCGGTGCAGGTAGATGAAGTTGTCAATATCATCTTCCTTGATATTGCTGGTGGCAAAAAGAAATTTTTTGATGGAGCGTATGGTTTCCATCTGATGGGGGCTGGTAAAGATCACCTCGACCCTGTTGCAGGTTGACAGGAAACAGAATTCCGAACAGCCGGGGATTTCTCTCAGTTTTCTGAAAGGCCTTTCCGGGTCACTGGTAAAGGCGAGCTGTTCGCGAACCTCAACAGGCGCGGTTTTGTGGTTTACTCCCAGAACCAAAATGGAATCAACGGACATATGAGTGGACTCCCGGCAGCAGAAAGGTCACACCCCAGAGGGTGAACAGAACGGCAATGAAGCCGATGATGGCCAGAATGGCGGCCCTTTTTCCGCGCCATCCCGCGATAAAGCGCTGATGCAGCATGGCGGCGTAAAGAAACCAGGTGATAAGCGACCATGTCTCCTTCGGATCCCAGTGCCAATATGCTCCCCACGCCTGTTTCGCCCAGAAAGAGCCGGTGATGATGCCCAGGGTCAGCAGGGGAAAGCCGACGGTAAGGCAGTGCTGTATAAGATTATCCAGGGCGTCCAGAGAGGGCAGGCGGCTGTAAAAGACGCCGAATCTCTTTTTTTTCAATTCCCTCTCCTGCAGGAGATACATCAGGCCGCTGCAGAAGCCCATGCCCAAAAAGCCGTCGGCAATGATGGCAATGCTTGCGTGAACCGGCAGCCAGGCGCTCTGCAGGGCAGGCGGCAATTCCGCGATAGTCTGGGACGAGAGGGCGGCAATTGTCATGAGGGCCGCAATGACCAGGGAGACAAAGGTGCCGAAATTCTTGACCTGATAACGCCAGCGGAAGGAGAGAAAGGCCCAGGTCATGGACCAGGCAAAAAAGGAAACCGTGTCATGATGGGTGGTGAGTGGTGTGTGACCTGCCAGGAAATAGCGGCTGATGATGGTCACCGTATGCAGGACCCCGGCCCCGAAGAGCAGGCAGCGGGCCGCCGACCGGATTTTATTTTTCTGGGTGACGAAAAAGATAATATAGGTGGTGGTGGATAAATAATATCCAATGAGCGAAAGTGAAAAAAGCATGCAGAAATTCTCCGTTGAGTCTTACGCTGCCTTCATTGTTCAGCGTGTCCGACAAGGTCGTCCAGGGGAATATCCTTACCCAGGGTAGTGCGGATGTGATCAGTCAACGCCTGCCAGTCTTGTCTGTGCAGCCAGTCAATCATATCCCTGTGGAGTAGATTTTCAAAAATGATTTTGTTTTTTTCATGGGGCAGGCCCATGTCAAGCACCAGGGGCCGCAACCTGCCGAGAACCTGGAGCAGCAGATCATAATCGTCTGTGTATTCTTTTTCCAGGTTTTTCCGCAAATGTTTGGCCAGGGCCGGACTTTTGCCCGCGGTTGACACGGAAATGGTCAGATCCCCCCGGCGCACCGTGGCCGGCAGGATGAAATTGCACCATTTGGGCACGTCGGCAACGTTAACGAGCAGATTGTGTGCCTCCGCCTCCCTGTAGACCGCTTCCTGCACGGTGACGTCATCGGTTGCGGCAATGACCAGGAAGGCGCCGGCCAGATCTCCCTGTTGGTAACCGCGCTTGAGCCATTTGATGGAGTCGTCTTGGGCAAGAGGCGCCAGTTCCTCGTCAAGCTGGGGACTGATCACCGTTACCTTGCCATGGCTGGCCAGCAGTGACTTTGCCTTGCGTGCCGCCACCTTGCCTCCGCCGATGACGATGCAGTGGCGGGAGCGAATATTCAGGCTGATGGGAAAATAATTCACGTTAATTACTTTTTTTGAGGAATATGGACTTTTATCTTATTGACAAGTTTTGCGGCAAAACGTTCCGCGTCGGATTGCTCACCGACAATGGAGCCGAAATGCATGGGTACCGCAACCTTGGGATTAATGTCAAGGGCTGCCTGCGCGGCCTCGTCTGCGGTCATGACATAGGTGCCGGAAACGGGCAGCAGGGCGATATCGGCCTTGTAGTCTGCCATCTCCGGGATGTGGTCGGTGTCTCCGGCATGGTAAAGGCGAACGCCCTCCACCGTGACGATAAAGCCGAGCCAGTTGTTGGCCTGGGGATGAAATTTTTTGTTGGTGTTATAAGCGCGGACCGCCTCGATGGTAAAAGGACCCCAGGTGATTGATTGCCCGGGCTGCATGGCTTTGACGTTGCCGGAGAGCTTTGCCGCCGATTCCGGTTCGGTGATGATAAGCGTTGATTCCTGCCTGATTTTTTTTATGTCATCAGGGGAAAAGTGATCATAATGTGCATGACTCACCAGGATCAAGTCGGCAGGAGGAAGATCGCCGGAAAGTTGAAACGGATCAAAATAGACGACCTGCCCTGCTGCACGCAGACGGAAGCAGTCATGCCCCAGCCAGTCAAGATTGCTCAGTATTTTGTCAATCATAACATCCCCCTTGCGAGCGCGTTCAAGAATATCTGCCAAAATTCACTTGTACTGCTATAATCAATTTGACTTCCCCCGTCATCCACAATGTGGGTACCTTATTGATTTTGATATACATATATACATATTCCGCGGAGGAAAATATGCAAAAAGGAACAATCTCGGTGTCCACGTCAAACTCTATGGAGTTAGTCGATATCACTGCTAGGATAGAAAAAGAAATCGCAAAAAGCAAGATAACTGATGGTCTCTGCTATCTTTATAATCCCCATACCACCGCCGGGCTCACCATTAATGAAGGGGCGGATCCGGCGGTGCGGGCCGATATTATCAAGGCGTTGAAGAAGATCATTCCTTTCGGGCTGGATTATCAGCATCTGGAAGGCAACTCCCCCTCCCATGTGCTGGCTTCCCTGCTCGGTTCATCTGTGGTCGTCTTTGTGGATAACGGCAGATTGCAGCTCGGGACCTGGCAGAAGATTTTTTTCTGTGAGTTTGATGGGCCACGGTCAAGAAAGGTGCATTGGCGCGTGGGGTAAGCAGCTATTGCTCCTGGACGCCCTTGCGCAGCTGGGCCAGTTCCCGCTGGCGGATATATTTCATGATCCGTTCCTCTTCGGTTCTGCCCGGGGAAAAACTGACACCCAGGCAGAAGCGGCGAAACTTGTTGTCGGCAAAGGAGCGGACAATTTCGCCCTCTTTGATTTTAAAGCGCAGGGTTCCGTTTTCCGCCCCGGCTGCGGCATCGTCTGAGGGGATGGTGATGATGATGTTTCGTATGGTATGATGCAGTTGGGGCAGGTCTTTGGGGTTCTTGGCGCAGAGCAGCATGCCGCCTGCGCTGAAATCCTGCATATTAAGCTTGCACTTTTTCTGGTTATACAGGAAAGTAGCCGTGCTTCCCTCCGGGAGATTGATGCGGTAGTGCTGCCGGCGCTGGAGGATGAATAATTCTTCCGGCAGTTTAATAACAAGGGCGTTTGCTGAAGACGACAGCAACTCGCCGGTGAAGTGGCTCCATAATTTTGCCGCATTGCGGAAGACCACCCTGAAGCTTGTGTGGGTAGCGGGCCAGTCTTTCGGTTTGTCGACCACCACTTTTTGGTGGTTGGCTTCAACGATAATCGTGCCACCTGACTGATACCCTTTGTGCAGCACGCTGACAAAGATTCGTTTTTCCTGAAGCCAGTTCAGCGTATTGCTGATGATTTGCCCGGATTTGGTATAATCATAGCCCGCTTGATGGGCAACCCAGCCGAAGAAGGCAGGGTCATTTTTTTTGTCTGATATCATGGGGATCGTTTGTTAGTAATTGAAATACATGTAAATAACATAGCAGATGGAGGGGTTGTAATCCATGGAAAGATCACTCACCCAGAAAAAAATCAACCCGACGGAAATGTGTTTCGGCCTCAACAGGGAGACCGATGAGCGCTCCCTTGCCGCTTTTCTGCAGCTGTTTGTAGCCCCTGCCATGCTGGAGGCACTTATTCCCCGCCTCTCCGATGAAGATATCGATGCAACCGTTGATTTTCTCACCAGGCTTATGAAGAAGCATCTGCAGGAAGAAGAATATCATACCCTTTTTTTGAACGAGGATAAGTAGTGCATTACCCAATCATAAAAGATCTTCGCTCCTATATCAATGTTTTGCGCAAGGAAGAAGATCTGCTTGAGATAGACGTGGAGGTTGATCCGCATCTGGAAATTGCCGAGATACATCGCCGGGTTATCGCCCAGGGTGGACCCGCGCTGCTTTTTAACAAGGTAAAGGGTAGTCGCTTTCCCGTGGCTACCAATCTTTTCGGCACGGCGCGGCGCATGGAGATTTCCTTCGGGCATCGGGCCCAGCAGTTTGTCGCAGACCTGGTGCGGGCGGTTGAGCAGCTCATGCCGCCAACTTTTGGTAAAATCTGGTCAATGCGCGGCCTTGTGCCCCAGGCGGCAAGGATCGGCACCAAGATAGTGACGGGTGGTCCTATTCTGGATAACTGCATGAGGCCTGCCCGCTTGACCGAACTGCCCATGCTTACCTCCTGGAAAACGGACGGGGGCGCTTTTGTGACCCTGCCCCTGGTGTATACCGAGCATCCCGGCGGACGGGGCCATAATCTCGGTATGTACCGCATCCAGCGTTACGATGATGAGACTACGGGTATCCACTGGCAGATCCATAAAGGCGGCGGCTATCACTACCATGCGGCGGAGGCCCGCAATGAAAGCCTGCCCATGACCCTGTTCATCGGCGGTCCGCCGGCCCTGATCATGGCCGCCATTGCCCCGTTGCCGGAAAACCTGCCTGAGCTGATGCTGGCCTCATTACTGCTGGGCGAGAAGCTTCCCATGGTGAAAGATCCGGCCGGTGGCCACAATTTGGTCGCCAATGTGGAGTTTGCCGTCAAGGGTATGGTGCCGCCCCATATGCGCCGCCCGGAAGGTCCCTTTGGCGATCATTACGGCTATAACTCCCTGACCCATGACTACCCTGTTTTCCAGGTTGATCGCCTTTATCATCGCCAGGACGCCATTTATCCGGCCACGGTGGTTGGCCGTCCCAAACAGGAGGACTTTTATATCGGCGATTTCCTCCAGGATCTGCTTTCGCCGCTTTTCCCCATGGTCATGAGTGGGGTGAAACAGCTCAAAACATTCGGCGAGGCAGGTTTCCACTGTCTGGCCGCCGCCCGGGTCACTGATCGCTATCCCCGGGAGGCCTTTGCCTCCGGACTGCGCATACTTGGTGAAGGCCAGCTGTCGCTGACGAAATTTCTCATCATAACGGACGGGGATGTCGATATCGATAATTTCGCCACCCTGTGGGTGCATGTGCTGGAAAGGGTGAACTGGCAGCAGGATCTTTTTGTTTTTGCCAATGTCTCCCAGGATACCCTTGATTATACCGGCCCTTCGGTCAATAACGGCTCAAAGGCGCTGCTGATGGGGCTTGGTCGAGAAGTCAAGAACGTGTTGCCCCGCTCTTTTCATGGGGAGTTGCCCTCCGGTTGTACCGCGGCCGAGGCCTTTTTGCCCGGCACCCTGGTTGTGGAGTGTGCAGGATATGAGACTGAAAAGTCTCTGCCCCAGAGGGTTGCCTCAGCGTCAGCCTTTGCCGAATGGCCGGTTGTGCTGCTGGTGGATAATTTGCAGGAGGCGACGGTCAGTCTGCAGGAGTTTGTCTGGACCTTTTTTACCCGTTTTGAACCGGCGGCAGATATTTATTGCGCCAGTCAGAGTGTCCGACGTTTTCATGTGGGGCTTGCGCCGCCCATTGTCTTTGATTGCCGCTTAAAGCCCTGGTATCCCCATGTGCTTGAGGTGGATCCCGATACCAAAAGGCTCGTTGACGCAAAAATAGACTCTCTGCTGCCGAAGAATCTGCGTTGATCCAGGTCGTGGCAGGATATTTGCAATTAATTGTTTTTACAGAAACAATGAGGCAGATTTTGCCTAGGTCAAAAAAACGATCCAACAAGTGGGTTCTGCATTTTTATTAATGAATTTTTTTTTTTGCCGATATGTTATATTGAAGTTATGTTAAACAGGCTAATGAGGGAAGCAGCAAGCAATCGCGGTTTGATCCTCAGTGGAGGGACGAGATGAAGATAACTAATCTTCAGGGAATACAAAATAGCGGTCAGTCCGACCAGAAAAGGTCAAAACCCATATCCGGCGCTGATTTTAAAGATCTGCTGGAAGCAGAGTTGCTGTCAGTATCTTCCTCTGCAGATTCAGGCTCCGCCACCCAGATCTCTTCCGCCGGTCAGGTTAGCCCTGGATTGCGTATTGAGAGTCTCTCCGTGGCTGAAGCGACAATTAACACGCTGGAGTCCTTTGGATCCGCTTTAAATAATCTGCGCCTGCCGGCAGAGGATCTGGAACCGCTGGTTGAGGCGCTGGAGGAGGATACCGGCTCTATTCTTGGTCTGAAGGAAAAACTTCCGGCCGAAGATCCCCTTGCAAAACTTCTTGACCGGGTTGCCACGGTTTCCTACGTTGAGGCGGCCAAGTATCGGAGAGGGGATTATCAATAGGCAACATTGTTGTTCCCCTTACCCGCTCCAGTAAATGAAAGAGCGCCTGCAGAAAATTCTTGCCCGGTCAGGAGCCGGTTCCCGTCGCACGGCTGAACAGTATATCAGCGAGGGGAGAGTCTCCATCGACGGCATGATTGTCACCGACATGGGGATCAAAGTTGATCCCGCTGATCATGAGATTTGCCTGAACGGCAAGCCCATCCATTCCTCTGAAGAAAAAATCTATATTCTGCTCAATAAGCCAACCGGCTACGTCACCACCCTGAGTGATCCCCAGGGGCGCCCCATTGTCACCTCGCTGCTTACGGGAATCGACCAGCGGGTATTCCCGGTGGGCAGGCTTGATCTCGATACGGAAGGGGCATTGCTGCTCACCAATGATGGAGAACTTGCCCAGCACATCCTGCATCCGAGTTTTGAGATCACGAAAACCTATGCGGCAAAAGTTATCGGCCGCCCGTCCGTTGACTCCATAGAACGCCTGGCTAAAGGGATAGAGCTGGAAGGACGTCGCACCTCGCCTGCCAAACTTAAGGTAATCCGGGAAACCGTGCGGTTTTCCGTTATCGAAATAACGATCCATGAGGGGAGAAAGCGCCAGGTGCGAAAAATGTTCGCCGCCATCGGCCATCATGTCCTGGAACTGAAACGTATCGCTTATGGCAGACTGAAACTTGGCTCTTTGCCCACCGGCAAATTCAGAATCATCGGCAAAAAGGATATCGAAAAGATCCTTGCCGGCAAATAGATTTCCGCCTCTTTCAGTAAAAATTGTATTTTTTTTGCAAAATGCCTTTACATTCCGACATTTATCTGTATAAGATAATTTCGTTAGATTTGAAAAAAGGAGCAATGTCGGGCGGTTAGAGATTTGACTCGCGATGTCGTCGAAATACGCTACTGTCGATTATTTTTAGTAAAAGCATGCGGTTACATATTGCATAGAGAATGTGTAACATTGTTTATAACTGATACGTTCGGGAGACCAAGATGAACAAATCAGAATTGATTGAGGCCATTGCCCAGCAGGAAAATTTGCCTCATAGGGAAGCCAGCTCAATCACCAATACCATTCTGGAGACCATGATTGACACCTTGGCATCCGGTGAGAGTATCGAGATCAGGGGCTTTGGCAGTTTTGTCATCAAGGAGTATCAATCATATCAGGGGCGCAATCCCAAAACAGGGGAGAAAATTGAGGTCCCACCGAAAAAGCTTCCTTTCTTCAAGGTGGGAAAGGAACTGAAAGAACGTGTGAACGAAAGCTCCTAACGTCCGGTCTCCCTTACTTCCTTTTGCGTCTATCTCCCCCTCTCGGCAAAGAATGGGAGGGGGAGATAACCTATGCGTCCTGTGATGAGCCGGCAATCACACCCACCAGATCATATGGATGCGCTTCCGTAATCTTGACCATGACAATTTCTCCTGCTGCACACTGACCATCAGTGATGTACACGCATCCGTCTATTTCCGGCGCCTGTGTCCGCGTTCTTCCTTCCAGCAGCAAATCTGTCTCTTGACTTAATCCTTCCACCAGCACCGGGACAGTCCTGCCGACAAGCTCTTGGTTTTTTTTAAGAGAAATCTGCGCTTGCAGCCCCATCAGATAATCGTGACGTTGTTGTTTGATTTCCTCTGTGCATTGATCGGCAAAATGTTCGGCGGCACAGCCTTCTTCATTGGAATAGGTGAAAATTCCCACGTTATTGAGCTGATATGTGTTGAGGAAATCGGCCAGTTCTTCCACGTCAGCGTCCGTTTCTCCAGGGAATCCGACGATGAAGGTTGTGCGGATGGCAGCCTCCGGCACCTTGCTGCGAATGCGTTCCAGCAGTTCATGCACCTGCCGGCTGGTAAAGGGACGATTCATTTTCTTGAGCACCTTGCTGCTGATGTGCTGCAGGGGGATATCCAGGTAGCTGAGCAAGCGGTCCTCATCCGCCATGAGAGACAGGAGATCAGTGCTGATGCGGTTGGGGTAGAGGTAAAGAAGTCGGATCCAGTCTGCAGTGCACGAGTCTAAAATGGTGGTGATCAGTGCCGGCAGTTTTTTCCCCTTAGCACCGAGATCAATGCCGTAGGCCGTGACATCCTGGCCGACCAGCGTGAGTTCCCGCACACCTGCCTCAGCCAATCTCGCCGCCTCTCTTGCCAAGTCAGCCATGGGGCGACTGCGCAATGGGCCGCGGATGGAAGGGATGAGGCAGTAAGAGCAGCGGTTGGAGCAGCCTTCGGAAATTTTCAGATAAGCCCGGTGGGGAGGGGTTGAAATTTTTCTGGGCAGGGCCGAGTTCATGAGAAAGCGCGGTGTGGGGACAATAAGGCGGCTCTGTTGTTTATCCGGATCTGCCACCAGGGCCGCTATGTTGTGGAAGCCGTCCACGCCGATAAAGAGATCAACCTCAGGAAATTCCTCTGGCAATTCCTTGCCGTAGCGCTGTACCATGCAGCCTGTC
>JAHIVT010000036.1 GCA_018816555.1 Pseudomonadota bacterium
CGGCAAGGGTTTTTGGCATAAAACACACACCGAAAAGTACTGCAATAGTGTAGACACACGCGAAAAATTTACCAACGCCCCAAAGCTAGGCTGGATGAGGCTTTACAGCTGGTGTCTTGCCTAGCTAATAAAAATCTCAGATGAATCATAAAAAAAAAAGCCCGCCGGTTTATTGCCAGCGGGCTTTTTTTTATGACAACAAACTGAAATTACTCTTTTTTATCTTCATTCAATCCTGACACCAGTACGGCACCGGCCAGGCCGAGCAGGCCAAGGTTTTTGGCCTTTCTCAGTTCAGGTTTCAGGCGAGCCATCAGGCTCCTACGCAGCGAGGCGGATGGCATCTCAGTGGGTGTGCTTGTTGTTGTAAGCAGATGCATATCCTTTTTGTTGCCATAGTACCGGCCGTTCGGACCGATGTTGACAGCTGCGGAAGTAAGCCCTTTGGCGCCCTTTTTCACATACTTGGCAACCTCTGAGTTGGGGTCGTCAAGGTCTCCGAAAATACGGGCATTAGCCAGGCAGGTCTGCACGCAGGCGGGCTCAAGGCCCTTTTCAACTCTCGGCATACAATAGGTGCATTTGTCAGCGATACCTTCACCGCCGATTTCTTCATTCATGATGTCGGTGTTGACGTAGCGCGCTCCATAGGGGCAGGCATCGGCACAGGCACCGCAACCGAGGCAACGATCCTGGTCGATCTGTACGGTACCGTTAAAGGGATCTTTATAGGTAGCCGCAACTTCCATGGTTGTTGTTTTGCCTGTTTTGCTGTCAGTGAATGTTTTCTCAATGACATCGGCGGGACAGGCAGGAACACATGACGGTTCGTTGCAATGATTACATAAGCCGGGATAATAGGTTGATGCAAGGCCTTCAGGTGTATTGCTCGGGCCAAGACGTCTGACCCAGTTACGTCCCTTGTCGGCCGGGACGTCCCATTCTGCCTTACAGGCAATTGTGCAGGCGTGACATCCCACACATCGGTCTAAATCGATTATCATTCCATACTGCATAAGGGTTTTACCTCCTTGATTACGTATCAGTCGTTAGAGTCTTAAACTATTAAAGCAGAAAACTTGAGCTTCCTGTGGACTCAAACGCAAATTATGCAGGGATATCAAGTGTTTTGCCGTCTTTAACAAGTTTGACAAAATTGTTTCGCATACCGTTGCAACCGGTTTCAGGATCGATTGTCATTTTGGTAATAAGTTCCTGATCGTCAACACCGGCGTTGACACCTACCGTCAACATGGGGTTCCTGGAACCATAACCATGGGCCATGTAAACCGTATCCTTACGAATGCCAGGGGTAACCTTGACCACTGTTTTGGAGGATGACTTGACACCTTCACTGTTTACCAGGCTAACCTCGTCACCTTCCTGAAGGCCCATTTTCTTGGCAATTTCGTCATTAAGCCATACTGGGTTGACAGGCATGGCATTGTGCAACCAGACATTGTTCTGGCTCCGGTTGAATGTATGCACGGGCGAACGACCGTAAACAAGACGGGTAAAACCTTTCGGCACCTCTTCAACAGGTATATAGGTGGGTACTGCGGGATAGTCATTGTCCTCAAGATCCTCATTGTAAAGCTGAACCTCGAAGTCCTCAGACACACCATAGGGATCCTTGCCATCCTGAATGTGGATGCCGTCTTCTTTTTTCAACTGCGCGATGGACAGGTTCACTCCTGCAAGTTCCTTGTTGATTTTTTCTTCCAGGGTGTTTACGGGAATCTTGTCCCCATAACCCATGCGCTTGGCAATTTCGTTGGTGATAAAGACTTCATCCTTACGCTCGAACATGGCATCAACCAGAGGCATCCTGGGAGCGATGTACTGTTGATGTTTGTCGGCGAAATTCCACTGGGTCCCTGTTTTGATGTAATCGTATCTTTCCAGATAGCATGCTTCAGGAAGCAGGATGTCGGCATACATGGTGATGTCGGTGGGCATGACATCAACGCACATGACAAAATCCATCTGTTTCAGGGAATCTACCATTCTCTGCTGATTGGGGATGGTCTGCATGGGATTCTGACCCCAGACCACACAACCTTTGATCGGGTAAGGCTTGCCGGTAATGCATGCATCACGGATCAACTCAGTCGGCGTTCCCGGAGGTGCAAAGTGATATTTGTCAGCCATTAATTTTAAATTGTGCTCTTCTCCGCCTTCCGCAACCTTCGGCCAGCTGATACCCTTGACCTTGACTCCTTTGGCCTTGACGAAACCTCCTTTGACGCCGATTGCGCCAAGGAGGGCGGTCAGGCATGCATGGGCACGTATACGTTGGAAATCGTTACCATGCCAGCTGACATGACGACCGGGATGGATGGAGACGTTCGGGGCGTTGGCCGCGAGAAGTTCAGCAACTTCCTGAATTTGTTTTGCCGGTACATCGCAGATCTTTGCCGCCCAATCCAGTGAGGCATGGGAGATGCCCTTTTTGAACTCTTCAAAGCCTACACAGTGGGCCTCGACAAATTCCTTGTCATATTTGTCTTTTTGCACCAGGTAGTTCATGATAGCCAGCAGAAAGGCGGTGTCCGTTCCCGGTTTGATCTGAACCCAGATGTCGGATTTCGCTGCAGATGCGGAATAGCGGGGATCAACAACAATCAGTTTGGCGCCATTCTCAAGACCTTTGAGGTACGCCTTGACATGGGAGACATGGACGTTCTCACCGAAGTGACAGCCGATCAAGAGAATCGCCTTGGCATTGGGCATGTCCACGCTTTCGCCGGGAGCTACGCCGAATGTTGACATATAGGCGCTATCGCGAATACCGCGACACTGAAAAAACGATGCCTCGCTCACATTGTGAGTTCCGACAACTTTCTCAAAGAAATCCATGGGATATTTAGCCGATGCCCCATGGGGAAACATGGCGATACCCTGGCTGCCGTATTTTTCCTGTACAGCTTTCAGTTTGGAACCGCATTCATCAAGCGCTTCCTGCCAGGAAATCTGTTTCCATACAGGCTTGCCTCTTTCCCCGACATTTTTCAACGGGAATTTCAGGCGGTCAGGGTCATAAAGCAGTTTGATGCCGGCATTACCACGGGCACAGATTGACTTGCCGTTATCGATACTCTTCGGATTTCCTTCCAGTTTGACAAGTTTTTTGTCACGAACTTTTCCCACCAGCTGACAACGCCAGAAACACATTTCGCAGACGCCGCCGGTTACCGTTTGGGTACCCTCAAAGCTTCCTGGGGGTGTAAAAGGATCTCTGACAAACCCGGTTTCTGCTGACACCACTTTGGCCAATGGTAAAGTCGCAGCAGCTATCGATGCGGTTTGCAGGAATTTGCGTCGTGTCACCTTGAAAGACATGTTACAGCTCCTCCCTAGTAAAAAAGTCAATTAAATTCATCACTACCCTATAATAAGGATGGTGTGCCTCCTCCAAAACCTTACTCTTAAAAATCTCAAACCACGGGGTGAAAAGGCTTTTCAAAAACTTCTTCTGCCCTTCAGGGTCTTCATTGGCAAGTATTGCTAAAAATTCCAGCTCATAAACAATATGATCAGGAAGATCGCTTTCCTTTGCCAGTGCAAAACCTTTTTCACGGTAAAATTTCTTCGTCTGTTCAGCAATTATTCCATACAGGGTGCCGTCACCTTTATAATGGACCGAGGCATAAGGAGCGGCCACCACATGGGGAATTGCATTGATAAAGAGTCGTGTATGTTCTATCTGGACATCTTCAAGAAAATCCTTTGAACCAGCCTTAACCCTGGTCAGCTCAGCTTTGTCTTCCTGCCACTGCAACTCTTCAAGAAGATTTATCAGGACGGACCAGAAATCCTCATTAAACCATTCTGCATCAGGATAGCGCATTGATTGGGCAAGAAAGCGGAAAATATTCGCCATGGAGATCTGGGGAGAGGTTGTATTCATTGGCTATCTGATTTTATTTATTGAGAAAAATGATAGATGGTTTCAAAATCAAATTAAATCTATTTACCGCATAGAATTTGTTGTGTCAACAAATGTTACAAGGTGGTGTTGCAATTAATTGTAAAGTTTGGGAATATTAACCAGACCGAGTTGGTCATTTGGGTAACTATACACCATTATTCAAAATTTATCAGGTATCACTTCAGTCATGAATCAGGCGTAGAGGTAACTTCTGCAATTCTGGCAAGATATTCAGAAGGCAATTTGGCAAGTTTTCCTGCCTTGTCCACACAGGCGTGCACAGTAAAGCCCTTGACCAACAGCTTTAAGCTTGCGGTAAGGAGGACATGATGATTGAATCGCCAGGAAAAATTGGAAATTTGCTGCATGGATGTTTTGATGGTAAGCAGATCGTCATATCTTGCCGGTGCCTTATAACGCAAATATGATTCCACCACCGGTAGAATGAATCCGGCTTCCTCAATTTCCTTGTATGAAGAGACGTATTGTCTCATGAAACTTGATCGAGCAAGTTCAAAAAAACGGAGATAGTTGGCATTATAGACAACGCCACCGGCATCAGTATCTCCGTATAGAACCCTGTAGGAGCAGACGTGAACCGGCCCTGTAAGACTGATCTTGAGGGATGACATCTATTTGGTCGGAATATTTCCGGTCAGTAAAAACTGAAAGAAATCTTCCCCGTTTGCTAAGTGAAGGCCCGAGCTTTTTCCGTTCTTCTCGCTGTATGAAAGGGTATTCTTTTGTTCTGGGCTGCGTGAGTCGAACAAGGCAAAAGGGACCGGAACCGCTATATGGGTTTTCATGCTGATCGGTGTAAAATGGTCCATGCATACCACCAGGCGAAAATCCGGGCCTTGCTTCATGCCGTCAAGAATTTTCTGCACAACCTTTTGGTCAAAATCTTCAATGGCCTGAATTTTTTCCTTTAAGAGCCCTTGATGCCCGGTCTCGTCAGGCGCCTCAACATGCACAAGGACCAGGTCGTGTCTGTCGAGACCTCTGAGGGCCGCATCAACCTTCCCCTGATAATCGGTGTCAAGATACCCTGTTGCGCCGGGGACATTCACCACCTCCATCCCTGCATAAACACCAATACCCTTCAGCAGATCAACGGCGGAGATAAGTGCTCCGCTGACTCCGAAATTCTGCTCCAATGTCGTCATTGAGGGGGCCTTCCCTTCCCCCCATAGCCAGACACCATTGGCGGGGAGCTTTCCCTGTTGTTGCCGACTCTTGTTCAACGGGTGCACTTGCAGGATCTCGCAGGCTTTTCGGATAAATTGTATCAGATCAGGATATTGCGCATAGCTTTTCCAGAATTGTGTCACATCCTGGCCGGTATAATCATGGGGAGGAACCGTTACAAGCCCTGTCACATTACCCCGGTAGACAAACAGGTGGCGGTAGCTGATCCCTGGATAGAGGGTGAAAAGGTCACTGGTGATTTCTTTGTTAATGGCAGTGATCAACTGTCTTGCGTCACCAGTGTCTATGTGCCCACCACTGTAATCAACCATGGTGACCATGTCGCCGTTTTGCGTCATGGTCACCAGGTTGCAGCGAAAGGCGATTTCATTTTCAAGGAGATCGACGCCAAGACTGGCCGCTTCCAAGGGGGATCTGCCGGTATAAACATCTTCTGGTTTGTATCCGAGAAGAGACAGATTGGCCACGTCGCTTCCGGGGTGAAAACCTGGCGGCACTGTTTGCAGCTGGCCGAGGACTCCGTGGCTGGCCACAAAATCCATGGCCGGCGTATGAGCATACTCGAGAGGGGTCATGCCGTTTAAGTGGTCAACAGGCAGGTCCCCCATTCCATCACCTACCAGTATGATATATTTCACCTCAGTTGCCATCATTAACCAGGATTTTTATTTTTACTGTTTCCGCCATTGTCGTATCCAGGGCGTTTATTTCATTTAAGGCCTTTCTCACCGCCGCCTCCTGGGCTTCATAGGTGCGCATGACGATGGGTACCTTGCTTTTCTTTTCCCGACCCTTCTGGATCACCGACTCGATGCTGATGTCATGTTGGCCCAGGATGCCGGAGATCTTGGAAAGAACGCCTGGTTTGTCCAGAGTGGTGAACCTGAAATAATAGGGGCAGCGCAGTTCCTCAATCGGTGTGATGGGGCGAGGAGCGATATGTTCTGGCAGATAGGAGAGACTTGGCACCCTGTTTATTGACTGACAAACGATGTTTCGCGCTATGTCCACCACATCGGCGGCAACTGCGCTTCCGGTGGGCATCTTCCCTGCCCCCTTACCGTAAAGCAGGACATTTTCAACCATATCGCCGGTAAAATAAAAGCCGTTGTAGGCGCCATTGATATTGGCCAGCATGTGTTGCTCCGGTACCATGGTGGGATGAACACTTGCCTCGATATGGTCGCCATGGTTGCGGCTGATGGCCAGGAGTTTGATCCTGTACCCAAATTCCTTGGCAAACTGGATATCAATCGGTTCAATACGGGAAATGCCCTCGCAGTTTATGTCACTGAGGCGGACATCCATACCGAAGGCCAGGGTCATGAGAATAACAAGCTTATGCGCCGTATCGATTCCTTCGATATCATAGGTGGGGTCGGCTTCAGCATATCCTTTTTTTTGCGCATCCTTTAGGACTTTCTCAAAAGGGATGCCGTGATCCGTCATCTGGGTGAGGATGTAATTGGCCGTACCATTCATTATCCCCATGATGGACAGAATCTTGTTGGCAACAAGTCCCTCCTTGATTGTTTTGATAAGAGGGATACCTCCCCCTACACTGGCTTCAAAGCCTACTTCTACATTTTTCTCCGCGGCAGCCCTGAATATTTCCATGCCATGTTCCGACAGCAGAGCCTTGTTGGCGGTAACCACATGTTTGCCCTGGGCGATAGCCGCAAGAATAAATTTTTTGGCAAGGGTTGTGCCGCCGATCAGCTCAATGACGATATCAATATCAGGATCATTGATAATCGCGTTGGCATCGCGGGTTAATTCAGTGGCGGATAGGTAGCCCGGTAAAGCATCTATCGATATGTCGGCCACCTTTTTCAATACGATGGGAACGCCCGTTCTTTTGTGCATGCGTTCAGTCTGTTCATACAGTACCTGAGCCGTCCCGCTGCCAACAGTCCCAAAGCCTATAAGTCCTACCTGTATTTCCTTCATATATTTCTGCTGCCTTAAATAATATTGTTTTTATCTGGGGGGAAATGAGTTAAAAAAAATCTTCAAAAAAGCATATCATTTACCTTTTTTGCCTGATGATGTCAAAAAAATATAAAAAATAGAGCTGATTCCTTTTACCGTTTACAACGGATGGAACGCTGATTGCTTAGTTGTTTATCGTTGCCGGGCAGCAAGAATTTACTTGAAATACTTGGAAAAGTATATATATAGGAGGATACATTTCAATCTATAGATAACCAGATATGAAAACCTTCCCAGTTTATTTCTGATGTTCTCCACAAAATTAAAAAGTTAGTTTTTTAAAAGGTAATGAAACGTGCAAGAAGTTAATATTTTCGCTATGTTCTGGAATGCAGGACTTGTGGTAAAATTCGTCATGCTCCTGCTTCTCTTTTTTTCGCTGATGTCCTGGACCATCGTTTTTCAGAAATTTCTGCTTTTCAAGAAAGTACGCAATGAATCCCGGGTGTTTCTTGATAACTTCTGGAGCAGTAAAAACCTTGCCGAGGCATATAAAACAGCACTGGAAACTTCACTCTGTCCCGAGGCTTCAATTTTCAGGTCAGGGTACGCTGAGCTGCAGAAAATCGGCAAGAAAAAGAGCGGGGAAGAAATGCAGACTCTGGAAATGCGTCTGGCAGGTATGAATAACCTTAAGAGGGTCTTGCAGAAAGCCGTGGGAAGAGAATCCTTTCAGCTCAGCAAGTCACTTTCTTTTCTCGCCACCGCAGGAAGCTCAACGCCATTCATCGGTCTTTTCGGAACAGTTTGGGGCATTATGGCGTCTTTTAAGGAAATAGGAATCAGAGGTTCCGCCTCCCTGGCCGTGGTTGCCCCCGGTATTTCCGAGGCTCTTGTTGCCACGGCGGCAGGTCTTGCGGTAGCGATTCCGGCAGTAATCTTTTACAACTTCTACGCAAATCAGATTGATACCTTTGAGGGAAAGATGGAGAGTTTTACTGCCGATTTCTTGAATCTGGTGGAACGCGACCTTATTTCACGTGGTTGATAAATAATATGGGAATGGGATCGATTCAAAAAAAAGGTAAAAGAGGTCTGGTAGCAGATATCAATGTCACACCGCTGGTGGATGTTATGCTGGTACTGCTGATCATCTTCATGGTCACCGCACCGATGATGACCCAGGGGGTTGATGTCAACCTGCCGGCAACCACTGCCAAGCCCTTGCGTCAGGACGAAAATCCTGTAATTATATCTATTGATCAGCAAGGGGGCATTGCCCTGGGAAAAATCAAGGCGGATGGCAAACTTCTGCGGCAGGAACTGCAGAAACTGTCCCAGACGGACCTGGATAGAACGATTCTGCTGAAGGCGGACAAGAATGTCCCCTATGGCATCGTTGCTCAGGTAATGGCCGATGTGAAGGATGCCGGCTTCAATAAACTCGGCATGGTTACCATACCGGTGGAGAACAAACGCTGAGTCATGTCACCATTCGCAGACGCACCTTGTGAACCAGGCGGCAGATTCGTCACGATTGAAGGTTACGCCGTAAAGCACAGGAGAAAACCCCTTGTTCTGGCCATAGTTATACACGTATTCATTGCCATGATCATGCTGCTTCCTGCCTCAATTTTTGATTTTCACCGCAATCGTGAAGAGATTTACACGGTCAATCTCTTCGAGGCTCTGGACTCTCCCCCTGCTAAAGATGTGGCCAAACCTCCGGCGCAGATCAAAAAGAAGGAAGAGATTCCACCGCCGCCTGAGATAAAAAAAGTTGAAGCGCCGCCGCCGGTAAAACCACCGGTCGTTGCAGAAAAAATAGAACCTGTTATATCAACAGAAACAGAGAGCACCGCCCCTGCAGAGGTTGTCAGTCTCAAACCACGCCTGGTCAAAAAGGATGTCAAACCAAAAAAGGTTGAAAAGAAAGACGAGGTCAAGGTAGACCAGGCCCTTAATCGCATAAAAAATGAACTGAGCAGGCGGCAGGCCCAGCAGAAAGCCCGGGAGATGCAGGCGGAGGCTGCGGTTGCAGTTGATGATGCCGTGGCAAAACTGCGGGAGTCAATTCATACACAGCGTTTTTCAGCATCGACAAGCTCCGCCCAGGCATCGATTAAACCTGCTGGCGGCGGCGGTACCGGCACCAGCGATGCGAAACTCGATGCCGCCTTGAAACTTTACTATGTGGCTGTATCTCAAAAGATACATGAACACTGGGTGCTGCCGGAATTCCAGGAATGGGGAAAAGACCTGAAGGCATTGGTTGTTGTCGAGGTACGCCGAGATGGTGTAGTAACCAGGTATGAATTCGAAGAGAAATCAGGTAATATTTATTTTGATCAATTTGTGGAAAAAACATTAAAAGAATCGCTACCGTTACCCCCCTTCCCGGCTGATTTAGAGGAATCAAATCTGGAAATCGGGCTTCTTTTCCGTCCCAGCGGCTTACAATAAATTTGACTAAAAAAAATGAAACAGACACTTATCACATTAGTTGCCATCTTGTTTATTCTCCCCTTTTCAGATGCCTGGGCAGGCAAAAGGGTGAATCTTGATATCACTTCGGCGGAATTTCGGAAGATTCCGGTGGCCGTCCCCTATTTTGTCAATAAAAATAAGCCGGAGGCCGTCCAGCAGTATGACCGGGATCTTGCCGTGCTGGCCGCCAAGGCTCTGGATTTTCATGGGTTCATCCAGACCATACCTGCTGCCTCCTATGGAGCTCGACAGGATGCCAACTGGAAAAGCGTAGGGGCTGATTTCACGGTAATCGGACAGTATGAGGTCAGTGGCGACAGCGTGGTCATGGAATTGCGCCTCAACAATGTGATCGAAGGGAAAATGATCCTTGGCCGCAAGTATACTTTCCCCTGGAATAAAAGCAGAAAGATGATCCTTAAATTCTGTGATGAGGCAATCGAAAAAATGACGGGCATTCCCGGCATCAGCGAGAGCAAGATTGCCTTTGTCTCTGATAAGTCAGGGCAGAAGGAAATTTATCTGGCTGATATTTTCGGCGATTCGGTTCGTCAGGTGACACGGCATAAGTATCTGGCCGTTTCTCCCCGTTTTTCTCCTGACAACTCGAAGCTGACCTATACATCCTATCATCGTGGTAATGCCAATCTCTACATTACCGATCTGTCCCAGGACAAGACAACCCAGGCCCTTTCCCGAAGAACCGGACTGAATATGGCTCCCGCCTGGTCCCCCAACGGCAAAACACTGGTGGCCACATTGAGTAAAGACGGCAATCCGGACCTTTATCAGCTCACGATTGACGGCTCAATCGTGCGCAGGCTCACAGAAAATGCGGGCATCAATGTTTCCCCGAATTTTTCCCCTGACGGCCAGCAACTTGTTTTTGTCTCCGATCGAACCGGAGAACCGCAAATATATATAATGGACTTCAATACCGGCTCTACCCGCAGGCTTACCTATCAGGGCAATGAAAACACCACTCCTGCCTGGTCGCCTGACGGTAAATGGATCGTCTATACCTGTAAATACGAAGGTCACTATCAGCTGTTTAAAATCTCCCCTGAGGGAGGCAGTCCGATACAGTTGACAACCTCCGCGGGCGATCATGAAGCGCCCAGCTGGTCACCCGATTCAAGACAGATTGTTTTCAGCAGATCAGTAAGCGGCAAAAAGAAGTTGTATGTTATTTCCCAGAGTGGCAGGGACATGCGACAATTATATTCATTTGACGGAAATCAGACGACCCCCCAGTGGTCATACCGGGTAAATTGAAGCAACAAAGTTACCAGGTCGCATGGATAGTAAGCCGTTGTTCAAAAAATAGTTGTAACCTTGAAACATTTAAACGGCATAAGGGGCCGTAAAAAAAATGGATGAAAAAAGTATACTTATTTCTGAACGGCCCCTAAATTTTCCCTTTGCTTGATTAAGAAAGACAAAAAAGAGGATATGATGAAGAAAAATCGTTCTTGCTATCATCTTTCGATTTTGGCTGCCGGCCTGTTTCCCCTTCTCGCCGGTTGTGTTACAGACCAGGATTTCCGCGGCCTTGAATTGCAAGTCCGGAGTATGGACAACAGAATGGTGGCACTTGAAAATAACGTTCAGGAACTGCAAAGGGGTGCTGGAACCTCTGTTGAGGTTATGAAAAAACAACAGGCGGGGTTGAGCAGCAACGTAGACCGCCTGAACACGGAATTATTACAGGTGAAAGGACAGCTTGACGAATCACGCCACCGTTATCGCAATCTGCAGGAGGAAAATCAGAACCTGCAGGAATCCCTCAAGGGTATCCAGCAACAAACCGAACAAAAAAACGTGGAATTGCAGGAAAGAATCGGCAGTGTGGAATCAAGCACCAGTGAAATTGACAGCCGGTTATCAACGGTGAATTCCAACCTGGTGGATATGAAAGAATCCCAGGCCCAGGCTGCCGCCCGGGCGGCTGAGCAGGCTCGAAAAAAAGCGGATGCCGCCAGCAGAAGCAGCCAGCCCCATGAAATAACACCTGAAAAAACGAAAAAAACAGCTACCGAGGTAAAAGCGCAGCCACGCCAGGAGTTCAGTTCACCTGAACCGATCAAAAGCAAGAGCAGCGCCACCGGACAGAAGATGTATGATCAGGCTCTGGACCTGTTTAAAGCAAAAAAATATAAACAAGCCCAGGATCTTTTCAGCGAATTCATCAAAAAGAATCCCAATGATGATCTGGCGGTCAATGCCCGTTTCTGGGTGGGCGACTGTCTGTTCAACCAGAATGAATTTGCCTTGGCCATCCTTGAATACCAGAATGTCATAGCCGATTTCCCCAATCACGCCAAGGCACCTGCCGCCTTATTCAAGCAGGGGATGGCTTTTGAGAAATTGCAGGACGGCGATACGGCGAAGATCGTCTACAAAAAAATTATCGCAGAATATCCGAAAAGCGATCAGGTTGAAGCCTCGAAAAAAAGGCTTGAAGAACTCTCCAAGTAAGAATGCTCATTTTTGCTTTTTAGTAGAAAACTACAGGATAAAAAAAAGCGGCCCCGAGAAATGATCTCGGGGCCGCTTTTTTGTGGTCTGAGTGGTAAAGATCTGTAACCGGATACTGCTTATTTAGGGCTGATACCCAGCTCTTTTTCTTTTTTGGCCACAGCCAGTCTGGTTTTGATCGCTGTATCAGGGATGAGGCTCATTGAGTCAATGCCGCATTCAACAAGGAATGTGGCAAACTCAGGGAAATCACTGGGAGCCTGGCCGCAGATGCCGATTTTTTTGCCGCGCCGTTTGGCTGTGTCAATCACCATCTTGACCATGGTTTTTACCGCATCATTGCGCTCATCAAAAATATGGGCAATAAGATCAGAATCACGGTCAAGACCGAGGGTGAGCTGGGTAAGATCGTTTGAGCCGATAGAAAAGCCGTCAAAGACGTCGGCAAAGGCGTCAGCCGAGATGACGTTGCTGGGGATTTCGCACATCACGTAAATCTCCAGATCATTTTCTCCCTGCACAAGACCGCATTCCTTCATGACCGCAATGACCTTCTTGCCTTCTTCAGGCGTGCGGCAGAAGGGCACCATCAGTTTGATATTGGTTAAGCCCATATCATTGCGGGCCTTGAGCAGCGCCTCACACTCAAGCTCAAAAGCAGGCCGGTATTTGGGATCATAGTAGCGGGATGCCCCGCGCCAGCCGATCATGGGATTGCTTTCTTCAGGTTCATAGAGTTTGCCGCCGACAAGATTGGCATATTCGTTGCTCTTGAAATCGGACAGGCGGACAATAACATCCTTCGGATAAAAACCGGCGCCGATGCGGCCCACACCCTCGGCAAGTCTATCAATAAAGAACCGTTTCTTGTCGTCCGGATAAGCGCTCGTTCTCTTTTCAATCTCCTTTACCACTTCAGCAATTTCTGGATCACTGGCTGCCTTGGCTTTCAGTTCCTTAAAATTGTAAAGTGCCATGGGATGAATGCCGATGTGGGAGTTGATAATGAATTCCTCCCTGGCCAGTCCGACACCATCATTGGGAATCTGACTTTCTGAGAAGGCTTTTTCCGGAATACCGACATTCATCATGATTTTGGTGCGGGTGGCAGGGACTGAATCAAGATCAAGTCTCTCTACCTCATATTTGAGCAAGCCCTTATAGATGTAGCCACTCTCTCCTTCTGCACAGGATACGGTTACCTCTGTTCCGGTTTTAATGATTTCCGAACCGTTATCCGTGCCGATGACGCATGGGATGCCGAGTTCCCGGGAAATGATCGCGGCATGGCAGGTACGTCCGCCACGGTTGGTGACAATGGCGCCGGCGATTTTCATGATCGGTTCCCAGTCAGGATCGGTCATATCGGTCACCAGGACCTCCCCTTTCTTGAACTGGCCGATATGGGCGGTATCCTTAATAACACGGGCAATGCCCTGGCCTATTTTCGTGCCTACCGCCTGCCCTTCCACGATCACTTCACCCTTTTCTTTCAGGATGTAAGTTTCCATGGTCTTTTTAGAGGTCTGAGAATGAACTGTTTCCGGTCTTGCCTGGACGATAAAGAGCTTACCGGTGCCAACCTTAACTCCGTCTCCATCCTTGGCCCATTCAATATCCATTCCCTTGTTGTAATGGTCTTCGATGATGCAGGCCCATTTGGCCAACTGGAGGATCTCATCATCATTGATAACATAGGTTCCGCGTTCTGCCGGGGTTGTGTCAATGTTTCTGACAGGCTCTTCAGTGTTCGGGTCATTGTCATAGATCATCTTTATCTCTTTGCTGCCAAGACGCTTGCCGACAATGGGCCGTTTGCCCTGTTTCAGGGTAGGCTTGAAAACATAGAACTCGTCCGGGTTAACCGCACCCTGGACAACATTTTCTCCGAGTCCCAGGGCACCGGTAATGAAAACAGCATTCTCGAAACCGCTTTCGGTATCGATTGAGAACAGTACTCCTGAAGAGGCGGAATCACTGCGCACCATTTTCTGGATAGTGATGGAAAGGTAGACATCAAATTGACCAAAACCTTTGTCATGGCGATAGGAAATGGCTCGGTTGGTAAAAAGGCTGGCAAAACATTTGCGGCAGTTCTGGATGAGATTGTCATAGCCGTGGATATTGAGATAGGTCTCCTGCTGACCGGCAAAAGATGCGTCAGGAAGGTCCTCGGCAGTAGCGGATGAGCGGACAGCCACGTCAACATTGGGTCCATACTCCGCTTCCATTTTCTTATAGGCAGCAATAATCTCCTGACGGAGATCATCCGGAAATTCCGCAGTCCTGATGATATTTCTCACCTTCTCGCCGCGTTCGGAAAGATTTTTCATATCATGGGTGTCAAGATCGGACAGTACCTCTCTGATAGCAGCCTCGATGCCCGCTTTTTCCAACAGATATCGATAGGCATAGGCGGTAATGGCAAAACCGTGCGGGACAGCAACTCCTTTTGATGTAAGTTTCTGATACATCTCACCAAGAGATGCATTTTTTCCGCCGACCATCGGCACATCTTCAATTCCGATATCATCAAACCAGAGAATAAAGGCTGTATCGTGAGTTTCTCCCATCTTCTTACTCCTTTGAAGTTGACTTGATCTGGTACTCATTGGTACACATATGTTACAAATTGATTATAGATTATAAACAGATATGAATTATAGAAGTCTTTATAGCGAATCTCAGGGGCATGGTCAACAAAGAATGTCCTTTCTTTAACACATTGCTTGAGCAATATAAACAGCTGATTCGGTCTATTTGTTGTCAGATTTCTTTGTCTCAACCCAATGTAACGTAAAAAAAAAGGGGTGGGATAGAGTCATAAGTCCGGTCAGAGTAACATGTTGCTATGAATCGGCCAATTTTTCGATGCAGTGCTGCATTCTGTCAATCAGTTTATCAAGGTCCGGTTTGGTGATCTGATCATCCGCCCCTACAGTTTCGCCTTTGCGGCGCAGGGCATCAGTAATCATCGAGGAAAAGAGGATGAGCGGGATTTTTTTGTAGGCGGATTGCTGTTTGACGCGCATACAGAAATGATGGCCATCCATCCTGGGCATTTCAATATCTGAAATGATAGCCAGGATCTTTTTGTCGATCTCTCCCTTTTGTCGCAGATCCTCGAGAAATTCAAAGGCGGCCTGACCGTCAGGCTTTGGGATCACTTTAAATCCGGCATTCTGCAGAGTATTGGTCAACTGCTTCAGCACGACCCTTGAATCGTCGACCACCAGTACCGCCTTGTCATATTTTTGTTCGATCTCAATGGCTTCCTTTTCATTGCGATTGGATTTCACCACCATACTCGGATCAATAGTACCCACGATTCTTTCAAAGTCGACCATCTGGATGATAAGATTATCCACCTGACAGATTCCGGTTATGCTTTGACTGGTAGCAATCAATGCAGGAGGAGGCGTAATCTGCGACCAGGAAATACGATATACTTTATCCACACCATGGGTGATAAAACCGAAGGCCTTGCCGTTTAAATCGGCAACAATGACAACCCATTTCCTGTCCCCCTCTTTTTTTTCTTCGGTCTGATAGGAAAACCAATTGCAGAGATCGATGAGAGGTATTGTATTGTTGCGGAGAAGAAAAACGCCCTTGACACAGGGAACACTGTTTGCCAGTTCGGTGATGTTTTCGGGATAGGCAACCAGTTCTTTTACCTTTGCCGCATTGATACCATAAGTGTTTTTGTGGCGCTGTTTAGTGTCAGGATCAATCCACTCAAGATAAAAGGTAATAACTTCAAGCTCATTTGTGCCGACTTCAAGCAGTATATTATTCTTTGATTGCTGGACCATGCAGACCACTCCACTCGTGTGAATTGTTAAGGAGAAAACCCATAAGACATCTTATCACCGCCGGAGGGCAAGGTGATGAATAGTGTCAATCCATGAAAATTTCAATATTTGATTATAGAATATTTTTTTTTAAAATAGCCAGCAGCTTTTTCGATTAGTTAACAGAGTCTTGTCTTAAAATGGTCTCTGTGCTATGTTCATCGACAAAATTGAAAAAGGAGACCTCTCCCATGCGTGAAAAAGTACAGGAAGCATTGAACAAAGTCAGGCCCACTCTGCAGAAAGATGGGGGAGACGTTGTGCTCATTGACGTAACAAATGATGGGGTGGTCAAGGTGCAACTCACCGGTGCGTGCCGGGGTTGCCCCATGTCTCAGGTTACCTTAAAGGAAGGAATCGAGAAATTTCTTAAATCTGAAGTGCCTGAGATAACAGCCGTTGAGGCGGTCTGATTGACTTATTTATGATATTTCGTTCCCGCTTTGATGCTGTAAGCTCGATACAGCTGCTCCAGCAGGAGAAGGCGGGCCATCTCGTGGGTAAATGTCATCCTGGAAAGACTCAGCAGCAGGTCCGCCCTGGCAAGGACCGCAGGTGAAAGTCCTTCAGGGCCGCCAATAACAAAAGATACCACCTGCCTCCCCTGCCCTTCCCAGTTTTCAACCGTCTTGGCAAATTCTTCAGAGCTGAGTTGCCGGCCGCCGGGATCAAGTGCCACCACATAGGCCGATTTGCTGCAGCTTTCCAGCAGTTGTTCGCCTTCAAGCTGTATGGCGCGTGCCGTATATTTCCCTCCTGACCTGTCTTTGATGATCTTAAAATCCGTCTTCACATAATGACTGAGTCGTTCGGTAAAGTCGGCTACCCCCTTTTTCAGGTATGACTCTTTGGTTTTGCCGGGAAATATCAATTCCAGGCGCATTACTTGTGTTCTTTTGCTCTGATGAGGGCGGAGAGAATATCACAGAATTTTTCATAGCCCATGCTCGTTTTGATACCGGGACACGATGTGCTGATGGCCTCAAAGTTGTTGGGGTCCTGTAAAATGCTCGGGTGCAGCGGCCACTGACTGCAGCGCCACGGTTTTCCAGGGTGCACCGTACAGCCCTTGTCAAAGAAGATGCAATGACCGTCTACGATTTTCATCTGTATGACATTGCCGGTGATTCGCAGATATTTCTCCTTCACCTCTTTTTCCGGAATGCCGATATAGTCCACCATCCTTTGCAGATCGTCATCCGTGAGTGATACGGTTGTCTCCCCCTGGCAGCAATAACCGCATTGCTGACATTCAAAAATTTCTTCTTCCATGGTCTTCCTTTCTATAAAATTGCTGTAATGCAAGTTAAGCTTTGCCGGTTACTTCTCCGAAAAGGCTGATATCAATTCCATGCTTTAAGGTAATTTTTTTCCACATTTTTCCCGGAGCAATGTAAAATATGTCCTCATAGTCCGCAGGAAGAGCCAACCAGCCATCCTGGGACAGCTCATATTCAAGTTGGCCGGGCCCCCAACCTGAATAGCCGAGGAAAAAACGGTAATCCTGCGGCCCTTTGTTGCCGGCGATATCCTGTAGAATCTGTGGATCTCTCGATATGCGGACCTCTTCGTTGATCTCGATATATTGCCGTGCAGGATAATCACTTGAATGGAGAATGAAAACAGCTTCAATTTCCACGGGACCTCCCAGAAATATGGATGGGAGCTTCATATCCGGGACAGGGATATTCATGCTTTCATAAAGCGCAGCCAGCGATACATCCTCAATCGGCTGATTTAATACCACTCCCATGGCTCCCTCTTCAGGTTCATGGGAGCACATATAGATGACCTTACGGGCAAAACGCGGATCAGGCATCTGGGGTGTGGCAATAAGAAAATATCCTGTCAGGCTGTTTATTGTCAGTTCCATAAAAAAACCATTGGCAAAAGGATCACGCAGAAACCCACCATTTTACAAAATCGTGCACTGCAGCTTATCAAAGTAAAAAAGTGTGTCAAGTGCGATGTTGTTAAAGAAAAATTAATAGAGATTGTTGGGGGAAATATGCTACAGTTTTTCTAAAAAAAAGGGTAATACTGAAAAGCTTATCCAAGCCATTTACTGTGGCACTTCAAATGATCAGTAGATTTACCTAACGTGACAAATTATAAGGAATACCATGATTCACGACATAACAAACGAACTTAACAAAGTCATTGCCTCGGATCACCATGATCCCTTTCTGGTGCTTGGCGTGCATGTTCTGGAACATGATCCGAACTCAGCCGTCATCCGCGCCTTTCTGCCCCTTGCCGAATCCGTGCGGCTTGTTCTGGAGGGGGAAAAGAGGGATATGTACAAAATGCGGGAGGAGGGGCTGTTTGAAATTGTCGTTCCCGACTATGTCGTCCCTTTTAAATATTCTTTTGAAGCAACATACTATAACAACGAAATCCGCACCCATCTTGATCCCTATCAGTTTCTGCCGCAGCTTTCGGAATATGACCGCCACCTTTTTAATCATGGCACCCATTATAACCTCTATGACAAATTGGGTGCTCACTCTGCCGTGATCAACGGTATTGAGGGGACAATATTTCGCGTCTGGGCACCTGCCGCCCGCCGGGTCAGCGTCATCGGCAATTTTAACTATTGGGACGGCAGGGTTCACCAGATGAGGGTTCTTGGTTCTTCGGGCATATGGGAACTGTTTCTGCCGGGTATTTCCAGGGGTGAAATCTATAAGTATGAAATCCGGACACCCACCAATGACATTATGGAGAAGTCGGATCCCTTCCAGTTTTTTGCCGAGGTGCGGCCTAAAACTGCTTCAATTGTCTGGAATATGGAGGATTATGAATGGCAGGATCAGTCCTGGCGTGACAAAAAACGCGGCAGCAATTTATATGATCGCCCTGTTTCGGTCTATGAAGTTCACATGGGATCATGGCAGCGTGATCCTTCCAATCCTGAGCGATTCCTTACCTTTCGCGAACTTGCCGGCAGCCTTGTTTCCTATGTGAAGAAGATGGGATTTACCCATATTGAACTCATGCCGATCATGGAACATCCCTTTGATGAATCCTGGGGTTATCAGACCACCGGCTATTTTTCCGTGACCAGCAGATTCGGCACCCCGCAGGATTTCATGTATTTTGTAGACTGCTGCCACCAGAATGATATCGGTGTTATCCTTGACTGGGTTCCGTCTCACTTTCCCACGGACGGTCACAGCCTGGGGCGTTTTGACGGGACAGCTCTTTATGAACATGAAGATCCACGACAAGGATCCCACCCGGAATGGCGTACATTAATTTTCAACTATGCCCGCCGGGAAGTGAGTAATTTTCTCATTTCCAACGCCCTCTTCTGGATTGATAAATTTCATATTGACGCTATCCGGGTTGATGCCGTGGCCTCCATGCTTTATCTGGATTACGGCAGAAAAGACGACAACTGGATCCCCAATCCCTACGGTGGCAAGGAAAATCTTGACGCCATAGAGTTTATCAAACATCTTAACACTATTATTTACCAGCGTTTCCCGGATGTTGACATGATCGCTGAAGAATCAACAAGCTTCTATGGGGTTTCCAAAGCAACGGACCAGGGCGGCCTGGGGTTCGGTTTTAAATGGAATATGGGCTGGATGAACGATATGCTCGATTATTTCAGCCGCGATCCCCTGTATCGCAAATTTCACCACAACAATCTCACCTTTTCGCTGCTCTACGCCTTTTCTGAAAATTTTATCCTGCCTTTGTCACACGATGAAGTGGTGCACGGCAAGAAATCACTTCTTGCAAAAATGCCTGGGGACAGGTGGCAGCAATTCGCCAACCTGCGGCTTCTCTTTTTCCTTTTATGGACACATCCAGGGAAAAAACTTCTCTTTATGGGCGGGGAATTCGGCCAGATCTCGGAATGGTACTGCAAGGTGAGTCTGGACTGGCATCTGGCCGAGCAGGAAGCGCTCCATCATCAGTTGCAGTATTACGTGAAAACACTCAACGAGTTGTACACAGCTATTCCAGCCCTGTGGGAAGTGGATTTTTCCCATAACGGCTTCAAGTGGATGGATTTTAAGGATGTGGACCAGTCCATTATCACTTTCGCCCGTTTCGGTAAAAATCCTGCCGACCATGTTGTCTGTCTGCTCAACATGACGCCGGAAGTACACTATAATTACAGGATCGGGGTGCCGGAACTGACTGACTATAAGGAGATTTTCTGCTCCGATGACAGTTCATTCGGCGGCAGCAATGTGAGCAATCCTGATATCAAGGTTGCCATTGACGAACCTTTCGGCGAGGCGAAGTATCACATCAAGGTGACCGTGCCACCCCTGGCAGGGATCATTTACCGACCAGCGAGAAAATAGAGGATCAAGCCATGTCTCATTCAATGCAGGCCCCGGGCGATAAAATGAAAAAGGTGCTCAGTTGGGTATGTGACATACTGGCGGAGCATCCGGGGAAAAAACGGGCGGACGTTTTCAGAGAGGCCCAGGTGCGCTTCGATCTCTCACCCCTGGAATGCGAGTTTTTAGACACTCATTTTGCCAAAGCGGACAGTGTAAAAGAGCAGTTATAATTTCCATCCCCGGAAGTGCAGGAATTCAGGAAAGTTGCGCATGTCGGACGCGCTCCTGCACCAGGGTCTGAGGCTGGTGTAAAATGTCGTTGGTGAGGTAAGCGGATCTCCGTATTCCTTATCGCAACCGACGTTGAGATCAAGCGCCCACCAGCTAATCAGCAGCATTTCCCATGGTTTATATGATCCTTTTACAAAACCGTTGCGCCACCCTTGCTCCTCAAAAAAGGATGTGACGCTGCCGTCTTCCAGGGGAATTGTCTTTAATGCCCCCATGGGTTCCAGGCTGATGGGCAGAGGCGCAAAATTACGCAGTATCTCTTCCTCTTTCATAAGCTGCTGATCCATCACCCGGTGGGTGCCATCCCGCAGAAAAACCAGTAATTTTCTTTTTTCCCCGGAGCCATCAGGGTAATCAATCTGCGCCGGCAGAGTCTCACCCCAGAGCTCTTGCCTTGTTGGCTGCCATCCGTCCGGATACGCCCGGCGAGGCAGGTAACTGGTGGGTGTTATTGCACAATAGCAGCCGCAGGTATGGACGGTGGTCACCAGGAGTGGTTGATTCATGTTGTCCAGGGTGAGGATGACAAGCAGCCCGGGGTTATTTCCCGCGGTCACGTGAAATGGGATGAGACTGAAAGGAACCGCCGCAAAATGGATGCGGTAAACAAGGTTGGTATAGCTGCCATCTGCCGTGGAGAAGGCGCGCTGTTCGGCAAACATCACCGCCTCCGCCGGATCGATGAAGATTTCCTCCCGCCTGGGTTCTTTTTTGACCACGTGGGCTGTGGGCCGGCCGATGCGGTTATGATTTTCTTTGTATGTCTGCAGGACAAACAGTGGGGCGAAACGGTCAAGAAGGTTCTCTTCCCCGGCAGGTAAGTATACCTTGGCAGGATCATCGGCAACGACGCCGGTCAGCGTCACGCAGGAGGTAAACAGCAAGGGTGAAAGAAAAACCAGCAGCCGGAGGATGCGGTTTTTTTGAAACAAAGTGATCAGTTTCCTCATTTTTATCACCCCTGTTAATGCTCCTCTTTTTTTTCCAGTATTGGAATCTTTAGATACTGGACCCCTTCCTTATCAAGTATTTTTTCCTCTGCCTGGGTCACCACTCCTCTGATATTTTTGGGTTTTTCAACCCCGTAATGGATTTTCAGTGTTTTCCGGGTAAAGTCGCTTCCCACATCCTCAAAATTTTTTTCGACAAACTCCTGTATTGTCCGGAGAGTCTGCTCTACTGAATCAACAAGGAGGGTTGGGTCCATTTCGCAAGATGACTGCCCATCGGCCAATGTTCCGGAAGACTTTTTCTGGTAGGCGACAGGCGATAACACCTTGCGGAGGCATCGTCTACCCTCGCATTTCGGGCAGATGAGCAGTCCTTCCCTTTCCTGCTTGGCAAATTCTTCGTGATCCTTGAACCAGCCCTCAAAAAGAAAACCGCAATCGCATGCCAGATCAAAAACAATCATGAGTTCAACCAGTCTGTATATCTGCCGGCAAGAGCAGACCAGCAAAATTGCTCGGTAAGCTTTTGGGCAGAAAGAGTATCAAGTCTTTTCTCCTGTAATCCCTCTTTTAATCGATACAATAAATCCTCATCATGATAAAGAAAATCCCGGGGGAAAAGTTCCGGATAAGAGAGTCTGTTCGGCAACAGTGGCCGGCAACCGGCGCGAACCGCCTCAATAACGGCCATGCCGTAGAATTCATGGTTTGACGTTGATACGACAAGCGTTCCCCGGTGCAACCATTGATAATACTTTTGCCGGTCAGCCACATAGCCGACATGGAGCAGCCTGTGACCAAGTCTCTCTCGAGTTTTATCAAAAATTTCAGGGTATTGGTCAAATGATTGGCCAAGAATAACCAGCTTGTAGTCTAGCTGCAGGTCATCAAGCTGGAAGAGGGTGCGGAAAAAGAGATCCGGATTCTTGTCATATTCCCAGCGGTGATTCCAGATGATAACCGGTGGTCTTCCGTCAACACCTGTGGCTGTCGGCATTTCGTCAAGTTGCGAAA
>JAHIVT010000037.1 GCA_018816555.1 Pseudomonadota bacterium
GAGATCGCCAGGAGTGATATCCCGGCCACGGATATGATATGTTTGTTCCATGAAAGTGCCCTCCAGTCTATGGAGCGCACCATAACATAACGGAATTCATGTCGCCCGTGAAAAATTCATACCCCGTGATCGGTTACAATAGATTTGCTTGATCTAATGACCAAACTCTATTCAATTCGTTGGGTAGTCCATCCCTCTGCACCTGAGCAAGAAAAGAGACTTGAATTACACTTAGAATCTTTGGTTAGTTCTGGGGAACTTGATAAAATCAATCGTGAATATGTTGTAACAGGGAAAGCTATTCAAACTATTGAAAAATACGAGGAAGAGGAAAGAAAGCATATTGAAGCAGTTAAGCTTCAGAAAAAAATGTTTTGGCTAACAATTTTCTTGGCAATATTGGCTGTGGTCCAAGCTGGAATTGTTAAACTGCCAACAATACTAGATTTTACAAAATAGGGTATAACGAATCATTCCAGCGGACCCGCAAACAGCACGGGCCCCTGAACTCCACGTTCAGCCCTTGAGATTGCCACATCTTATATCTGAAAATTTCAAACAACCCTCAGGTTAATAGATCTTCAGGTCGAATTTGAAAAAGTCAAAACTTCCTCCTAAACAGCTTGCCCCTATAGAACTTTATCAGTTATTCGAAACGGCCGAGCAGCCGGCTTACCTTTACCGCCTTTTCACTGTCAAGTTTGGGTATGATCAGAGCAACCTGCTCGGCCTTCATGGCCCGCAGAACCTTTGCCACATTGTCATCCGTCATCTGATTGAGCAGGGGGCCGAGCTTGGAGGGGCTCATGGCGCTGTAGACCTTGATGAGGTTCTTGAAACTGGCGTCCTGCTCCTGCTTGATGGCTGCCAGCTTTTCTTCAACATCCTTTTGCAGGGCGGCTATCTGCTCGAGCTTGCCATCCACCTCTTTTTTCATGTCATCAAGCTCTTTTGCCCGCTGGTCCAGCGTTTTTTCCCGGGCGGCAACGGCCTCCTCCCGCTGCTGCAGGGCAACCGACTTTTCTATCGTTTCAGGGCTGATCGTCACCGGCAGGTCAGCGGCCTTGAGCAGAAAAATTCCGCTGCCGGAGACAAAAAAAACAATAACAAGGAGGAGTATTCTTTTCTTTACGACCATCTTCATATCAGTATCCCGCGGCCATGCCGGAGCAGAGCCTGCTCGTCGCTTTCATTCTGCTCCTTACGGCGCGCTTCCTGCAGATATTTCTGCAGCTCCTTTTCCCGCAGCACTTCGATTATTTTTCTTTTTTTCATCGCTTCGGTAAGCTCGGAACGTACCTTTTCAACAATCTGCTGCTGGGAGGCAATGGTGGTCTGCAGAATGCGCAGCTGCAACTCCTGGATACGCATGGCCTCCATATAATACAGGAACAGGCTGCCGCTTATGGGCTTTTTCTTCCGCTCTTCCATGGCCTCGCACAGCTCACGGCGCTTTTCCTGCAGTTCGGCAAAGCGGAGCAGATGTTTTTGCAGCATCATCTGCTCCCGGGCCAGCTTGAGCTGCACCTGCTCTTCAATATTTTTCCTGACCGTCAGGACTGATTCGAGTCTGAACTGGAAAGCCATGGATTGCCCGTCATTTTCTCATACATCCGAGACAATGGAAGTATTAAAGGTTATTTTCAGCCACACCGGCCAACAGGTCAACGCACCAAGGCCAGAAGCTGCTGCCGGCTTTCCTCGAAAGCGGACTTTTCCTCCACATCCTGCTGGAGATACTTGGTGAGACGATCGATCATGTTGATAGACTTGTCTATCTTCGGATTTGTCCCTGCGGCGTATGCGCCGATATTGATCAGATCCTCAGAACGACGGTAGGTAGCCATGGTTTCCAGAAACTTATGGGACGCTTTCATCTGCTCCCTGCTTACCACATCGGTCATGCAGCGGCTGACGCTGCCCATGATTTCGATGGCCGGATAATGCCCCCGGCTGGCCAGTTCCCTGCTTAAAATGATATGCCCGTCAACAATGGAGCGGACCGCATCGGCAATGGGCTCATTCATGTCGTCCCCTTCAACGAGAACGGTATAAATGCCGGTGATGCTCCCCTTTCCTTCGCAGGTGCCGGACCTTTCCAGCAGCTTGGGCAGCTGGGCGAAAACCGAAGGGGTGTAGCCGCGGGAGGTGGGCGGCTCGCCGATGGCCAGCCCCACTTCCCGGCTTGACATGGCAAAGCGGGTCACCGAATCCATCATCATAACCACATCACGGCCCTGGTCGCGGAAATATTCCGAAATGGCCATGGCAAGATAGGCCCCCCGCATCCTGACCAGCGGCGGCTGATCCGAGGTGACCACCACCACCACCGACCGGGCCAGACCTTCAGGACCGAGATCCCTTTCGATGAAATCCTTCAACTCCCGGCCCCGCTCGCCGATGAGGGCGATGACACTGACATCGGCCGCGGTATGCTTGGCAATCATGCCGAGCAAGGTGCTTTTGCCGACTCCAGATCCGGCCAGAATGCCGATGCGCTGTCCCTTGCCCAGGGTGAGCAGTCCGTTGATGGCCCTGACCCCCACATCCACCACCTCTTTTATCCGCACCCGTTTCATGGGGTTGAGCGGATCGGCATACAGAGGATATTCAACGCCCTCCTCCAGGGGACCTTTGCCATCCATGGGGTTGCCCAAGCCGTCAATCACCCGGCCGAGCAGAGACTGCGCCACCCTGACCCGCGCCTGTCCTCCCACCAGCCTTATGGCGCTGCCAGGTTCAACCCCGCGCATTTCTCCAAGGGGCATGAGCAGCAGGGTGCCTTCACGGAAGCCGACCACCTCGGCGGGAATGGTGCCCTTTCCTTTAAAAACATCCACCTCGCAGATGCTGCCCACCGGGATGCCGGGACCACGGCTTTCGATAACCATGCCGATGACCTGATTCACCCTGCCCCGGACGGCAATCAGCGGCTGGTCTGCGGCAAGCTGCATGCAGGCGGAAAGGTCCAATTTCATTTTTTCCCATCCGCGGCAAGGGCGTCCAGAAAGGCCTGGTCAACAAGGGCAAAAAGCCTTTCCCGGCAGGTATCAAGGGTGGCGTCAATTTCGCCGAAATCGGTCTGCAGCAGGCAACCGCCCCGGCTGACCGCCTGATCCTCGATTAATTCAAAACGCCGGGCACCCTGCAGCAGAGAGGGATCTTCCAGGCTCATCTCCTTGATATGCTGGAAATCATCGCTGTGCAGATGCACCTTTACCACGGAATCCTCCACCACATATTTCATGGCCCGGCGCAGGCAGTCGGCAATAACCAGGGAATTCACCGACACCTCGTGTCCCACCAGTCGTTCCACCATGATTTTTATCAGGCTGAGCAAATCCTCTTCGTACTGGCGATGCACCAGATCCCGTTCATTCTCCAGGGAACCGATCAGCCCCACGGCCTCCTTTATCTTGTCGACAAAGGCCTTTTCCCCAGCCTTTAACCCGTCCGCTTCGCCCTTGGCAAAGCCCTGCCGAAACGCCTCTTCCTCTATGCGCTTTTTTTCCGCCTCGGCCCTGGCCACTATGGCTTGGGTTTCACGGCGCACGGCCTCCTGTTCATTTTTTAACTGTTGCAGAGGATCATCCGAAGTCTCCGTCTTACCGTTGCCCTGCATCATACTGGCAAAGGAGACAAAGTCAGGCCCCCTGTCTTTTTCAATCTTTCCTTTGAATTCAAAAATCTTAGACAAATTCGTCCTCTCCGCCGCCGCCGCTCATGAGCTGGATCTTTCCTTCCTGCTCCAGACGTTTGGCGATCTTGATGACAGCCTGTTGCGCTCCCTCGACATCCTTCACCCGGGTCGGACCCATGATCTCCATGTCTTCCTTGAGCATCTCCACCGCCCTGGTCGACATATTCTTGAAGACTTTCTCTTTCAGCTCCTCGGAAGCGGTCTTCAACGCCAGTTTCAGATCATCGGTGGAAACCTCCTTCAAGATAGCCATGATGCCCCGGTCATCAACACCGAGCAGATCCTCAAAGACAAACATCAGGCGACGGATGTCCTCGGCAAGGCTTTCACGCTGCTCTTCGATTCCTTCCAGCACCTGGGTTTCCAGAGCCCGGTCGGCATTATTGAGAATCTCAGCCACTGCGGCCACCCCGCCCAGACGCTGTCCTTCCAGGCCTTCAACGGAAAGCAGCTCCTCCTGCAGAACCCGGTCCACATCCACCAGGATTTCCGGGCTGACCTTGTCAAGCTCCGCCATCCGCATCACCACCTCGACCTGGGTCTCCTCCTTCAGTTCCGCAAGAATCTGGGCCGCCTGGCTGTGCTCCAGAACGGCCAGCACCAGGGCCACTGTCTGGGGGTGCTCATTGCGCAGAAAATTGACCAGAATCTTGGGCTCCAGTTTGCGGGCCTTCTGAAAAAGGGTCAAACGCCAATCGGAACGGATATCATCAAGAATCTCATTGGCCTTGTCAGACTGCAGAGCCCGTTTCAGGGCGCTTTCCAACATATCATCGCCGGAAAGATAGATCTCGCCGCCACCGGCATCTGTTTTAAACTCTCTCAGCAGGGCGGCAATATCCTCCTTGTCGACTTTGTCCATCTTGGACATCTGCCGTCCCACCATTTTGATCTCGTCTTCTTCCAGGCGTTTAAAAACTTCAGTGGTAAAATCCTCCCCCAGGGTAAGGAGAAAAATCGCTGCCTTTTCACCTCCTGTCAGATTTTCACCACTTGCACCATCCTTTTTCTTAGCCACCTCACATCTCCTCGCGCAACCAGCGCCTTACCAGATCCGCCGCCCGTTCCGGGTCACTCTGAGCCAGCCGGTACATCCTTTCCTTATCGGTCATGCCAAGGGGCTGCAGGGATAGATCCTCCTGATCCTCCGTCCCTATTTTCATTGTGGCATGGGCTGCCAGTTCCGCCTTCCGCTGGGCATCAATCTGCTGATTGCTGAGCAAGCGCATGAAAGGACGAATGACAAACATAATGAAGGCAACGGCCACCAGCAGCAGAACAAGGGGTACGGCCAGATGCTCAAACAGGCTCCGCCATTTTTCCAGGGGATCCGGCTCCGGTTCCACGATGGAGGAGAGATAAAACGGCATGGCCACCACCTCAACCTTGTCACCCCGGTCCGGATCAAAACCGATGGCATTCTGGGTCATTTTGACAAAATGATCAAGCTCTTCGGGGTTGCGTGGCTTATAGACCAACGTTTTTTTGCCGTCCTTATCCTTGCCCTCCTCATAGACGCCGTCAACCATGACAGCCACGGAGAGACGTTTGATCGTCCCCACCGACTCCTGAGTATGACGTGTTTTTCTGGAAATTTCGTAATTTCTGGTGATATTTTTTTTCTGCGCGCCGTCCGTCTTGCCGCCGGCACCGGACGTATCGGTAAAGGTAGCCAGCTCACCCTTGACCCCCGGAATACCTCCACCCGCCTTCTCGCCCCCCTGCTGTTCAAGCAGCAGTTGCTCACTGCGGATGACCTGGCCGTCCGGGTCAAAATTTTCCTCCGTGACGTCCACCTTATTGAAATCCATGTCCACCGTCACCCGGGCCAGGGCCTTGTTGACTCCGACCACCTCCTCAAGCAGGCTTTCCACTTTTTTACGCAGGGCACTCTCAACCTTGAGCTGGTATTCAAGCTGGGTGGCGGAAAGCATGGACGCATCATCACCTTCCTTGCGGAACAGCAGGCGGCCCTGGGTATCGACCACGGTAATATTTTCCGAGGTCAAACCGGGTACGGCACTGGCCACCAGATTGACGATAGCCATGATCTGCTCTTTGGCGAGTTTCTCCTGGCCTGCCATGGTGAGACTTACCGAGGCGCTGGGCGGCTTGGTGTCCTCGACGAAGACGGATTCCTTGGGAGTGGCGATGTGCACCCTGGCATCCCTTACCTGCTTGAATTGCTTAATGGTACGGGCAAGCTCGCCCTGGACGGCCCGCTGATAATTCAGCTTCTGCACAAAATCCGTGGTGCCCAGGCTGGTCTGATCAAAAATCTCGAAACCGACCCCTCCTCCTCTCGGCAGCCCTTCGGCGGCCAGATTAAGCCGCGTCTCATAGACCGTGTCGGCAGGAACAAGCACGGCGGAACCACTTTCAGAAAGCTGATAATCGATTCTCTGCTCTTTGAGTTTGGCAATGACACTGGCGGCATCTTCCGTGGAAAGACTACTATAAAGGACATTGTAGTCCGCCTTGCCGCCCAGGGTGGAAAGGAAAATCAGCCCCCCCAGCACCCCGGCAACGAGCAGGCCGGCAATGATTTTCTGGGGCAAAGAGAGATTTTTTATTACCGATGTTGCCTGGTTGAAGATGTCTTTTGCAGGTGCCATTCATTTGTCCTATTTCGTTAGTCCGATTAGTCTAAAAAAATCAATGGGCCAACCGAACCAGTCGACCAGTAAGACCAGTGAGACCAGTCAGACTAATTAAAGCTGAATCCGCATGACTTCCTGGTAGGCGGCAATGGCCTTCTGCTGCACTCTGGTCGCCATCTTGAAAGAGATGCTGGCTTTTTCTATGGCAATCATTGTCTCATGGATATTGCCATGCTCTCCGGCAGCAAGTCCCCGGGTGAGTTCGTCCGCCTCCTGCAGAGTCGAGTTGACACTTTCCATTGATTTCTGCAGCACCTCTCCGAAACCGGTTCCTGCAGGCTGTTGTTTTTTTGACACCTGAGCAACGGAAGATACTTCCCCGAAACGAACAGGTTGCAGCGGCAATATTTCCATATCGTTCTCCTGCAGGCGTTCAATCACCTGCTACCGTTTATTCTACCTTTTATCTTCTGGCAATATCAAGGGCCTTGATGGCCATGCTCTTGACGGATTCAATGGCTGCGACATTTGCCTCATAGCCGCGCCGGGCACTGATGATGTCCACCATCTGCTCCGCCTCATCCACGTTGGGATAGAGAACGATACCGTTTTCATCGGCATCGGGATGGGAGGGATCGTAAACCGCCTTGAACTCCTTTTTATCTTCAACAATTTCCGACACCTCCACCTGCCGCAGTTTGTCCTCGGTGGTATTGAGCACATCCTGGAACGTCTGCAGGGGTTTTGCCTGGAAGACAACGGATTTTGCCCGGTACGGACCACCCTCGATGGTTCTGGTCGTGTTGGCATTGGCCAGATTCATTGAAGCCACATTGAGCCGTGCCCTTTCAGCCTTCAGACCGGAGCCGCTTATTTTAAGCGCTGTCAGGATATCCATGATTATTTGCCTCCTTCATCAATTGCATACTTGATACCGTCGACCTTATTGCCGATCATCCTGGTGACGATCTCATACATCAACTGGTTTTCCGCAAGTTTTACCATCTCTTCATCCAGATCAACGGGCCGGTTCTCCTTGGAAAACTCCAGACTCTCGCTGGCAGTCACCGGATCAAGATCAATGTGTTTCGGGTGGGTCCGGGCCAAGGTACCCTGGTTGCGACTTGCTGTTTCCATCGCCTTTTCAAAGGAAAAATCCTGCACCGTGTAGCCGGGTGTCTCCATATTGGCAATGTTCGACTGGATAAGCCCCTGCCTCTCATAACGAAGATTCAGGGCCTGCGCCAACGGGATTATGCCGCCGAACAGTTTATTAATAGGCATAATTTTCTCCTCCATCACAAAATGGTTCTTTTTCTAAAAGATGAAGCAAATAACATGCCTGTATATCTCAAAGCTTTTCAGGCGTGAATTCCAGTGAAGAAACAACAAGAAAAAAATGGGGAAAAAGGCAAAGAAAACAGATAAAAATCAGTCAATTAGCCCCTGGGTACGGTATTCATGGAGTTTGTTGCGCAGGGTACGGACGCTGATACCCAGCATCTTGGCCGCATGGGTTCGATTATCGTCAGTTTTTTGAAGGGCCTGCATGATCATTTGACGCTCAACATCCCTGAGACTTGTCATGCCGCCACTCCCTTCTCCCTCCAGGGAGGTGGGGCATGGTTCTGCTGCCGGGTTGCAAGATGGAGAAAGATCAAGACCCGCGCCGTCGGTTTCTTCGTCCCAGAAGTCCCATGGTTCCAGCTCTTCGGTTAACGAGAGCAGCACGGCCCGCTCCACCAGGTTTTCCATCTCACGAATATTGCCCGCCCAGCCATACTCGGAAAAACGCCGGCAGGAGTCCTTTGACATTTTTTTGACATCCTTGCCGTACTGCCGGGAAAATCTTTCAATAAAATATGCGGCCAGCCCCTCGATATCGTCTTTTCTTTCCCGTAAAGGTGGCAAGGTCAGGGGAATGACATTCAGACGATAATAGAGATCCTGCCGAAACTCCCCGTTTTTGACCGATTCCTCCAGGTTTCTGTTAGTCGTGGCCACCACATGCACATCCACCTTTACCGGGGCCCTGCCGCCAAGACGATCCACCTCTTCTTCCTGCAGAACACGAAGCAGCTTTGCCTGCAGATGCAGAGGGATCTCGGCGATCTCATCGAGCAGGAGCGTTCCGCTGTCAGCCAGTTCAAATTTGCCCTTTTTGGCATAAATCGCCCCGGTGAAAGCCCCTTTTTCATGGCCGAACAACTCGCTCTCCAGCAGCCCTTCCGGCAAAGCCGCGCAATTCAAGGCAACAAACGGGCCTTCCCTGCGGTTGCTCTCCTCATGGATGAAACGTGCGACCATCTCCTTGCCGGTCCCGGATTCCCCGAGAATCAGCACCGTGGCCTTGCTGGAAGCGACACTTTTCGCCTTCTGCAAAACCCTGGCAAGTTTCTGATCAGTACCGACAATATTCTTTTTCTTACAACTCAAGGCGCCGTTATTATTTTCCCTGACCGGCCCCTCGGCCCCTTCTTTTTTCGGAATGCCTGCGGCAAAAGCCCTGGCTGCGATTTCAACAATGATATCCAAGGGAAAAGGCTTGAGCAGATAATCAAAGGCACCGAGCTTCATGGCCGAAACAGCGGTTTCCACCGTGGCATGTCCGGTTATGATGACCACCGGCAGTTCCGGCCGGTTGGCATGGAGACGCTGTAGAAGCTCCAGGCCATTCATTTCCGGCATGTTGATATCGGTGATGACCAGGTCAGCAGGGTTCTTGTCGAATATATCCAGGGCCATGATGCCGTTTTCGGCAACACTGACCCCGTGGCCCTGCCGGTTGAACGCCTCATACAGAACCATGCGTAACTCACGGTCGTCATCTACGATGAGAATTTTCCGCAACTTTTCAGTCATTGTGGCTTATTGAATATCCGCTGATTGGATGATTGGAGATTGGTATATTGAAACATGCAACCATGCAACAAATCAACTCCTCAACCAAGTTTAATTTTTCATAACCGCTTCCGTTTCAACCATGGCCTTGTCAATATCTTCCTGGGTCAAACGCTGCTGTGCCAATTTTTTGACCAGACTGTTCGTCCCTTCCAACGCTTTACGGAACTGCACCCCGGCCTCATCCCTTTTGCCCAGAAGAAGCAGGACATCACCCAGGTTGAGCTGGAGCATCTGGGCCGCCTCGTTATTCTGCGGCATGTTCTCTGCCAGCGCGGCAAGGTAAGCATCCCTTGCCTTTTCCAGATTATTATCCTTCCGGTATCTTTCCGCCAGTTTTCCGAACCAGTATTGCACGTCCTGGGGGGGCAGCCACTTTTCCGTCCCGAATGTGTTGAGAATTGCGGACTTGTCCAGGATTTCATCCAGCTCAAAAAGAAGCCGCAAATAATCCGCAGCATATTGATGTTTCTTTGCGGCAAAGGTTGGTTTCTCAACAGCAATTTGATAAAATTTCAAGGCATCCTTACTGCGGTTCTGCTTCTCCCGCAAATGGCCGCTTAAAAAACAGACCTCCCCCATGGCCGCATCTGCCGCATAAATCTTGCGCAGATACTTGAGCAGTCGCTGGGCGGATTTGATATCATTATCCGCCAGATAGGCCTGGGCGCGATGAATATAGAGATCCAACTGCTCCTTATCGGTCAGCCCAAGGGCCATTGCCCGGTAATAGATCAGGCTGGCCTGCCGGTAAAACCCCATCTCCTCCAGCGCACGACCGGACAGAAAGAGCAGGGTCGCCCGCCCATAGAGCTTCACATAGGGATATTCGTCCTTATAGATCTCATAGACTGCGGCAAACTTCTTCTCATCAAAAAGCTTTTCCATGCGCAGGGCCAGGACCTGCCCCATGATATCCACAACCTCCTTCTTCTCAGCCTCCACAGTTTCGTAACGGAGGTAGGACTTACCCATGGTATACGCCTGATCGTACTCTTTTCTTTGCCAGTATCTTCTCATCAGCTCAAAACGGGCATCCTGACTGGAGGGGTCTTGATAATGGAGGTCAAGAACGTCCTGAAAAGGTTTATCCCCTGCAGGCGCAACAACCTCTTCCTTTTTGTCAACCGGCTTCTGGTCAACCGGCTTCGCCTCAGGGGTTGCTGACGTTTCCTGGGCCAGGCGCAGCCTGCTCAGAACCGCAGGTCTGCCATCCTTTTCTCCTTCCTCAAGCACCTGTGCATAAAACCGATCGGCCATCTGTTTGTAGCCATCGGCCAGATAGCTCTCGGCCAGCTCATACAAGACCTCGGGTCTTGAGGTGCGGTCTCCGGAAATATTCAGATACTGCAGCAGATCTTTACGGCCCTCCTGGGAATTCCCCACCCGCAGATGGGCAATTCCTTTATTATGCAGCAATTCCGGATCATCCACATAAAATAAAGGCTTCTTCTTAAGAATTTTCAGATAAACGGCAAGGGCATCATGATATTTTCCCTTGGCAAAATCAATATGGGCCAGCCCTGCCTGTCCTCGTAATTTATCAACCTCATCGCCGACCTGCCCAAGTTCCCGGTAAACTTCGGCCGCCTCCCCCAGACGCCCGATCTTGAGCAGAATGCGCGCCTTCATGTACAGGGCCGCATTGGCCCGGGGTGAATCAGCAAAACGATTAAGAAAAAGGCCGAAATAGGTAAGGGCTTCCCGATAGAAGCGCATCTGGTAATAGGCGTCAGCCACCTCATAATAGGCATCAGACAGATGGGGTGAGTGCGGATAATCAATGGTAAAGGCCCGGAACATCTCCTGAATTTTCCCCCAGTCAGCATCAGGACGGTCCTGGGAAAGCTCCCGCCGCAGATTTGCCGCATTCCATAAAGCCTCCTCCGCCCGGGGCGAATCAGGATACTGCCTGTAATACTGGAAAAAATAATCAGCCGCCTCCTGATCCTTGCCGGCCTGAAAATCCTTGTTGGCGTTCTGCCACAAATTCTCCTCCTGCAGCTTTAACTGCTCCTGCAGGATCTCTTCCTCACTTTTATCGGCAGCCCGCGCCGCATTGGCAAATGGAGAGAAAAGACAACCAAGGGCCACCAGGAGGAACAGGAGGGCAAAAAAAGAAAAAGCAGAGGGCTTTCTCCCCGGGCACTGAGCCGGATGATTAATCTTCTTTTTCAATTCCATACCGTTTCATTTTTTCAAGCAGCGTGGTCCGGTTAACATTAAGCAGTTTGGCTGCCCGGTTTTTGACCCAGCCTGTCTGCTCCATGGCCTGGACAATCAAACGTTTTTCAAATTCAGCTACCTGCTCACTCAAACAGAAGCCCTGCCGGGGGATCTCACCACTATGTTCAACCCGGCGCTCCGGTTTGAGAAGCCGTGAGGGTAAATCTTCACAATCAATACACTCTCCATGACCGAGAAGAACCATCCTTTCCACGACATTTTCCAGTTCACGCACATTACCCGGCCAAGGATATTGAAACAGATGGCCCATGGCCTCCCGGGATATGCCCGTGATGGCCTTTTTCTTGGATCTGTTGAATTTCTCGATGAAGTAGTCCACCAGCAATGGAATATCGGAAACCCTGTCGCGCAGGCAGGGCACCTTGATGGGAATGACCGTCAACCGGTAATAGAGATCCTCCCTGAAGCGGCCTTTGGCAACCTCTTCTTCAAGCTCCTTGTTGGTGGCGGCAATGACCCGGAAATCGGATACGATGGTTTTGGTGCCGCCGATCCGCTCAAACTGCTTTTCCTGCAGCACGCGCAGCAGTTTTACCTGCAGCATGGGGCTCATCTCCGCAACCTCATCAAGAAAAACCGTTCCTCCGTCAGCCAGCTCAAAACGGCCCAGACGGGTACGGATGGCATGGGTAAAAGCTCCTTTCTCATGCCCGAACAGCTCACTTTCCAGCAGCTCGCCGGGAATTGCCCCGCAATTTACCGGAACAAAGGGGCCGTTTTTTCTCTCACTGCCATAATGAAGCGCCTGGGCGATAAGTTCTTTTCCCGTACCGCTCTCCCCCTGGATGAGTACCGTGGTATTGGTGTTGCGCACCTTTTCGATGATATCAAAAACATCAAGCAGAATCTTGCTCTGCCCGATAATACGTGGGAAAAAGGAAGATATGGGGGTTTCGTTTGAGCTATTTTCTTCAGGAAGAGGTTCGTCCAAGGGGTACTCGCTTGTTGCATAGATTAAATTTGAAATAAATTTTCAATTATTACGTACTTTTGGTATACAATATACAGGAAAAAGGTGTCAATTTTTTTTAAAAACAGTTTAAAGTAATTCAACTTTTACTTTTTCACCAAGAACTCGACCATGTTAGAAACCCTGAACGAATCCCATTCCGCTTCTGATCATCCCGCACTGGTGGAAATCGTCAAAGTGACGAAAATTTATCCTCCTGATGTCGTGGCCCTGAGAAACGTATCCCTCAGCGCTGCAAAGGGGGAACTGATATTTCTCACCGGCCCCAGCGGTGCAGGCAAAACCACCCTGCTCAAACTTCTCTGCCGTCAGGAAATCCCCACCAAGGGTCTGATCGAGGTAGATGGCAACGATTTAACCACCCTGTCGGACAACGCCATCCAGAACCTGCGGCAGCGTATCGGCGTGGCCTACCAGGATTTCAAACTTTTGCCCCGGCTTTCGGTTTTTCAGAACATTGCCATGCCCATGGAGGTCCAATTCAGAAGTCCCAGGGATATACGCAACCGCGTCACGGAACTGATGGAAAAACTCGGTATCAGGGAAAAACAGCACAAACCGGCAGGAAAACTCTCCAGAGGAGAACAACAAAGGGTCGCCATTGCCAGGGCGGCAGCCAATTCACCGTTGCTGCTGCTGGCCGATGAACCCACGGGTAATCTGGATGCGGCAACAACAGGCCTGGTAATGGCCCTTTTTCAGGAACTCAATGAAAACGGATCAACCATCATCATCGCCACCCACGATGAATCAATCTATCAGGGAACAAATCACCGGAAATTCGAGCTGCAACAAGGGGAATTATTCTAAACCGTTGTAAAAAACTGTATGTGACCGGCATAAAGGGCCGTAAGGAAATGGTTAGAAGTGTAATGGTTATCGGCAATCTTCCCTCAATCCGCCGGTGCTGCTGACTGAAGGCTGCTCATATTTCGAGGCATATCATGCGATTTTTTCTATTTATCTTCACCCAGACATTGCGGAACATCCGTCACTCCTGGGGCGTTCAGCTCATGACGCTGTTTACTGTCATCCTGTCCGTGCTGATCTTCTCGTTTTTTTATTTGATCTACAGCAACATGCTGCAGGCGGGTGAGAAATTCGGGGAAGAACTGCGGCTCACGGTTTATCTCCAATCACCATTAAACCCGGCGGACCAGAAAGAATTCAAGGAGAAAGTCGCAGCCTTCGGCAAGGTGGACAAGATTAATTTCATCACCTCGGAACAGGCTTTTCAACGTCTGGCCAAACAGCTCGGCAACGACCGCGATGTTCTTGCAGACCTCGATCCCGCCTTTCTTCCCTTTTCTGCTGAAATCTACCCCCACAAGGACATCAGCAATCTCACCAGGATCAAGGAGTTTGCCGATTACCTGAAAAATCTCCCGGGTGTCCAGAAGGTCCAGTACGGCCAGGCCTGGGTGGAACGGTTCAGCCATTTTGTCAAGCTGCTGCGCTTCATCGTCATCATCAGCGGCACCCTGCTGATTCTCACCACCATGTTCATGGTATCCTCTACCCTGCGGCTGACCCTTTACGCCCGCCAGGATGAACTGAAGGTCCTCAGATATTTAGGAGCCACCAACAGTTACATAAAAGGTCCGGTACTCATTGAAGGCTTTGCCCTCGGGCTCTTCGGCTCAAGCCTCGGCCTGGGGGCGCTCTTTTTTCTCTTTCAATGGATCAAGAACCATTTCAGCAGTGCGGGCTTTCTGAATCTGTTCGAATTACGTTTCCTGCCCATGACCAACAGCGCCATTATCCTGCTCGGCAGCATCATGCTCTGCACCTTGGGCAGTCTGCTTTCCATCCGCAGACTGCTGAAAAGATAGGCAAGCAGCAACAAAGATTATGGAAATGCGTAATAAGCACCTCGCCACTATCTGTCATGCGCTGATCTTGCTGGTCGTTTTTCTTTCCCCCGTCCTCCAGGTCAGTGCCGCAGACCTTGAAGAAATCAAAAAACTCGATCAAGAGGTGATGCAACACAAGAAAAAAATTGAAAAGGTGCAGACCGGCATCGCTTCCCATCAGACAAAAGTTGCGGCGGCCAAGGAAAGAGAAACGACCATGCTGGCCGAACTTGCCAAAATCGACCAGCAACTCAGCGCTGAAAACGAGAAACTCCTGGCCTTACAGGAGGAAATGGCCCGACAGCATGAAATGACCCTGGCCAAGCAGCAGGAAATGGAAAAAGTGGTCCAGGAAAAGGACACTCTTCGTCTGCACATGGAAAACAGACTCCGCGCCTATTACAGGATGGGGGATGTCGGCCTCATGAACGCCTTCTTTTCTTCGTCTTCCCTGGCCGATCTGCTGTCATTCAAAGACGATTTTCTGCTGATGCTGAAGTATGACCAGCAGGCGATCAATGATTACAAAATGAAGATGCAGGAGCTTGAGGATGCGAAAAAAGCCCATGAACAGGAAAAAACCCGGCTTGCCCAGCTTGCCGAAGAGGTAATGCGGCAGCAGGAACTGCTCAGCCAGACCCAGCAGGAGCGACAGCAAGTTCTTGAACGGGTGCAAACGGAAAGGCAGCTTTACCAGCAGGCCCTCAAGGAACTGGAAGATGCGGCCCAACAGCTCACCGCAACCCTGACTGGTCTGGAAGAAAAGGCGACTGAGGCCAAGGTTGAGAGAGAGCGGCAACTCATCAGGGATTACCCGCTCAAACCCTTTAAGAAGAGAAAGCCGGCCTCCGCCCGCGGCTTTGCCAGTGAAAAGGGCAAACTGCCCCTGCCTGTTGCCGGCTCCATCATGCAGCAATTCGGTACACACACGGATGAAACCTCCGGGGTGAGCACCTTTGCCAATGGAATTAATATTGAATCTGCCCCGGGAAGTGATATTATAGCTGTTTATGACGGCAAAGTTGTCTATGCCGGCACATTGCGCGGTTACGGTAACCTTATTATACTGGACCACGGCAACCACTACTATTCACTGGTTAGCGGTTTGGGAGAAATTCTGAAGAAAGTCGGTGACATGGTAAAACAGCATGAAAAAATCGGCGTTACCAGTCTCCACACCGGCTTGCTGCAGGAAGGCCTGCATTTCGAAATCCGGCATAATACCGAGGCACAGAATCCCCTTGATTGGCTGGAATCATCGCAATTGTCATTCAAAAAATGACAACTTGCTGCAATCTTGACACTTTGATCCACTTTTTGACATGTTTGGCATTGTCTGAAAGGTGTCAACGTGCTAGATTAAACAATTATGTCTTATCATTAGACCGCTTTTTTTTAAATTTTAATTTCCCATATCGGAAAACTTCATGAAAAAACAAAGACCCATCGCCAAAAAAATTCTTATTAGTGTACTCATCTGTCTTCCTGTTTTCATTCTCCTCTTCTGGGAACGTAATTCCCGGGTGGAGGCTAAGACCGAAGACATATACAAAAACCTCGAAGCTTTTTCCAACGTCTTAAGTCTGGTGGAAAAAAATTATGTCGAAGATATCGACGCCAACAAGGTGATCGAAGGAGCGATCAAAGGGATGCTCGCCAGCCTTGATCCCCACTCCTCTTACATGAAACCTGATGATTTCCAGGAACTCAAAATTGAGACAAAGGGCAGTTTCTCCGGCATCGGCATTGAAATAACCATGAAGGATGGGGTGCTCACCGTTGTTTCACCCATAGAGGGAACTCCAGCCTTTGAAAAGGGCGTGCAATCAGGGGATAAAATTCTAAAAATCGACGGCGAATCCACCCAGGATCTGAGTCTGATGGAGGCGGTAAAGAAACTTCGTGGTCCCCAGGGCACGGAAGTGACCATCTCAATTTTCCGGGAAGGACTGACTGAACTCAAAGACATCACCATTGTCCGTAATGTTATTCCTCTCATCAGTGTCACGTCGAAAATGCTTGAGCCCGGGTACGGTTATATCCGCATTCGCAGCTTCCAGTCCAATACCACCAAAGAGTTCAAGGAGGCACTCGGGAGCGAGCAGAAGGAAACCCCCTTGAACGGACTGATCATTGATCTGCGCAACAACCCCGGCGGCCTTCTCGACCAGGCTGTCAAGATCTCCGATATCTTTATTGATCAAGGCATGATCGTCTCCACCAAGGGCCGTCTCAAAGAGCAGAACATGGAATTCAAGGCCCATGACAACGGCGAAAAATATACCTTCCCCATCATTGTCCTGGTTAATGAAGGCAGCGCCAGCGCATCGGAGATTGTCGCCGGCGCCATGCAGGATCATAAACGGGCACTGATCCTCGGTGCCCAGACATTCGGCAAGGGATCTGTCCAGACAATCATTCCCATGGACAACGGGGCAGGACTCAGACTGACCACGGCACGTTACTATACGCCCAATGACAGGTCAATCCAGGCCAAGGGTATCACCCCTGACATTGTCGTTCCCACCGAAATTGTCGAAATGCATGATGGTAAGGTGAAGAAAAAAATCAATTTCCTCCGGGAAAAAGACCTGAAACACCATATCAAAAACGGCAATGAGGAAAAAATAGAAGAAGAAGACGCTCCGCAGCAGGAAGAGGATACAGGTGCAATGCCGGAAGAACCGAAAAAAACCGATGATATCGCCAGTGACAACCAGCTCAATCAGGCACTGACATTGCTCAAGGGGCTGGCTGTATTCGGCAAGCTGGATATTGCCCGCTGATCTTTAGCCGGACAGCCCCTGTCCGGTATAGAGATATAGCAAAAAAGGTGTGCGAAAAAAAATATCGGAGGAATCATTTAAGTGATTGCCTCCGATATTTTTTTGCATGCAACAGAACGTGGAAGAAAGAACCCTTTTAAGGCCGGACAATGGCTAGCGGGGCGCGTCCTTCCCTGACTTGACCATCTCATAATAATCCCGGCCATGCACATCATTAATCACCACGGCCGGGAATCTTTGCACGGAAAACTTGAACAGCGCCTCCGGCCCGGCATCGGCAAAGGCCACAACCTCAGCCTCAACAATACATTTTGACAATAAGGCGCCGGCGCCTCCGAATGCAGCCAGGTAAATAGCCTTATGGCGCACCATGGCCTCACGAACAGTCTGGGACCGGGAGCCCTTGCCCATGGTGGCCATCAGACCCAGATCAAGCAGTCGAGGGGTATAGACATCCATCCGGTAGCTCGTCGTCGGACCAGCAGCGCCAATGACCTGGCCGGGCCGGGCCGGACTTGGCCCCACATAGTAAAGAAGCTGGCCGGCCAGATCAACAGGCAGGTCCGCGCCCTCATCAAGCAAAGCCATCATCCGCCGGTGGGTCTGATCACGGCCGGTGAAAAGCGTCCCGGTAAGACTGATCAGGTCCCCTGCCTGCAGCGACTCCACCACTCCTGCGGCAAAGGGAATTTTCACTTCCTGCAGTTGATCCATCATGGCGGGGGGGTTAGGAAGAGACATCAGAGAACGATCTCCTTATGGCGATGGGCATGGCATTGAATATTGACAGCCACCGGTAAACTGGCGATGTGGGAGGGAAACAGGTCAATATGAACCGCAAGGGCGGTATTGTTGCCGCCCAGCCCCTGCACACCCTGGCCCTGTTCATTAATCCGCGTTAAAATCTCCTCCTCAAGGGCGGCGACATCCGGACGGGAATGATGCTTACCCAGAGGCCGAATCAGCGCTTTTTTCGCCAGCAGGGCAGCCTTTTCAAAGGTCCCCCCCATGCCGACGCCGATAAGCAGGGGCGGACATGGATTGGGCCCGGCATTGACCACCTGACGGACGACAAAATCCTTCATGCCGCTAATCCCGGAAGAAGGCGGCAGCATGGTGAGGCCGCTCATATTTTCACTGCCGCATCCCTTGGGCAGCACGATGATCCTTATCTGCTCACCCGGTACAAGCTCGATATGAATGACAGCCGGGGTATTAGTACCGGTATTCACCCGGGTGATGGGATCGCAGACCGATTTCCGCAGATAGCCCTCCTGGTAACCGGCTTGAATCCCCTGCTGGACAGCCTCCCCGAGATCACCATTGATATGCACGTCCTGGCCGAGCTCAATAAAAACGACAGCCACCCCGGTATCCTGGCAGACAGGAATCTTCTCCCGGGCAGCGATATCAGCATTGACCAGCAAAAGTTCAAGAATATTTTTTGCCAGACCGGACGTCTCACTGTCTCTGGCACTCACCAATCCCTCCAGGATATCAGGCTCAAGACGTACACCTGCCTCCATGGTAATTTTTTTTACTGCCTCGGTTATCAGGGCAGCCTCAATCTCTCGCATAATAATTCCCGTAGCTGATTTACCTGCTGATGTTGTGATAACGTTTGATGGAACGGCAGTTCGGATTCCGTCAACTTTTCAGTCTCCGGTTGCGGAGCGCCAGACTCTGCTGTTTGAAGTTGTGCTGGATCAATTTTTCCTGATCATCCTCCATAATGAGAACAAACTCGGCTCCCACCTTATAGAAGATTTCCCCCGCATTCGGTGGCAAAGGATTACAAAAAACAACCTTGCCGAAACAATATACATAGATATAGCTGGGCAGCAAGGCGATATGGAATTCAAGTATATCATCCGCTGCTACCTGACGCTCAGCAATAAATGACAGCCCTCGGCCGCTCAGATTCAGATCATGCAGCGTAAGCTTGTCAAAAATCGTTTTGCTGGCAGTGGTTTTCTTGAGAAGAAGATTGACTTTTGTGTCAAGATGAGCAAGGAAATCCGCCAAATCCGAATCCCGCTCCTTGATGCGGGCCAGAGCGCTTTGGGCGCCAATGAACATCTGGATATCCGCAAGCCCCTCCTGGTTGTATGGAGGAATACCCGCCTCGAAATCCTGTAAGATCATCGAAAATTTATCCTGGGAAACAGGCTCAAAATAAAAGAGATTGCGGCCCATTATACGAACAGCTTGCCGCCGGTCATAATCCTCGGAATTATTATCTGCCATTTTCTGTTCCTATGGTTCAGGAGTTACTTTATTAATCTGCTCCTTATCCAACTCGATACCGGGCACCACAACCTTGGGATTTGCCGGTCTGATCCGAAACTCTACCCGCCTGTTGGCGGCCCTCCCTTCGGGAGTATCGTTAAGAGCAAGCGGCCGGCCATCCGCTGCGGCAATTGCCAGCAGCCTTTCCGGCGGAATCTTCATCTTTTCATTCCAGTATTCAACCACGCCAACAGCCCTCGCGGCTGAGAGCTCCCAATTGCTGTGAAAAGGGGTTACCCCTTTTTTGAGGAGGATATTGTCGGTATGGCCGCTCACCTCAATAGACAGGTCCATCTCCTCTGCCAGCTTGCCAAGCTTGTCGAGAAAGGGCAGAAATTCATTTTTGATCTGTGCACTGCCCGATTCAAAGGCAACCCCACCCTTGACACGGAGAATAAGCCCCGTCTCGCTGTAATCGGAATCCACTACCCCGCCTTCGATCTCATCGGAAAAAACCTTTGCAACTTTCATCTGCACCTGGAGCGGCACAGTATCAAAAGAAGTAGAAATCATCTTCTGTCCCTGCAGAGACAACGGCTCTACCTTTTCTTTCTGGGTACCAAAGGCGTCCTTCATGGACCCGGCAATCTCCTGATACCTCTGGGCGTCCATAACCGAAAAGGAAAGCAACAAGATAAAAAAGCACAGGAGCAGCGACATCATGTCGGAAAATGTGCACATCCAGAGGGGTGCACCAGGGGGACATTCCACCTTTTTCGGTTCTTCCTTGGCCATAATTATCAGTCCTGCTCTATCATTCTGCTATTAAGTCTTTTTTTGATCACCGGCACTTCGCTCTTTTGGTGGCAGAAAGGTTTCCAGAAATTCTTCCATAACCCGTGGATTAAGCCCTTTTAATATGCCCAGTACGCCTTCAATGATCAACTTACGGTTTCTTTCCTCTTCCCTGCTGCGCAGGGCAAGTTTATCGGCAATGGGAATCATGAATATATTAGCGAGGAGCGCACCATAAAGAGTAGTCAACAGGGCAACCGCCATGGCAGGCCCGATTGTGGCCGGATCACCCATGTTGGAAAGCATCTGCACCAGTCCCACCAAAGTCCCGACCATACCGAAGGCGGGAGCGGAATCCCCCATGCCGGAAAATACCTTGCGGCCCAAGTCGTGCCGATCCACCGTAAGGCTCACCTCTTTATTGAGAACCTCTTCGATAAACTCAGCCTCATGACCATCCACGCAGTACATGATGGCCTTTTTCAGAAAAGGGTCGGCAATCGGCTGCTGTTCAAGCACAATAAGCCCATTTTTGCGAGCAATATTAGCCAGATTGACGATCTCCTTGATCACCTGCTCGGGGACACTCAACTTGGTGGCAAAGGCATTGTTGGCTACCTTGATTGAATTCAGCACATCACCCATGCCGAAACGGATGAAAGCCGTGGCAATCGTGCCGCCCCCAACAATGAGAATTGAAGGGATGTCAAAAAAAAGACCGAGTGAACCGCCGAAGAGAATCGCCATCACGACGATTCCACACCCCCCGACCAGTCCGATAACTGTGGCTAAATCCATACCTTATCGCTTCCTCTTATCCCTCATCGCTGAAAAGCTTGTCCACATCAAGCTGCATGGAGAAACTATGTTTGGCATCAGGATAACTTCCGGCTCTCACCTCTTCCTTAAAAGCTGACACGGCATCTTTGATCTGGGGCGCCAAATTGGCATAACCCTTGACAAAGCTCGGCACAAATTTATCGAACATGCCGAGCAAATCATGGGTTACCAGCACCTGTCCGTCACAACCGGCCCCGGCGCCGATGCCGATGGTGGGAATTGACACGCTTTCAGTAATCACTTTGGCCAGCCGGTCGGGGATGCATTCCATGACAATTGCAAACACGCCGGCCTCTTCCAGGGCCTTGGCATCAGCCAGGAGCTTACGAGCCGAGTCCGCATCCTTTCCCTGCACCTTATAGCCGCCAAGGTTAGCGGCAGTCTGCGGCGTCAAACCAATATGACCCATCACCGCCATACCGGCCGTGACTATGGCCCTTACGGCAGCGCACACCTCGGGTCCTCCTTCAAGCTTTACGGCATCACTGCCGGCTTCTTTGTAGAAACGGCCGGCATTTTTAACGGCATCTGCAATGCTGATCTGATACGAAAGAAAAGGCATGTCAGCCACCACAAAGGCAGAGGTGCCGCGGCGGACAGCACGGGCATGATGAAGCATCTCCTCCATGGTCACGGGCACGGTGGATTCATAACCTAACAGCACATTGCCCAGCGAATCTCCCACCAGGAGCATGTCGATGCCGGCGGCTTCGAGAAGACGGGCAAAGCTTGCATCATAGGCGGTGAGCACGGTCAGCTTTTCCCCGCCTTTGCGTTTTATGATATCCGGAATGGTTAATTTCTTCATGACTCCTCATTATCCTTGAGTAAACGAAGGGAAACACTAAGTTTTATATTAGCGCAACGTTACCTGGACAACAAAGAAAAATAATAAAAAGTTTTAACCGGCCGCACCATTTACTTCAAAGAACCGGTGAACTCGCTGATATCTCTCTGCCGGCAATACTCTTTTGTCCGGCCGAAATGTTCATAGGCCGCCAGGGTGGCAATCCTGCCCCGGGGAGTCCGCATCAGAAAACCGGACTGGATCAAAAAAGGCTCATAGACATCTTCCAGGGTGTTCTTTTCCTCACAGACAGCGGTGGCCATGGTATCAAGACCAACCGGACCGCCCTGGAACTTGTCGATCATGGTCAACAGGATCCGCCGGTCCATTTCATCAAGCCCCTCTTTGTCAACGGAGAGCATGGTCAAGGCGGCATCAGCAACTTCGACAGTGATATGCCCATCAGCCTTTACCTGGGCAAAATCCCGTACCCTCTTCAACAGGCGGTTGGCAATACGGGGAGTGCCCCGTGACCGTCGCCCCATTTCCAACGCACCTGCTTCATCAATGGGAATACCGAGCAGCGCGGCAGACCTCTTGATAATGGAGACAAGTTCTTCAGGTGAGTAGAAATCGAGGCGGAGAACCACCCCGAAACGATCCCTTAACGGCGGAGTCAGCAAACCGGTCCTGGTCGTGGCCCCGACCAGGGTGAAAGGCGGGAGATCCATTTTTACCGTTTTTGCCCCCGGCCCCTGGCCGATGAGAAGATCAAGCTGAAAATCCTCCATGGCCGGGTAAAGAATCTCCTCGACAACATGATTCAAACGATGAATCTCATCGATAAACAGAACATCCCCCTCATGCAGACTGGTGAGAATGGCGGCAAGATCACCCGGTCTTTCAATCACCGGACCGGAAGTCACCTTGATATTTGCTCCCATTTCGTTGGCAATGATGTAGGCAAGGGTTGTCTTACCAAGGCCGGGGAAACCATGGAAAAGAACATGATCCAAGGCCTCGCCGCGGGCAGTCGCAGCCTTGAGACTGATCTCAAGGTTCGCCTTGACCTGCTCCTGGCCGATGTACTGGGCTAATCTTTTGGGACGGAGGCCTCTCTCCTCCAGTTCTTCATGGGGGGCGACGGTTGCAGTACTGACAATTCTTTCCTCGTAATTCACGTTAGCAACCTCAATGCCTGTCTGACAATTTTTTCCAGGGTGAGCGCAGCGGGATCATCTGAGTCTGCCACGACTTGGCGCACTGCATCCTCAGCATTGTTTTGGGGATAGCCGAGATTCACCAGTGCCGAAACCGTATCAAGCCAAAGTTCATCCTGCCTTGTCGCCACAGTCCCACGGCGGGGCTCCTGGAAGTCGGGAACCCACTGCACCTTGTCCTTCAACTCCAGACAGAGACGTTCCGCTGTTTTTTTCCCAACCCCTGACAGTTGAACAAGTCGGGCAATGGATTCATTGCGGATGGCTGCTGAAAGTTCAGCAGGGGAGATGCCGGATAGGATGGTCAATGCAAGCCTGGGACCTATGCCGGAAACACTGATCAGCAGATGAAAAATCTCCTTTTCAGCCTCATCGGTGAAACCATAGAGCATCAAGGCATCTTCACGCACATGGGTATGAACATGGATCAGCACCTGATGGCCTCTTTCCGGCAGGGCTCTAAGGCAACCGGCTGTGGCAAAGACCTCGTAACCCACCCCGCCGGCCATGACAATCAGCCTTTCATCCGACTTATAAAAAAGCTCACCCCTGATACAGGCAATCATGATTTGTTCCTATCCGACGCCCGGGAAACGGCAAGATGATTAGCGCAGCACATAGCAACCGCCAGGGCATCGGCGGCATCAGGACTAGGCGTGGCCGATAATTTTAACAAGGCTCTGACGGCCTGCTGCATCTGGGCCTTGCCGGCCTGGCCATAGCCGACCACCGCCTGCTTCACAACCTTGGGCGAAAATTCCTGCAGAGGAAGAGAAAACTGGCTTACCGCAAGAAGAAGAACGCCTCTGACTTGACCAAGCTTGATAGCGGAACTGGGATTTTTAGCCACAAAGACCTGTTCAATGGCGGCATGGTGCGGGTCATGCTTGCCAATAACAGCACAGATTCCCTGGTAGATCTCCTTCAGCCTTTCCGCCATGGAAAGGGTTGGGGTTGATTTGACCACCCCGCAGGCAATAAAATTCAAGTCAAAGCCATTCTGTTCAACAATGCCGAAGCCGGTGACCCGAGATCCGGGATCAATACCCAAGATACGAATTGTTTCAGTCACTTAGGAAATTTTCTCCATGATTTCATCAGGAATATCAAAGTTAGCATGGACGTTCTGCACATCCTCGCAGTCTTCCAGGTTTTCCATGAGTCGGAGCAGACGCTTGGCAACACTTTCATCATTAACTTCCACCACATTCTGGGGAATCATGGACAGGGAGGCCTCCAAAAAAACAATTCCTTGTGACTCCAACTGTTCCCGCACCGCTGAAAAAATATCAGGGGAAGTGAGCACCTGGTACTCTGTTTCCTCTTCTACCACATCATCAGCTCCGGCCTCCAGGGCGAGTTCCATCAATTTCTCTTCATCAATGGTTTCTTTATCGACCAGCATCAAACCTTTTTTATCAAACATATACGAGACGCAGCCAAATTCGCCAAGATTGCCGCCGCTCTTTGAAAAGGCGGGACGAACCTCCCCAACCGTACGATTCTTATTATCAGTCATACACTCGACAAGAATGGCTACGCCCCCGGGCCCATAGCCTTCATAAGTAATTTCCTCGTATACTGCTCCTTCAATCTCGCCTGTGCCCTTTTTAATGGCACGGTCAATATTTTCTTTCGGCATATTAACCGTCTTGGCAGTGGTGATTGCACTGCGCAGCCTGGGATTTCCCAGGGGATCCCCACCACCGAGCCGTGCCGCCACGGTGATCTCCTTGATCAACTGGGTAAATATTTTCCCGCGTTTAGCATCTACGGCCCCTTTCCTTCTTTTGATGTTAGCCCACTTCGAATGTCCGGACATATAAAAAACCTCCAATTATTCGCTTGATTCCTGAAAACGAGAATAATCTCATACATTCAGGCAACACAGTCCTTAGGGAGATAGAAATTACAAATTTACCGTTTTAGGGGAGATTGTTATATCCCACCAGCGCAGAACAGGTGAGCGTTGTAGTCGTTGTTCAAGGTCTGATTTTTTGTCGCCGCAAACCTTGATACCTTTTTCATATGGTA
>JAHIVT010000002.1 GCA_018816555.1 Pseudomonadota bacterium
ATTGCAGAGTTGAAAGCTACTTCAGAACAATTTTGCCTGGGAAGGCGCGGCCCCGATTTCCGCTGCTATGTCAACAATTTTTTCGACTTATTTGATTTTTTTTCACGCCTCCCGCGTGTTGTGAAACTCTAAACTTCAGGCTTAAACGCTTAAACGTTATTTTTTCCCCTCATCGAACAGGGACAGGATCTTGGGGTCCTGTCCCTCATCCTCACTCTTCTTCTCCTTCAGTTCAGCGATCCGACGTAACGGCCGGATCGACACCCGTTTTCCTTTGGCGATGGATCCCTTGATGAGAAAATCATCAAAACAGACATCCTCATAATTTTTCTTGGCCCTTTTGGAGGGCTTGAGGTGGATGCGTATCCTGCTCGCCTCTCCCAGGGACAGGAACTGGATGTACGACTTGCTGTGCTGGGGGAAAAGATGGTATTCCTTTTCCAGAATGAATTTTGGGCAATGGAAGCGTTTGACATAACTCAGCCCCTCTTCGCCGTCCAGATAGACCACATTGAAGACCAGTTTCTCATCAACCGTGCCCACCCAGCACAAATCAGAACCAACAAAGACCTTGTCGGCCACATGAATGACCTTGTAGGTGCCGTTGTTGAAAAACAGCAGCAGCTTGTCATACTCAGAGCAGGCAAAGGAACGCTCGCAGTCGGATTTGACCTGATGACCGAGGAAACCACTCTCCCGGTGGTAACCCATGGTGAGATTGGAAAGAGCCACATCCCTGGCCTCCACCTCGGAAAAGGCGGTGATCTCCGTGCACCGCGGGTAGAGATGACCATAATTTTTCAGCAACCGGTCCAGGTAGCGCAAGGTGAAGCCCACCATGTCCTGCAGGTCTTTTTCCACCTCACGTGACCGGTCCTGGATCTCTTTGATGTCCTTGCGCTTCTTATCAATGTCGTAGCGGGAGATGCGGCGGATGCGTATCTCCAGCAACCGCTCAATGTCTTCCTTGGTCACGTCACGCATCAACCGCTCCCGGAAAGGAGCAAGAGACTCCTTCACCGTACTCACCACCAACCGGAAACTGGTGCACTCCTCGATCTGCTTATACAACCGCTCCTCAATAAAGATCTGCTCCAGCAGATGGGCATGCAGTTTTTCCCGCAGGAGGTCCAGTTCAATGAGGAGCTCCTTCTCCAGATCCGCCTTGAGTTTGGCCGTGTTGTCCCGCAGCAGCTCGGGAACCGGGATGTTGACCGGCCGGTTGTCGCGGATACAGGTCAGATTGGGGCTGATGGGGACTTCACAGTCGGAAAAGGCGTAGAGCGCCCTGATGGTGTCCTCGGCGTAAATGCCACGGGCCAGCTTGATCTCGATCTCCACCTCTTCGGCGGTATAGTCGTTGATGGAAACAATTTTGATCTTGCCTGATTTGGCGGCTTTCTCAATGCTTTCCATCAGCGACAGCGTGGTCGTGGTGTAAGGGATCTCCTTGATGAGAATGGTTTTCTCATTTTTTTCGACAATGCGCGCTCGGCATCTGATCCTGCCGTTGCCGTCATTGTAACCGGAGACATCCATAAGCCCGCCCTGGGGAAAATCTGGGTAAATCTCAAAGGGCTCGTCTTTCAGGATCTTTTTCTGGGCCTCCAGCAGCTCGCAGAAATTATGGGGCATGATCTTGGTGGCCATGCCCACGGCAATGCCGTCCGCCCCCTGCAGCAGCAACAGTGGGAGCTTGGCGGGCAGTACCACCGGCTCCTGCATGCGGCCGTCATAGGAATCGGCAAATTCCGTCAGATCCTTGTTGAACAGGATTTCCCGGGCCAGCGGGGTGAGACGGCACTCAATATAGCGGGCCGCAGACGGACCATCCCCGGTGAAAATATTGCCGAAGTTGCCCTGGCGATCGATGAGGTAGCCCTTGTTGGCCAGGTTGACCAGGGCACCGAAGATGGACTGGTCGCCGTGGGGATGGAGCTTCATGGTCTCGCCCACCACATTGGCTACCTTGTTGAAGCGGCCGTCATCCATGTTAAAAAGGGTCTGCATGATACGCCGCTGCACCGGCTTCAGGCCGTCGGTCACATCCGGGATAGCCCGCTCCTTGATAACATAGGAGGTGTAGTCCATGAAGTTGGTATCAAAAAGCAGGTGCAGGGACCCGTATTCCGTCGGATTTTCCATAGCGTTAAACCAGATGAGTCATGATGTACTCTTTGCGCACCGGGGTGTTTTTCCCCATGTAAAAGGTGAGCAGCTTCGGCACATCGCTCAGCCGGTCGATGCTCACCTGCTGCAGGCGCATACTCTGGCCGATGAACTGTTTGAACTCACGGGGCGAGATCTCTCCCAGCCCCTTGAATCTGGTGATCTCCACCCGTTTGTCGGCCTTGCCTTTGCCTTTAAGCTCCTTTTCCGCCACGATCTTCTCTTTTTCCGAATAGCAGTAGCGGGTTTCTTCCTTGTTGCGCACCCGGAAAATCGGAGTCTCGAGAATGTAAACATGGCCCCTTTTCACCAGATTTTCAAAATAGGTGAGAAAGAAGGTGAGCAGGAGATTTCTGATATGCAGGCCGTCCACATCGGCGTCGGTGGCCAGGATCACCTTGTCATAGCGCAGGCCTCCCACCGATTCTTCGATATTCAAGGCCCGCATCATGTTGTACATTTCCTCGTTCTTGTACAGCAGGGTCAGGGACTGGCCGAAAACATTCATCGGCTTACCCTTCATGGAAAAAACCGCCTGGGTCATGGGATCCCTGGCGCTGACAATGGAGCCGGAGGCGGACTGCCCCTCGGTGATGAAGATCATGTTTTCCCGGCCAGGGGCAGAGGGGTTGTCTTTACTGGGATGGTACTTGCAATCTTTAAGCTGGGGCACACGGATGGCCACCTTCTTGGCCTTGGCCTTGGCCTCCTTGCGCACATGCTGCAGCTCCTTGCGCACCTTCTCGTTCTGCTGGATCTTGTCGATGAGGACTTCGGCGACTTCCTTTTCCTTGTAGAGGTAGTCGCAGACAAAATCCTTTACCCGATTGACGATGGTCCCTCTGATCTCCGTGTTGCCCAGCTTGTTCTTGGTCTGTGATTCGAATATCGGGTCCTTGATCTTCACGGCCACCGTGCCGACCATGCCTTCCCGCACATCATCGCCCAGGTATTTTTTGCCGGTGAATTCGTTGACCCCTTTCAGAATCCCCTCGCGGAAGGCTGAAAGATGGGTGCCGCCTTCGTTGGTATAGGTGCCGTTGACAAAGGAGAAGTAATTCTCGCCATAGCCCTCCGTATGACAGAAAGCGAGCTCCAGGGTCTCGTCCTTGTAATAAAGAGGTTCATACAACCGGCCCTCGTCAATCTCATTGGCCAGCAGATCAAGCAGTCCATTGGCGGAAAAAAAGCATTCCTTCTCCATGCACAGTTTCAGACCGGCGTTGAGATAGGCATAGCGCCACAATCTCTTGCGGACAAACTCCAGGTTAAAGGCATACTCCTCGAAATGCGCGTGGTTGGGCAGAAACTCGACCAGGGTGCCGTTTTTTTCCGTGGTTTCGCCCTCGTCCTGAGCCTCGAGGATGCCTTCGGCAAACACGGCACGGGCATAGCGTCCTTCCCGGAAAGAGGTAACAGTGAACTGTTCCGACAGGGCATTGACCGCCTTGGTGCCCACCCCGTTCAAGCCAACGGAAAACTGAAAGACATCGGTATTGTATTTGGCGCCGGTATTGATTACCGAAACACATTCCACCAGCTTGCCCAGGGGAATGCCGCGGCCGAAATCGCGCACCTTGACCCGGCCCTCTTCGCCGTCGTTGATGATGACGACGACCTTTTTGCCCGCCCCCATGATAAATTCATCAACCGCATTATCAATCACCTCTTTGAGCAGGATATAGATGCCGTCGTCAGGATGGGAGCCGTTGCCGAGCCGGCCGATATACATGCCGGGCCGAAGACGGATATGCTCAAGGGAGCTTAATGTCTTTATTTTTGATTCATCGTAGGCTACTGTTGCAGACATATCGATTGTTACGAAAAAGAATATTTAAGAGTGGGCGGAATATTACGAGTTACATTCTATATCCCTCTTTCCTGCCGGACGCAACCTCAATTAAAAATCATTTTTTTGCTGTTTTGAAAAATTCTTTGCCTCTCTGCCTAGTTACGTTAATGTATTTTTTTTTAAAAATGATATGATACGGCCAAGATACGGCAACAAAACCTGAGATTTTACTTGCAGCCGTTTTTTTTTCGGAACCACTTCATTATTTCAACCATGATTACAAACAGTTCCAGCCAAAGCGGCAAAAAAGTGATCATCAAATTTTAACAGATATTTTCTCATAGATAAGGATTTTTTTCATGTCAGACGAATTAAATGCAAAGCTCGGCAGCACAAAAGTTGTCTGGAACCTGGGCGACCTGTACACCTCTCTGCAGGATCCGACCATCAAAGATGATATCGCCTTTTGCGAGGAGGAAGCTGTCCTGCTTAAGGAAACTTTTGCCGGCAAGCTCGACACCCTCGACCCTGCCCAGCTTGCCCGCCTGGTCCGTCGTTTTGAAAGGATTGAATCCTTTATCGCCCGAATAGCCACCTATGCCTTTCTCAATTTCACCACCCAGATAAAAAACCCGGAGGCCGGCGCCTTCCTCCAGCAGATCAAGGAGACATCGAGCCGCATTGCCAGGGAAACGGTGTTCTTTGACCTGGAATGGAGCAAGCTGGACCAAAAAATTGCTGATCCCCTGCTCGAGGCCGAGGAAACCAGCCATTACCGCCATTACCTGCAGAATATACGTCGTTATGCCAGCCATATGCTCTCCCAGGCGGAAGAGACCCTGCTCATCGAGAAAGCGCCGGTGGGCAGAAGCAGCTGGACCAATCTCTTTGAAAAGGTTCTCGGCCATCTCCAGTTCGGCGAGTCAAAACGCACCGAGGAGGAGGTGTTGTCCGATCTCTACTGCCGGGACCGGGAGGTGCGAAGCAAGGCGGCGGATGAGCTGACCGAAGGTCTGCAAAGCCAGCTGCACATTCTCACCCACATCTTCAACACCCTGCTGGCCGACAAAATGATCAGCGACCGGCTGCGCAGCTATTCCTCATGGATCAACTCCATGAATCTCGCCAATGAACTGGAGGATGCCACGGTGGAGGTGTTGATTGAGGCGGCCACCTCCCGCTATGACCTCGTCAGACGTTACTATACGGTGAAGAAGCAGCTGCTGGGGCTTGACGAGCTGAAAGATTACGACCGTTACGCTCCCCTGCCCCATCTGCCCTCCGCCACTATCGGCTGGGATGAATGCAAGGAGATGGTGATCAACGGTTTCCGCAATTTTTCACCAAAAATGGCGGAAATCGCCTCCTTCTTCTTTGACCGCCGCTGGATCCATGCCCCGGTGCTGGATGGCAAACGGGGCGGCGCCTTTGCCCACCCCTGCGTGCCGGAGGTCCATCCCTATGTGATGGTCAATTTTACGGGCAATATCCGCGACGTCTCCACCGTGGCCCATGAACTGGGACACGGCGTTCATCAATACCTGGCGGCCAAACAGGGATACTTCAACAGCAGCACCCCCCTGGTGCTGGCCGAGACCGCCTCGGTCTTTGCCGAACTGCTCATCTTTCATGATCAACTGGCGTTGCTCACCGATGCCGGGGAGCGCAGGGCCTTCACCTGCCAGAAGCTGGAATCCATTTTTGCCACCGTCTTCCGCCAGGTGTCCATGAACAGGTTTGAAAGCCTGATGCACAACGCCAGGAGGGAACAGGGCGAGCTGTCCCACAGCAAGCTGAGCGAACTGTGGCTCTCCACCCAGGAAGAGATGTTCGGCGACTCGGTCACCCTGACCGACAATTACGGCATCTGGTGGTCCTATATCCCCCACTTTCTCCATTCACCCGGCTATGTCTACTCCTATGCCTTCGGCGAACTGCTGGTGCTGGCGCTTTACAATCTCTACCAGACGGAAGGCGAGAAATTCATCCCCAAATATCTGCATCTTCTCAGTCAGGGCGGCAACTTGTCACCCTACGAACTCCTGCAGCCCTTTGGCGTTGATTTAAACGACAGGAACTTCTGGCAGGGAGGACTCTTGATCATTGATCAGATGCTGCAAAGTATTGAGTAAACGTTCTGGATGAGCCAGAAATACAAAATCACCCTTCTCGTTCTGCTGCTGCTCGGACTGCTGATCTATCTGGCCCCCAGACTCCTGGATGTCAAGGAGGTGCAGGGGGAACTTGTCCGGCAGGCAAGTTCAGCCCTCAATGCCGATGTTTCCATCGGTACGATGCGCTGGCGCTGGGCTCCCCTGCCCCACCTGACCCTGTTCGACACCACCGTCACCCACCGGGATTTTGTTCTGCAGCTGCCAAAAACCAGAATCTACCCGGACTGGCAGACACTATTCGCCGGCAGGGTGGCAATCGGTCGGCTCTATCTGCGCTCCCCCCATGTCACGGTGAACTCTTCTTTTTTTTCGGAAACCGCAACCGGAGAGGGGCATGGGCTCGTGCTGCCCATGGTCAATGTCACCGTTGATGACGGAACATTGGATATCGAGGCCTTTGCCAATGACCGGTTTCGCAGCAAAAAGCTCTCTTTCAGCGACATCAGCCTCAAAATCCGCAAAAATTCCGACCAGCTGGCTATCAGCCTGCAGAGCAGATCGTCCTTTGCCCGTAAGCTGTCGGTGCAGGGCAATTATTTTACCGATTCCGCCTCCTATGCCGGCACGGTGAAAGCTGCAAAATTTGACCTTGCCCAGCTTGGCGAGCTGAACTCAAACGTCATGAAACCGCTGGCTTCCCAGGTGGATTTCAGCAGTGACATTATCGGCCAGGGACGGCAGTCCCTACAGATCCTGTTCAGCGGTGATATCCCGGCCTTTTCCCTGCAGCGGTTGGAGCAGCCTGTGCCATTCCACTTCAAGGGCGCCAAGCTGCTGCTGGAGAAAAACGGCGTTGATCTCTCGGCAAAAATTTATGAGCTGAGCCTTGCCGACCCGCAGGTATCTTTTAGCGGCATTGTCAGCCGCTCCGTCACTGCCGATTCCCCAGAGCCTCTCTACCGGCTCGATCTTGCCGCCAAGGATATCGATCTGAGCGGGGTGCGCGCCAGGCTGCTCACCCTGCTCGGCGATGAGCATATCACCAAAACCGTGTGCAACGTGGTACGCGGCGGCCGGGCCAAATCCGCCACCTATACCTTTGACGCCCCCCTTGCCGGCTTCTCCCATCTGCAGTCGATGATCATCAACGTTGATGTGGATAATGCCGACATTCATGTGCCGGGAGTAGAACTTGATCTCGACCGCTCATCCGGGCCCATTATCATCAAGGACGGCAATATCCACGGCTACAACCTGACGGCACGACTCGGTCCACATTTCGGCTCAAACGGTTCTTTTTCCCTGGGACTTTCCGAAAACAACCACCTTTTCAAGCTTGATCTTGATATCGACGCGGATCTGGCCACCCTGCCCCAGGCCCTGCATCATCTCATCCATAATGAGAATTTCAGAAGCGAGGTGATGAAATTCTCTTCCCAGGGCCGGAAAATGGGCCACCTCACCGTTGGGGAAGATCTGCGCGATTTTACCGTGGATGTCAGCATCCCTGACATGCAGGGTGCACAGGTCAACTATGAACGGCTCAGCTGGCCCATCAACCTCAAGGGGGGCATGCTGCACATCCATGGCGATGAGGTTGCGTGGCAGAGGGTTTCCGCCGCCATCGGCCCCCATAATCTGATGGAATGCTCGGGACATCTTTCCTGGGGTGACAGCGAGATCCCCTTTGAGGTGAAGAGCGTGGCCGCAACCCTTGATGCCACCTCTTTGTTTGCTGAACTCAACCGCTATCCCGTCATTGCCGCCACCCTTTTACCCAGTGTTTCCTCCATTGCCGGGGTTATTTCCGTGAACCAGGGGACCGCCGGCGGGCCATTCCTCCACCCGTCCCTCTGGCAATACCAGCTTACCGCGGGGCTAGCCCAGATCACCTTCACCACCCCGCATCTGCCGGAAACCATCAACATCGATTCCGGCACCCTGGAAATGGCGGAAGAGCATGTTACCCTGACAGATGGCAACACCAGATTTCTTGACTCACCCCTGAAACTTTCCGCCGAACTTTCCCACCATCTCTTTTCCTCCTGGAAAGGCTGGCTGGAGCTTGACGGCCCGGTCACCACGGAACAGGGCAAGTGGCTTGCCGGAAAAAAATGGATTCCGGACCTCTTTTTTCCCAAGATTCCGTGCACCATCAAAAAGCTGAGAATTAATTTTGCTGACAGCAACGTGGCTGTCTTCGGCACGGTGCAAAACAGCTCTTTTACCGGTTCGCCGGTGGAAGCGGTGGTGGATGTAAAAGTAAAAGGCGGACGGCATGAACAGACCGGCCTGCACTTTTTCAGGGACCAGAAAGATGGTCTTGTCATCATCACCGGCGATACCCGCAGCGCAGCCCCAAAAATCTCCTTCCAGGGCAGCATTGACTGGCAGACCGTGGCCGCGATTTTCACTACCCGTATGGTATTAAACGGTGAAATGGAAGGCTTTTTTACGCTTACGCCCCCTGTGGGGGAGCGGCAACTGAGCTTCAATGGCCGGGCCGAGGCGCGCGATCTGCAATGGCTGTGGGGTGACTATTTACGGCAGATCGCCATTTCCCGGCTCTCACTTTTCGGCAGTGATCAAAACCTCTCAATAAAGGACCTTGACTTTACCTTTGAAAATGAACAGGTCACCGGTTCCGGCGAACTGCAATTTTCCCCGCGCGATGTGACCACGGATCTGTCACTGCATGCCCGGACCTTGTCCCAGAACACCCTCATCCATTTCATCGATGATCTGTCCGTATTCCTGGGCAAGATCAGCGGCACCGATAAAAAAAATCTCGCCTCCTCCCTGTCCGGCAATATTTCCGGCGCCATCAAGGTCAGGGCCGACGAATACCTGTTTGCCGAGACCATCAAGGAAGGCAAAACGCGCAATTACAAACTCACCCCCCTGCGGGGTACCATTGATTTCAGTAACAAGGAGTCAACCACCCTGATTCTTGAGGATTCGAGTTTCTGCGGCCTGGGTATCGACGGCACCCTTGCATGGCAAGACGAGCAGAGCCGCAAGGAATTCACCCTGAAAAATCCTGCAGGCTCCCCACCGCTTTTTGAGGAATTTCTGACCTGCGCCGGGGTGAAAAACACCCTCATCTCCGGACCTTTTTCCGTGAACGCCACCCTGATGGATGAAAACGGCAATCTCTCCTCCGGCAAGTTCCTGCTGCAAGGAAAAAACGGCGTGCTGGGAAAAATGGATATTCTCTCAAAGATATTCAAGCTGATCAACTTCACCGACCTCTATCAGGGGCTGTTTTCCAGCGGTTTCCGCTACAAGCTGCTGGAAGTTCACGGCCATGTGGTAAAAAATCTGCTCATCCTCGACAAGGCGGTCATAGATGGCGAGGGGATGGATATCATGGCCCAGGGCAACATCAATCTGCAGACCCTTGACACGGACTTGACCTTTTTTATCGTACCGTTTAAAACGATTGACAAAATCATCAATATGGTGCCGCTGGTGGGTCGGATCATCGGCGGCAAAAAACGGCATATTGTCACCTATCCGGTGAAGGTGACCGGTAATCTGCGGGACCCTGAACTCAGTGTCCTCTCCCCGACCGCCATCGGCAAGGCCGCCGTGGATTTTATTTTTGATACGCTGACCCTGCCCCTGGATCTTCTGCCCATGCCGGACGAAGCACAGCCTGAAGAACAGACCAGCGGGGAGGAAATGAAAAAAGAAATGCCTGAAAAGGACGTGACTGCGAAATGATTGTCAAGATAGTGGGAATATTTTTTGTCGTGGTGGGTACGGTCATCTCGTTGATCTTCTGGGTGCCGGGGCTCATCAACAAAGACCATCTGCGGCAGATCATGGGGCAGCGCTACCCCATGATCTATTTCATTTACTTTACCAACGGCCCGCTGCTGCTCATCATCGGTGCGCTTATGCTGACCTTTTTGCGCTGACCGCGTTCCTCAGCACCCTGCTCCAGATCTGCCGCGTCGTGATGAAAATAGAAATGCTCACATATGCCCAATATGCGAGCATTTTTTATTTTGCTGCGACACAGAAACCGGGCGAAAAGACATGTATTCAAGATGCCCTTATGTTGATCAAACGCGGCTCTCTCTTCTCCGCCGGCTTAAGGCTGCCAAGCCTGTCAGCCCTGAGCCAAGCAACCAGATGGCTCCGGGTACGGGAACAGCGGAAACTTGTCCACTGCGAACAGCTAACCCGTAACGCTCCTTGTCCTGATAGTCGTAATCCTGGTTGCCGTAGAGCATGTGGAAGAGCCAGGCGTAGTTGTCCGTTTTGATAACATGCTCCGTACCGGACCAGTACCAGGACGCAATTAAATTGTCAAAATTGGCGGCGTTTAATTCTGCGGTTGTAACCATTTGATAATCTCTGTCCGGAAAACTTTGCAATCCTAATTCTTCATAAAACAAATGCCCCATCTCGGAGGTGATTTGATTGTAATCGGCAGATGAGTTTGCTCCGGCACTTGGCAGCCGCCAGGAACTGTCGCCCCAGTCAACCCTATAAGCAGCATCAATACGGCAGGTTAAAGACGAATCAAGACTTGCGGCCCAGGTATTCTGTTCCTCCCAATTTGTTTTGTCATGAGTATAATCCAACCAGATGACCGAATTGCCGTTATTGTCATTGTCCCATATTAAATTGTAATCCGAGCCACCGTAAGTGGCGGTACCAATGGTGGTTAAGGCAGCTTGCGCCATGCCGGTCACGCTGAACATCAACAACCCAGTTGCCAATCCTGCTGATAACTTCTTTTTCATTTTCATTTCCTCTTCGTTTTGATGAGAACTTTCACAAATCTTCAACCCTGCGGTTTCCCGCCCCTCATGCGAAAATTTGCCATTATTTTGTCATGTTATAGAAGAGAGATCTTTCGGCTTTATCTGCATTTGCAAATCAAACCAGATAAATTACTTGTGTATTAACATATGGAAAATAATTCTACTAGGTATTTCTACTAGGTTGTTTTCCTGAAAGGACTTGCTGACCAAGACAAAACG
>JAHIVT010000038.1 GCA_018816555.1 Pseudomonadota bacterium
CAACCAAACGTGAAATCAAGCCCACCAGTTCTGGCGATACTCCATTCCGAACCAAAGTCGATGTCTTCATACTCAAATCCTCCTCTTTTAAAATATGAAAACATTATAAACGGTAATTTAGTATTTTCCAAGCCCCTAAGGGCTTTTTTCCGGTCCTTGCCACGACCACAAAAAAGCGATTACTTATCACCTGACTCAGGCCTGTGCCCAAGAGGTGACGACCGTGTAGTTGTCATGCCTGCGGCCATGCCCAGGCCGAGGGCCACCCTTCGGCTATTTACTTACAAAATCGCTGATCCTGGTATTCTTAATCAAATGATCAAGAGTTGCAGCGGTGAACACCTTGCCGTTCAGGCGCAGAATCAAGTCTCGCATGTCCGCTCTTCTCTGCCTGAAACCTCGTCCATCAATACAGGCAACCACCTCGTATCTCGGTTTTCCCGTTTGGGAATGTTTATTTCTTTGCGTCTCAAGTTCCTTGATTCTTGTCACTTTATCTCTGGCTGTTCCATCGTCACTTGTAATCTTAGCCTCGATGATCACCGCCGGGTTGAGTTCATCGGGAATACAAAAATCAGGCGCTTGGCCAAACCCCGGGATTTTCTCGGCTCGCCCGGTCTTGCGGTAGGAAACACCGGCATCCCGCAGGCGTTTCTCGATAGCGTTTTCCATCACTTCGCCAACGAGTTCGGACACGGCATCACGATGGGCGGCAAACGGACGCCCTAAATATCGTTCATAGAGAAGGACCGCGTACGGGACGTTTTCCTTTGCCGCGTGACCAAGAGATTCCTCTCCGTATGCCCTATCGAATTTTGCCAGACGGTGCAGAAAGCCCTCCTGTTCGGGAGGAGCACCTTTTTTGATATATTGAACTGCAACGGAAATAAGGGAGTTTATCCTTTCCAGCGTTTTCGTTGCCGACTGCCGGCGGGACAGATTCAGGTAGTAGTCAATTGTCCGGCAATCCTTATCAATTTTCCGAGCCGCCCCTTGGGTGATGTCACTTTGCAGCTCGACCCTGGCAAGTTCCGCCCACTCCGGTGCGGTCATTCCCAAAATTGATCGCAGCACTCCCAGGGCCAGGCTGTTTTCGAGCAGAGCAGCGAGCACTGTCTCCAATGAAATATTCGCAAAGCATTCCGTCTTTCTTTTCAGAACTTCGTAGGAAGTCTGGAATTCGTTATAATTTGTAAAACTATAGCCGATCGGCATAAGGAGAAATTCCGATGAGAGATCGGCAATTGTCACGGTCACCATCTCCTCGATGCGCTGTTCAAGCTCTTCCTGCGGCAACTCGAAAGGTCTATTCATAGACATTTTGCCTCCCTCACGTTAAAAACGACATTCCCCTGCTTCACTTTCATAATCCATAAGACTTTCACTGACGGTTAATCCAAGAAGCGGAAATTTTCCAAGCGAAAATGCCTCTTCGATGACTGCAGGTTGAGGCAATGACGCCACATGCTGCGCCAAGATCGGCAATTTTTTCTGAACTGGCAGGTTTGCGTCCCAATCCTTTCTTAGGTTCCAAATGGCCATCCTGATCAGATGACCAAAAACAATGCACCGAATATCCCCTCTCGTCGGTTTCAAACCTCCTTCCCGGAGTTTATTGAGATCATCGGTCACGAGAAAAATGAATTCGTCTGTGGTTTTCGCCAACGTCCTTCGCGAGACAAATCCTGTTGATCGGCAGACAAAGACAGTATCAACGACGGATGACCCCGTACCACTGATATGGATCGAGGCTCCCATTTCCGCCGGGCAGGGAAGAGAGACGGAACAGGTGAGGCCGGCATCCAGAATGGCCACCGCCACGGGATAGTAGGCCTCAAGTTTGTTGTGGTGGTATGTGAAAGCCAGCGGCCTCGCCGGCTTCAGGGCCTGTGCCATGTTGCGGAAAACGGCGGCAAGCCCTTCGGTAAAATGGCCGAGTCCCCGTTCCATTGTGATGTTGCCGGTCAATTCGTCTGGATTGCGGGTGGAGCGGGGTCGAAATGCCGTATTTTCCGTGCCTACCAACATCCGCACCCAGACGTAACAGAAATCCATCAGCTCGGCATACTGGACATTTCCAAAATAAGGCGGATCGGTAAAAACTCCATCAAGGCTTTCCGGTGACAAATTTACGTCTGTAGCGCTCTGGCAGAATAGACGAACGGACCTTGTTTCGGTCGTTGAATCGCCGTTTCGCCGGTCGCCGATCCATTCGCCCGCAATCGGTACCTGGGTTTTCCTGGTCCCTTCATGGCGGGTCTCGAATGGGTGGTCGCAGTATCTCTTCGCCTTCAGAAATTTTTCCATGATGTTTGACCAACCACCGCTCCCCACGCTCATCCCGCCACCATTGGCGATGCCGAGAAGGTTGGACTCGCACTGCACCAGGCCGATGGGAAAGCCATGGACAGAGAAAATATCGAGGGACTTGAGGGCCATGGTGTCGTATCGGCAGAGCATGTTCTGGTAGCGCAAAAGATCCGAGAGGTTGGTGATCAGTGCGTTTCTGCGCCGTTCGTCTTGTTCTTCCTCGATAATCCGGCAGCTCAGTTCAAGGCCGAGCAATTGCCGGTCATTGAACATCTCCCGATATCGTTTATACCCCCAGCGCAAGAGGCGAGTGCTTTCGTCGCCGGGGAGGATTGCATCTTCAGGGACATTTCCCGTACCGATTTCAGCAAGCATGACGGCAGCCTTGGCGTAATTGCCCAAGTCAATCTCGTCCGGCTTTTTGAAGAATCTACCCCGGTGAGTAGGTTTGCAGCGGCGGCAGTGATATTCAATAGCAAACATACGATGGCGGGGCGGCCCAATGGCTGGCTTGGGATAGGAGTTGATTGTTCCGCATTTGGGACAAGGGCATTTACTCCTCTTAGCCGGTCCGGCGAGACAGAGCTGGACACCGCAGGAGCGGCATGCCCCCGGATTTTTGCGGTCTATTACGCCGTTCAGATCGCCGCAGGCGTTGCAGATCAGGATATTCTCGGTATGTCGTCGGTCTTGGGCCAATAGATAGCCAGGAAATAGATCGAATTCTGTCCCGCAGCTTCCGCAGGTCTGCTCTTTCACCCAGAGGAAATACTTGACGTGCGCATCAGGAGAACCGCATTCCAAGCAACGGGTGCGGTAGAGATCCCCAATACTCTGCTCCAGTCTGCTGACAAGTTTTTCCGCTGCTTTGCGGTACTCTACCAGCCCCAGGTGTTCGATCTCCCGATTGACGATCCAGTATGCCATGGGGTTGATGTCGTAGCCTGCTATATTGCAGCCAACGCGGTTGGCCTCAATGAGCGGCGTACCGCCACCCATGAACGGGTCGGCGATGGTAATCCCCTTCAGATCGTTTGCGGAGTAGAAGGCCTCCAGGAGCGGTCGGTCGCTGTACTCGGAAAGAATAAGCCCGCGAAACAGTGTTCCGGGCCGCCGGGCAAACCATTTGTGCACGGCGATGATCGGACGGTAGTTCTGCTGGATCTGTTTTTCCCGCAGGGCCAGGGAAGAGATAAAAGGAATATCGAATTTTTTCTCAATGGACATGGTGAGGTTATAGTTGTTTTTTGACCTTCTTGCAATCGCTTGAAAGCCGTCTGCTCGAAGAATCGATATCCATGTATCCCTTTTCTCTGCATACTCAAGGCAATACCCTATACCTGCCTGAATGATCAAGCGCATATTCCCTTCTTTCTAGCCACAGTTTGGAACAAATTCCATAATATCCAAAGAGAATATTTTGATTTTTTTTGCGAGCCAGACAAAAATGTCATCCTTCTTCATTTTTGTAACCTTCCCGACAAAATCATGGGCGCATGTCTTGGCCGACCACCACTCCCAGCAAAATAAATCGCTGACAACAAATTGATATTATTAAAGTTTACAGGCAAAACCAGCCCATGGCACAGGAGTTGCTCAAAGAGATATGTAAACAACAAAACGACAACTCAACCTCATGGAAACAATATGGAAGAAATCGCCTTAGCAGAAAGAGAAACGCAGATTTACCGCAAGGGGGAATCAACCTTTGAAATTACCTGCAACAAGGACAGCCTGGCCGGTGCGGTCAGCCAGCGGGCCTGTGTCTTCTGTGGTTCCAGGGTCGTCCTCTACCCCATTGCCGATGCCCTGCATCTGGTGCATGGCCCCATCGGCTGCGCGGTCTATACCTGGGATATCCGCGGTGCCCTTTCCTCCGGGCCGGAACTGCACCGTCTGAGCTTTTCCACCGACCTGCAGGAACGGGACGTGATTTTCGGCGGCGAAAAAAAGCTTAAAAGCGCCCTCCATGAACTCATTGAGCGGCACAGCCCCAAAGCGGCCTTTGTCTATTCCACCTGCATCGTGGGCATCATCGGCGACGACCTGGAAGCGGTCTGCCGCAGGGTGACCGAAGCGAAAGGCATCCCGGTGATCCCGGTGCAATCCGAGGGTTTCAAGGGCAACAAACGCTCCGGCTACAAGGCGGCCTGCAATGCCATGTTCCGGCTCATCGGCACCGGCGACACCAGCGGTATTTCCAAATACAGCATCAATATCCTCGGCGACTTCAACCTGGCCGGAGAGATCTGGATGGTGCGCGAGTATTTCCGGCGTATGGGCATTGAGGTGGTGGCCAACATCACCGGCGACGGCCGGATCGGCGATATCTGCCGGGCCCATGGCGCCTCCCTGAACGTGGTGCAGTGCTCCGGGGCCACCATGGATCTGGCCAACATGATGGAGGAGAAATACGGCACCCCCTCAATCAGGGTTTCCTATTTCGGCATCGAGGATATGTCCGAGGCCCTCTATGATGTGGCCCGCTTCTTCAAAGAGCCGGACATCATGGAGCGCACCCGGCAGCTCATCCAGGAAGAGGTGCAGAAGATCTACCCGGAGCTGCAGAAATACAAAAAGGCCCTGACCGGCAAAAAAGCAGCCATATACGTAGGCGGCTCCTTCAAGGCCTTTTCCCTGGTCAAGGCCTTTCGCCTCATCGGCATGGATGTGGTGATGGTGGGTTCCCAGACCGGCACCACGGAAGACTACCAGGAACTGGAGGCCATTACCGATCCCGGCACCATCATTGTCGATGACTCCAATCCCCTGGAGCTGACCTCCTTTCTCAAGGAAAAGGAGGTGGATGTCTTTGTCGGCGGGGTGAAGGAGCGACCCATTGCCTACAAACTGGGGGTGGGATTCTGCGACCACAACCATGAACGCAAAGAGGCCCTGGCCGGCTTTACCGGCATGCTCAATTTTGCCCGGGAGGTTTATTCATCGGTCATGAGCCCGGTGTGGAAATTCGTGCCCCGCAATACGAAAGGAAACGATCAAACGTTCAAGCGTTGAAACGTTTAAGCGCTGAAACATCAGGAGAAGATCATCATGAGCAAGATGCCCAATTACATATCAACGACCAATGCCTGCAAACTGTGCAAACCCCTGGGCGCCTCCCTGGCCTTCCGCGGCATGGAGGGCACCGTCCCCTATCTGCATGGCTCCCAGGGCTGCGCCACCTATATGCGGCGTTACATTATCAGCCATTATAACGAACCCATTGATATCGCCTCCTCCTCGCTCAGCGAAAAACATGCGATCTATGGCGGGGCAGCCAATCTGAAGATGGGACTGACCAATGTCACCAAGAAATACCAGCCCCAGATGATCGGCATTGCCACCACCTGCCTCACCGAGACCATCGGCGATGATGTGCCCATGATTGTCAAGGAATACAAACGTGAAACCGAAGCAGCAAACCGGCCGCTGCTGGTGCATGTCTCCACCCCGAGCTATTCCGGCACCCACATGGAAGGCTTTCACGCCGCAGTGGCCGCCGCTGTTGACCAGCTTGCCCAAAGTCCTGCCGTGACCAACGATACCGTCAATCTGCTGCCCGGCTTTGTCTCGTCGGCTGATTACCGCTACCTGCAGGAGATCATGGATGACTTCGGCATCAAGACAACCATGCTGCCCGATCTGTCGACAACCATGGACGGCCCGGCCCTGCTTGAGTACGAAAAAATCCCCGGCGGCGGCACTCCCCTTGAAGCCATCCGGCAGATGGGCGGGGCCAAAGCCACCGTTGAGTTCGGCCGCACCCTGGGCAAGACCAGAACCGGCGCCACCGTTCTTGAACAGAAATCTGGCATGAGAAGTCACCGACTGGGTCTGCCCATGGGCATCAGCGAGACTGACCGTTTCTTTGCCTGTCTGGAAACCCTCAGCGGACGCACGACTCCGGCAAAGTATGCGGATGAACGCGGCCGTCTGGTGGATGCCTATGTGGATGCCCACAAGTATGTGTTCGGCAAAAAGGCCATTATCTATGGCGAAGAGGATATGGTGGTGGGCCTGACCTCTTGGCTCGCGGAAATCGGCGTAACGCCCATCCTCTGCGCCACCGGAGGCAGGAGTGGTCATTTTGCCGAGGCCATCGCCGCGGTCACCGACGGCGTACTGGTTGAGCAGCCCAAGGCCTACGAAGGCATGGATTTTTTTGATATCGCCGAAGAGGCGGAAACCCTGGGGCCTGATCTGCTGGTCGGCCACAGCAAGGGTTATCCCCTGGCCCGTAAACTGAACATACCGCTCATCCGGGTTGGGTTTCCCATCCATGATCGGATCGGCGGCCAGCGCATCATCCACCTGGGTTACCGGGGGGCGCAACAACTCTTTGACCTGGTGGTCAACAGCCTGATCGAGAAAAAGCAGAACGATTCGCCTGTCGGCTACAGCTATATGTAAAAAAAACCGTTCCAGCGCGCAAACGTTTAAACGTTGGAACGCTTAAACGTTATTAACCATATCCTATTCCGGAGCTTGTCATGAAAAAAGACTACAGTCACCATCCCTGTTTTAATGCCAAGGTAAAGGGCCAATTCGGTCGGGTTCATCTGCCGGTTGCCCCGAAATGCAATATCAAATGCAATTACTGCAACCGGAAATATGACTGTGTCAACGAATCGCGTCCGGGAGTGACCAGCACCATCCTCACCCCGCAGCAGGCCCTCACCTACATGGACAAGGTGCTGGAAAGAGAGCCCCGCATTTCGGTGGCCGGCATCGCAGGCCCTGGCGATCCCTTTGCCAATGCCGAGGAAACCCTGGAGACCATGCGGCTGATCCGGGAGAAATACCCGCACATGATTCTCTGTCTGGCCAGCAACGGCATGAACCTGGCCCCCCATGTTGAGGCCCTGGCCGAGCTGGACGTCTCCCATGTCACGGTGACGGTGAACGGCGTCGACCCTGACGTGATCAAAAACATTTACGGATGGGTGCGGGACGGCAACGTGGTGTACCGCGGCATCCAGGCGGCGGAACTCATCCTCGCCAGACAGCTCAAGGCCATCACCAAGCTGAAGGAACACGATATCACCGTCAAGATCAACACCATTGCCATCCCAGGCATTAATGATCATCATATAGAAGAGGTGGCTAAAAAAATGGCTGAGCTGGGCGCGGATCTCTTTAACTGCATGGCCATGTTCCCCAATGTGGACACCCCCTTTGCCGATATCCCGGAACCCAGCAAACAGAAAATGGCGACGCTACGCAAAAAGGCGGAGAAATACCTGCCCCAGATGCGGCATTGCACCCGCTGCCGGGCCGATGCCGTGGGCCTGCTCGGCCATGACCAGAGCAAAGAAATGCACGGCTGTCTGTCTGCCTGCGCCTCCCTGCCCCCCGTTACCGAACAAGACAGGCCCTATGTGGCGGTGGCCACCCTTGAGGGTGTGCTGGTCAACCAGCATCTGGGTGAGGCGAACCGTTTCCAGATCTGGGAACAAAAAGAGGACGGCACTTTCAACATGGTTGAGGAACGGCCCGCTTCCCTGCCTGGCGGCGGTCCGCAAAGATGGCACAACCTAGCCAGGTCTCTCAGGGACTGCCGGGCGGTGCTGGTCAATGACCTGGGGGAAGCGCCTAAGGAAATCCTCGTCAAAATGGGGGTAAAGCCGGTAACCATGAGCGGTTTTATCGAGATGGGGCTTGAGGCGGTTTACAGCGGCAAGGATCTGAGCAAGCTCAAGGGCCGCCAGAACAAATGCACCTCAAAAGGCGCCTGCACCGGCGGCGGAACCGGCTGCGGTTGATGCCCGGGAAAAAAGGACAATGAATCAAAGTCTTTTTTTCACTACAGAGCAAACTGAGAAATATCTTTTATTACAGCCAGTTATCCATGTTGGTTCTGTGTGCTCCGTGGTAAATTCTTAGTTTCGCGAGACAGTCAATCACAAAGGAGGAGAAGAAATGCAAATAGGGATCGTTTCCACTGACGGCAAGAATGTCAATGACCATTTCGGCAAGGCGGAACGCTTTCTGATCTATGAGGCAGGCACGGCTGGTGTGACCAAGGTAACGGAACGGAAGATTTCCTGCCTGTCAACCGGCGACAAATCCCACCAGTTTGATGCGGCTCGTTTTGACTCGGTGGCACAAGCCCTGGAAGGGTGCAAAAAGGTTTACTGCACCCGTATCGGCGACCGCCCCCGCCAGGAACTTGAAAAACGGGGTATCATTCCGGTTATTTATGAGGGACCCATCGCCGACATCAGAGCGACTGATGACTGAAACTCAGGCTGGTTACTGAAGCACTCGCCAACCAGCAAGGTCACCCATAAGAGATGAGAGGCGGCAGGCCAAATGCCCACTGCCTCTCCCGACTCAACCGGCTTGCGCGTCATCCTTTTTCTTCAGCAATTCCAGGGTTTCCTCCATGCTCATCCAGCTGTCGATTGACGAGGTAAAGCCGGGAACCCCGGCAAATACATCAAACCGCTTCTGAATAAATTTCTTTTGTTCAACGGTAATCTGCTGCTCGGAGAATTTAAAGAAAGCAATGTAGTGGAAGTTTCCCTTGTCATCGACGGAAAAAAAGGGGCCGAATCTTTTGACCGTTGCCGGCAGTTTGGGGAGCTGGGAGAATATCCTGATGGCTTCCTTCAAACTGCTGTGGGGGAAACTCGCCTTTGCTATCAGTATCATATGATTGCCATGCTGTTGTTTGAAAAATGCCGTTTAAGAGTTTGACCCGTTGCCGTGCCCATTGAAGCGGCATCATGCCACAGTTGATTGACTGAACTGACACCTCTGGCATTGCCTCTGATCATTGAGGGAAAACCTCTCTTTCCCAAGACAAGCACACTGGAGTTACTCATACTCTGACAATCAGAGAGTAGCAAAAAAAACCTTTCCAGGTCTATGGCAAAATAAAAAACCTGGCCGGGCAAGAGTCTCCCGCCTCGGGGTTGGGAACATTATGGGCCGGCTATGACTTGGACGTGGTTATCCGGTCAATGACGGAGGAAAGCGGCAAATCACTGCCTTTCTTGAGCGGTCAACCAGATCAACGGCAACTTCAGCAGGGGAACCCTGCCTGATTTCCGCCGCCTTGAGCAGCATCGGCAGGTTAACGCCGGAAATAATAACCCCGTCATCAGAGGTAAGGAAGTCACTGGCCACGGAAAAACCTGTGCCGCCAAACAGGTCGGTCAAAAAGATGATACCGCTTCCTTTATCAACCTGATTCTTCGCCTTGCTGATCTGTTCCCTGATCAGTTGTCGGCGTTCGGCAAAGGGGGTCCGACTGTTGGTGTCTATGACATGCTGCAGTTCACCCATAAAAGGCACCTTGACCGCAACAAAGTTATCAAGCTTCCTGCCCAGAATGTATTCTGCCACTGTGAGCAGTGATTCCCCGATGTCACCATGGGTGACAATGACAAAGGCCAGTTCTCTTGCCGTTTCCTGAGCAGGCATCATAATGGCAGTATTTCCATTGGATAGGCGGGTGCAGCGATATCCTTTTCATGCAAAAGTTATCGCTAAAGTTCTCTTGACAAATGAGAGAATATCATACAAATTTTGCCTCGACTACATTTACTTTCATGGTCAAAATGACCATAAATTCATCGGGAACACGGTGCGCCAGGGATGGAGAGTTGCCGAATAATCGGGCAGATTGTTTGTGCCGACGGTTCCTCTGCCGTCCCCTTTACAGAGTATTATTGCAATGCTGCAGGCGGCATCAGAACAGATTTGCCCAAGGATCTCTGGGACATTAAAGATGAAGCCCCTGCAAAACCCGCTTTAAGGCCAAGACCATGGACCATCGCCAACTGAACGAACCCGCTGAAATCCGTCGCCGCCTTTTCTTTGTTCTCTATCTTGCATGCTGGATAGCCACGGTCCTTCTTTTTGTCATCGGTATTGTCAGGGGGCATCTTTTTTATATTGCCTACTCCTTAGTGCTGGGAGGCATCTGCCTGGTTTTCAAAAAAAAGGGAGAAAGCTTTCTGCAGTTCAAACGGCTGGCCCGCTCTTTTCCTTACGGGGATGCCCAAGACGATCTTCCCGCTCCCCTGCGTACCCAGGTAGAAAACATATTCAGGGCATTTCACGAAAATCAGGACTGGCAGCAGCGCCTTGAGCTGCGCAGAAAATTAACCACCCTGGTCAAAGAAAAACCTGAACTGATGGAAATATACCCGGAAGAAATTTCAGCCATCAACCCGAAACTCACCTCTTACACCCGCCCGGTATAGAATCAATCCGTTTCCTGGCCCCATCTTCAGTAAATGTCCCTCCAGATATGCAATAACCAAGCGCACCTCCCACCGCCTTTTTTGCTGCCTATAAATTACGCTACCAAATTCCATAAAAATTGAGTATTATTTAAGGTTGATTTTGGTTTGCCGCAAGCAGCCTCCCATTTATTCATCGAAAAGCATTATGAACAGAGCCAATATACTTATCAGCATTGCCATTGCTGTTATCTGCCTCAGTTTCTGGGCCTTTTTGAACCAGCCGGAAACCGCGCCCCTCTGGCCGGATCGCATCCAGGGGTTTTCTTTCTCCCCCATGCGTGAAGGCCAGAGCGCCGTCACTCACGTTCTGCCCACAGAAGAGGAGATCGATAGCGACCTTGCCCTGCTGGCAGACAAGACCTACGCCGTTCGCTCCTACACCATGGAAGGAAGCCTGGCAAAGATCCCGGAACTGGCCCGCAAACATGGGCTCAATGTGACCCTCGGGGCATGGCTCGATAAGGACCAGGAGAAAAACGAGCGGGAGATTGAAAAGCTTATCAGCGTGGCCAGGGGAAATTACCGTAACGTGGTGCGGATCATTGTCGGCAACGAGGCGGTCCTGCGGGGGGAGCTCACCATCGACCAACTCGCCGGATACCTGGACAGGGTCCGGGATGCCCTGGATATACCGGTGAGCACAGCCGAGCCCTGGCATGTGTGGTTCAACAACAAGGACCTGGTCAATCACGTTGACTTCATTGCCGTCCACATGCTGCCCTACTGGGAAGGGGTGGATGTGGACCGGGCGGTTGACTACGTGGTGGATCACGTTAATCTCCTCAAGGCCTCCTTCCCGGATAAAGAGATTATCATCGGCGAGGTGGGCTGGCCCAGCAACGGTCGCACCCGCTATTCGGCGGTGGCCTCTCCAGCCAACGAGGCCACCTTCCTGCGCCGCTTTCTGGAGCGGGCAGCCGAGGAACAGTATACCTATTATGTGATGGAGGCCTTTGACCAGCCGTGGAAAAAGGTTTCCGAAGGTGCGGTGGGCGCCTACTGGGGAGTTTACAATGTATACCGGCAGCCCAAGTTCGCCTTTTCCGAACCCATTGTTGAAATTCCGGAATGGCGTCTGCTGGCCGGCATATCCATCGGCATCGCCCTGATCACCTTCGCCTTTCTGCTCATTGACAGCAAAACCCTGAGCAAACGCGGCAGAGGCTTTCTCGCAGTCATCGCCTTTGGCGCCGCCAGCGGTGCGGTGTGGATTGTTTACAGCTATTCCCGGCAGTATCTCACCGTGGCCACCATACTGGTCGGCCTGCTGCTGATTGTCGGCATGATCGGTGTCACCGTGGTGCTACTGGCCGAGGCCCACGAATGGGCCGAAGCGACCTGGGCGGCAACCAGGCGCCGCCAGTTCAAAAGGGTTGAGCTCGCGGACGACCAGCTGCCCATGGTATCCGTCCACGTACCGGCCTACAATGAACCGCCTGAGATGCTTAAAGAAACCCTGGACGCCCTGGCAAATCTCGACTATCCCCATTATGAAGTGATAGTCGTTGATAACAACACCAAGGATCCTGCCGTGTGGCAGCCGGTTGAGGCCCATTGCGCCAAGCTGGGTTCCTGTTTTCGTTTTTTCCATGTTGACCCCCTGTCCGGTTTCAAGGCGGGAGCCCTCAATTTTGCTCTGGCCCGCACCGCCCCCGAGGCGGAAGTAGTGGCGGTCATCGACAGCGATTACATGGTTTCCCCGAACTGGCTGCGGGATCTCACTCCCCAGTTCAGCAATCCCAAAATCGCCATTGTCCAGGCCCCGCAGGATTACCGGGATGACAGCGAAAGCCTTTTCAAGGCCATGTGTTATGCCGAGTACCGAGGCTTCTTCTATATCGGCATGGTGACCCGCAATGAACGCAACGCCATCATCCAGCACGGCACCATGACCATGGTGCGCAGATCCGTTCTGGAAGAAGTGGCAGGCTGGGCCGAATGGTGCATCACTGAAGATGCCGAGCTGGGCCTGAAGATATTCGAAAAAGGATATGAGGCCGCCTATATTGCCGACAGCTACGGACGTGGGGTAATGCCCGACACCTTTATCGACTTCAAAAAGCAGCGCTTCCGCTGGGCCTACGGCGCGGTGCAGATCATGCGGCACCACTCCAGTGCCCTGTTTGGCGGCAAGACCAACCTCACCTTTGGCCAGCGCTACCACTTTATCGCCGGCTGGCTGCCCTGGGTGGCTGACAGCCTGAACCTGCTGTTCACCCTGGCCGCGGTCTACTGGTCGGTGGCCATGATACATTTCCCCCGCCTGGTGGACCCGCCGCTGCTGCTTCTCTCCGCCATGCCGCTGACGCTCTTCATCTTCAAGCTGGCCAAGATGTTCTATCTCTATCGCAGCAGGGTGAATGCCACCGTTGCCCAGACCTTTGCCTCGGCCCTGGCCGGCCTCTCCCTCTCCCATACCATTTCCAAGGCCATCATGAACGGATTTGTCACCAAGAGCAAGCCGTTCTTCCGCACCCCGAAAATGGCCAGCCACCATGCGGTGCTGCGGGCCCTCATGTCAGCCCGGGAGGAATTTCTGATCATGACCGCCCTCTGGAGCGCCGCCTATATCGTCAAACAGACGCAAACAGTCGACTCCCCGGATCTGCTGGTATGGATCATCGTGCTGCTGGTGCAATCGATCCCCTATGTGTCGGCAGTGATCATTTCGCTGATCAGCGGCTTTGCCCGTTTGCCGAAAAAAATCATCCAGGATATGACCACCACGCCGGATCTGACAGCCGAAGAGGAAGGGTCTGCGCCGGCAAAATAAAGTGTTGCCGGCTTAGGGGAAATGAGCCGGAATATATCCAGAGACCAGCAAAGCGGGGGGAGTGCTGCATGCGTCCTCTTACCCTGCCGGGCTGAAGAGGCGTAAAACGCTCTTTGAAAAAATTCAAGAAAATCTACATCGAAATCACCAACCACTGTAATCTCTCCTGCAGCTTCTGCCACCACGGCAACAGACCAAAGACCTTTATGAGCCCGACGGTCTTTGCCGACGTTGTCGGGCAGATCAGAGACCAGACCGATTATCTCGCCCTGCATGTTCTGGGAGAACCGCTGCTGCACCCTGAACTGGGTGAACTGCTTGCCATCTGCCAACACCAGGGAATGCGGGTGAACCTGACCACCAACGGCACCCTGCTGACGCGGCTGCAGCCTGTTCTGCTTAGCAGCCCGTGTCTGAGACAGATCAATATCTCCCTGCACAGCGTTGTTGACCAGCAAATCAGCGCCGGCATAAACTTGCAGAACTACCTGACCGGCATCTTTTTATTTATGCGGGAGGCCATCGCCACGACCCAGCTGTTTATCAGCCTGCGGCTCTGGAATATGACCAAGGAGAAAGACGGCACGAACAGCCGCCGCAATGAATACATCCTGACACAGCTTGAAGACTTTTTTGCCCTGCCCTTTCGCATAGCCGACGAACTAACCCCGGGCCACGGCATCACCCTGGCTCCCAGGGTGTTTCTCAGCCAGAACCAGCGCTTTACCTGGCCCCATGCCCCGGGAGCCGACCTGGGTGACCGGGGCTTCTGCCGTGGGCTGCGCGATCATGTGGCCATCCTGGTGGACGGCACCGTGGTGCCCTGCTGTCTCGATGCCGAGGGGGATATCAATCTGGGCAATATTCTGAGCCAGCCACTTGGTGAAATCCTGACCGCTCCCCGGGCCACCATCATGCGCCAGGGATTTTCCAAAAGACTGGTTGTGGAGCAGCTCTGCCGCCGCTGCTCCTACCGCCAGTCGTTCTAGGTTTCCGCCCGGCGGAGCCATGGCGGAAACCCTTATCAATTACCCAGATAATTTACAAGATCAGTGCCTAGAAGGCATACTGGGCAGAGATAACCCAGCCATCACCGAAGGCTGAAGGCGGGAAAGGTCCAGACATATTTGCATCGCCGGTGTAAGCATAGGAGGCAACCAGGGTGAGATCGTTGATCATCCATGCCACATGGGCCTCCCACATGGAACTGGTGCTGTAATCTGTAGCAACATCGGTTCCCTGGGTATATTCCCAGCCGACAATGACATTGGCAATGGGAATTGTTTCAATGTTGCAGAAAAAGGCCTCATCACGATCATCGCCAAAACCGAGCACGCCGCGGACATATCCCTTGGTGGAAAGCACGCCGGCATTCAGGATCACCGGAATCGGCAGATTGGTCAGGGTTTTGGTGGCCACCACATAATAGTCCTCGCCACTATCGTCGTCCAGGGCACCTGCGTCTACCAGGGTATCAAAACTGGTGCTCTTAGCGATGACACCCACGGAAATCGCCGGCAGATACGGCATATCAAAGCTGTTCTCAGGCAGCAGATTCACTTTGAGAGAGAAATTGTCCTTGTCGATTTCTCCGAGGTTAAGAGTATCATCGTCAATATCCACTGACTCGTGGCTGTAGCCGATTTCAATCCGGTTTAAAAAACTGATATTGATGCCTGCCGACTCCCAGTTGATGTCGCTGTCCGGCAGACTGATATGCCAGGCGCCAATGTTTGGCTTGCTGACCACCGTGCTGCCGAACATGCCGGTCTCATCCTTGCCGATGGGGTTGGCAACATAGGCAAGCGGATTCAGAGCAACACCGCCAACGCCCTCAACGTTTGTCAAGGGAGGGCCGGCCAAGGCCGAGGATACATCCCCCAATACGAATAGTCCGCCAGCCAGCAAACCAGTTAATAATTCTCTTCTCATTTCCTTACCTCCTCAATTCAATTGTTTAATAAGCCCGCTTTCTGGCTCCAGTTCACCCGAGTAAAGCAGGATATGCAGTATGCCCCTGGACGGGAGTCGGCAAAATGAGCAAACAGCTGCCAACCCATCCTCACTGCGCCATAACAGCTACAACACTCTGCACTCTATCACATTGTGGTATATATTTTGTCAAGAAAAATTTTCTTGGTCCATCACTTTATTCGAGAATTAATAAGAATAAAATTATCAATTGTGCAAGAAAAAAAATGAAAAAAGTTGTGAGGCACCTCTAGCAAGCGCAGGCAAAACCTGCCCCTTGTTTTGCTCATACTTGCAGGCAGCACCTCCCGCCCCACCAACAAGAGAGTCTGCTAAACCCTGCGGGATGTGTAAAATTTGTCATACACCAGTGTAAGAAACAGGGCAAAGATAGCGGAAACCACCCCGATCATCACGTTGAAAAAAGGGGGAGCGGTCAGCGCAAGACGGATGAGCAGGGTGGCCAAGGCATAACCCGAGTTGCGGAATACCGCACGAAATCCCGGCTGGAAACATTGTGAGATCAAAACCAGCAGGATGTCACAGAAAATGAGCACCGTATAAAAACGGTGGAAAAAGGCAAAGTCATAGACGCCGTTGACCTCTAACACCGCATTATAAACTCCCATACCAAAAAAAATGGCCAGCATGACCAGCGCCACTATTTTTTTGGAGGCGACGAAACTATAGAGGTTGAGTCCGGACATGTGTTTGTCTTCCGTCTTCCTCAGCATTTTGGCATAGACACCGAGCAGGGCGAAGATAATAATGGCTCCGCCCCCGCCGGAAAGTATGCGCCACAGCACATCAAGGTGCCCGGCAATTTCAATGGGTTCGGGTAAGACGGTAAGCTCCTTGAAAGAGCTTCGCAGAAAAATCAGCGCCAGTATTTCAAACTGTTTGCCCAAAGCTTTTGAGATGGAACAGGGCAGGGTAAAAATGAGACTGACAACCTCCATAATGAGCACAAGGGTAAAGGCCAGGTTGATCGCCATATAATGGGTCACGGGAATGGAGGCAGATAAGGGCAACGGGAAAAATTTCCGACGGTTGAGTTCAATGGCGCCCAGGGCAAGAAGGAAAATCAGCACCAGAATGCCTGCCACCACCCGCTGGGTTGCATTGTTTTCCCAAAAATTATGCAGGGGATCAAAAATGGCTGTCGCGCCGTTGAATATCCTGTCCATGATAAGTACCGTTATCCTCTGCGTTTAAAAAAATCTCAAGGAGTTTCCTTGTGATTATACCGCGCATTGTCATGCAGCTCCAAAAAAACCACTTTTTTTTGTTAGACGGGTAAATGCTTTGCCCTGATTTTTCACCCTGTGCTATACTGCTCCCATGGTAACACGAATTAGCAGGCCTGCGGTTGACTTGCGACAGTTAATTAATAAAAGGAAGAGGGAACAATGAAACATCTGGTAAAAATAATGCTGGTGTTGCTGCTCGTATTCCTGTCCGTGCCGGCATGGGCGGAAAATGAAAACAGGCAGACTGACGGAGATTATGTGCTGCAGAAAACAGCATTCGAGGTAACCTACGGCAACCCGGCTGCTCCGGTCGTGTTGACTGAATACTCCTCGTTCACCTGCCCGCACTGTAAAAATTTCCATTCCCAGATCATTGATAAAATCATGGCGTCCTATATCGATACCGGCAAGGTCTTTTATGTGTTCCGCTATTTTCCCTTGAACACCCAGGCACTTAAGGCATCGATGCTGGTGCACTGTCTGCCGGATATTGAACAGAAACGCCTTTTCGTCGCCACCCTGTTCAAGACCCAGAGCGAATGGGCGTTTGAAGATACGGAACAGCAGTTCATGGAGAAAATCGAGGCGGTTGCCAAAGCAAACAACATTGACCCCTCGCATTTTGCCGACTGTGCGGCTGACGGGAATCTGGCAGACCAGCTGCTTAAGGCTCGCGCCCAGGCGGGCAACAAGGCCCATATCCGTTCAACCCCCACTGTTTTTATCAACAAAGAAAGATATGTTGACAACAGACAGCTCGAACCCTTCATCGCCGCTCTTGACAAGGCATTGCTGAAGGCAGGTTATGCAGCAAGAACGGAAAGGGAAGCGGCCAGGGAGCAGCAATAGCCTGACCAAATCTGCGGGTAGCCCTATTCGATATTAAGAATCACGGCATAGGCATTGAAAAAAACCCAGACTGTATCGTTTTCCCTGATGCCGAGACTCCTGTCGCTTTCCCTGGTGACGATGGTGCAGAGTTCCGTGCCGTCGGCAATGCGGACCACGAACTCGGTGGTGATCCTTCCCCTGATAATACGGGAAACCGTGCCCTGAAATCTGTTTTCCGCACTGCACACCGGCTGCGCACTCTCCCTGGCGATAATCACCCAGGGGGCCTTGACCTCGGCCGTTACGAAAGAATCGGTCTTGAGCCCCAACCGCTTAAGACTGTCATTGGTAATGACCGTCTGCAGGGTATCGCCACCCAGAGTGACCAGTTCCACGCTTGACTGAATATCACCCTTTTTAATCCGGGTAATCTTGCCGAAAAAGGTATTCCTGGCACTGGTTTTTCTCCGGCTTTCCTTATCGAGAAAATGCTGGATCACCGGCCGCATGTCCTTGTCCGAGAAATCCACATAGGCCGCGGTGAGATTGGCCGTTGAATGGCCGAGGAGCTTCTGCACCACCGGCAGCGGCACATTGCTGCGCAGGAGTTCAATGGCCCGGGAGCGCCTGATGGCGTTCGGGTTGGCGAGATCCCCCGGCAGACCGCATGCCTTGGCCTGCTCATAGAATTTGCGCCGCACGTGGGCGGGATCCACCTGAAAAAAGGTTCCGGGTGATCCCGGCGGGGCATCATCCATGAAGCCCTTCAGCTCCCTGCAGACCTGGGCCGGAATCTGCACCTCCCGCCCGCCTCCGCTCTCCCCGTTTTCTGTTCCACCGAGCCGGATGCCATCATTTTCCCAGTCGATATCACTCTGTTCGTTCAAGGTCAGAATCTCATTCAACCGGCCGCCCGAGTAGCGTATCAGCAGAAAAATAAGCAGAATCCGCCTTCTTGAGCCCCGCACATCGCTGCGCGCCGACTCATCCACCCACTGCCTGAAGGCGTTTTCCAGTTCTGTCAGCTGCGCCGTGTCCAGACACTTTACCTCTTTGGGCACGGAAAAGATGCCCGCCGGGTTGAAGCGGCCCCGCAGGGAATCAGTCTCAAATTGTTTCAGCAGATCCGCAACCGGATCATTTCTGTCTTTCATGTTCTGCCCCGCTAAGTTTGCAAACCAGTGAGCCGGTCATTCCAGTCCCTGAATTTTACACGCCCTGCCTGATAACTGCAATCTCCAATCAGGCACAATAAAAAAACAAAGGTCCGACGAAAAATCATTGACAGCGCCGTGGGGAACAATGTAGGGTTACTGACACGAATATTATAATAATGGTGTCTGTTGTCCTGGCCGTCTCAACCCAACGCCTCAGGAGGTACCGTATGTATTTTCCAGTTGCCGGCATCGAAGTCTCACCCTGGCTACCCCCCCTTGTCGCTTTCAGCATCTCCTTTTTTACCTCCATGGGAGGGGTCTCCGGGGCCTTTCTCCTGCTGCCCTTTCAGGTGAGCGTCCTCGGTTTCACCAGCCCGTCGGTCTCCGCCACCAATCAGGTTTTCAATATCGTGGCCATCCCCAGCGGCGTCTACCGCTATATCCGGGAGGGCCGCATGGTCTGGCCCCTCACCTGGGTGGTCATCATCGGCACCTTGCCGGGGGTGCTGATCGGTGCGGTGCTGCGCATCTCCTATCTGCCCAATCCGAAAAATTTCAAACTCTTCGCCGGTCTGGTGCTGCTCTATATCGGCGGGCGCCTGCTGCGCGATCTCCTGAAAAAAAAGCAGGACCAGGGCGGCAAGGCCTCGGCCGAAGAGCAGTTCCAGAAGGTGGTGAAGGAGTACCATCAGCGCAATATCGCCCGCTCCGAATCAGGCAAAGAAGAGCTGCCCCGGGTCGCAGTCAAGAAATTTTCCATGACCAGGATTGTCTACGAATTCTATGGCCAGACCTTTGATGTCAACACCATGGGCATCATGGCCCTGAGTTTTATTGTCGGTATTATCGGCGGGGTTTACGGTATTGGCGGCGGGGCCATCATCGCCCCGTTTTTCGTCAGCTTCTTCGGCCTGCCGGTTTACACCGTGGCCGGCGCAGCCCTGATGGGCACCTTTGTCACCTCGGTGGCCGGGGTGGCGTTTTACCAGATAATCGCCCCCTTTCATCCCGGCATGGCCATTGCCCCTGACTGGCTCCTGGGCTTTCTCTTCGGCACAGGCGGTTTTGCCGGCATGTACTGCGGGGCACGAATGCAGAAATTCGTGCCGGCCAGAGTGATCAAGTGGATACTGACCTTCTGCATCCTGGTGCCGGCCCTGCGCTATATCTGGGGGTTTTTCAGGTAGGCAGAAGGCAGAAGGCAGAAGGCAGAAAATGATCCACCCCGCTGCCTTCTGTGTAAAGAATTAACTCAATCCAAGCTATAGAGGCAAGGCATTATGGGGAAGGAGCGGGCCATGCCTGCTCCTTCCCGACTTCCTAGAATTCCACGGCCACCTGCATGGTGGCGGAATCGGCGTCATTGCCCGTGCCGCCGTCCGCTTGGTCGTAGTCCTCATCATGCAGGTACTCCAGCGAGACACTGGTATTTTTGAGGACAAACATTCTGATCGCCGCACCATAACGGTCCTCGGGAAGGCCTAAAGCCAGGGCCTCGTCCGTTCCCTGCCAAGCCAGCGAAAATATCGTCTCCCGGTCCAGCAGATCAAAGGTCAGGCCCGCTTCAAGACTCCAGGCCTCGGGCTCAGCGCCCGACCCGGCAAAAGCCATTTCATTAAGCTGAAACTCATCGAGCGCCCGGACATATTCGGCCACAAAATCAAAAGGCCCGTACTGCAAAAGAATATGGGCGGCCAAACCCTCCACATAATCAGCAATCTCGCTTGCGCCGGTATTCTCCTCCAGATATTCACCTAGATCATCGCTATCGCCGATGTTGTTCAGCCAGTCTAGCCCCACATCCACGGAGAAATCTTCACGTTCGTGGGCAAAGCCCAGGCTGGCACCCCAGGCGTCAATCTTGTCATCCTCGCCCCATTCACTGAGAACACCGTTAAAGCCGTAAAGAGACCCGTAAAACCCTGAACTCTGAAATCCGGCCAGCACGGCTGAATCACGGATCTCGCCAAGCTCCAGGGGCAGTGTGTCGGAGACCATATTGGTGACATAGGACCCAAAGGGCAGATACATCTTGCCCACCGTCAGATAGGCCGGGAAGGCGTCCAGTTTGCCGAAGGTGATTGTCCCCTCGTCGACGATCAGATGATTCTCCTCCTCATCCTCCTCATAGAGCAGGAGCAGATGGGCCTGGGACCAGTCGGAAATCCGGGCGTCCAAACCCACTTCCACGGTGGCCAGGGAAATATCGCTGGTGTCGTCGCCGTTAAAATCCTCTGCACTGACGGCCTCAACCTCCACCAGGCCCCGGAGGTCGACATGATCATTGATGCTCTGCAGCAGGGATTGCTCGCCTGTGGCGGCAGTCGCCTCCTGCCTGCCCTCCAGGGTGGTTTCAATCTGCTGCAGGCGCTGCTCCACGCTTTCTTTCCCTTCGCGGGTATCCGGCTTTTCCGCCAATCCCTGGACCGGTACCGGCTGCTGCCGGCCGACCAGCATTGTCTCCAGCGCGGTCACCCGCTCAAGCAGCATCTGATTCTGCCGGGTCAGCTCCTCCACCTTTTTTTCCAGGGTAGCACTGTCGGCTGCCCAGCCGGTGGACACACTGGCCAATAAGCCCATTGCCGCGATACTGATACTTTTCTTCATCTCCCCTCTCCCATAAATATTGTGTTTTTTTGCATCATAGCTTGATGGTCTTCCGTTCCCCCGTGACCATCTATGCTCAGAAAAAATTATCTCACTTGCCCTTGCCGCAAACCGGGCAACCCTGCATGGAAAGCGGCTTTTCCAGCCGGCACTCGGCAAGAAGGGCCTCATTGCCGAATATCTCCCGGGTGGGCCCGTCGGCCTTGACAACCCCCTGGTGCAGAATAATGGTCCGCTGGCAGAGTTCGAGCACCATGTCCAGATCATGGCTGGTGAAGATCCTGGTATGCTGGAAATCCTTCAGCAGGCCGATGAGCTGCCGTCGGGCAAAGGGGTCAAGGCCGCTGGTCGGCTCATCCATGACCAGGATGTCCGGTGACATGGAAAGCACCGTGGCAATAGCCACCCGCTTCTTCTCTCCGCCGGAAAGATGATAGGGGGGCTTTTCCTGCAGATGGGCCGCGCCCACCTGTTCGAGCACGTCCCTGACCCGCTGTTTGACCTCATCCACGGGCAGACCCAGATTGAAGGGGCCGAAAGCCACATCATCAAAGACCGTGGGCATGAAGAGCTGATCGTCTGGGTCCTGGAAAACCATGCCCACCGTGCGCCGGATTTCCGGCAGGGTTTTCTTGGTAAGCGGGAAATCGCCGATGCGGATCTCCCCGGCCGTCGGGATCAGATAGCCGTTGAGATGAAGCAGCAGGGTGGATTTGCCGGCCCCGTTGGCGCCGATGATCGCCACCGACTCGCCGTGATGGATGGTAAAATTCACATCCTGCAGGGCAACCGTGCCATCCGCATAGACATGCTGCAGATGTTTGACCGCGACAATATGATGACTCATGACAGAAGCCCCGTGACCAATCCGCCCAGCCACTGGGCGCCATTTTCCAGCCTGAGCGCGACAAAAAGAGCCGACCAGCCGGCCACATAGAACAGCTCGCGCCAGCCGAAACCCGATACCTGGCGTGAATGGAATTCACCAGTGAAGCCCCGGGCCAGCATGGCCATGTGGATACGCTCGGCCCGCAGCCAGGTGCGGATGAGCAGATGGCCGATGAGCGAACCGAAACTGGCCAGACCCAGCCCTTTCCTGCCGCAAGAGCGAAGCTCCCGGGCCCGGGAAGCTCGGGCGCCTTCCTCGGTGAGCACAAAGATATAACGATAGAGAAACAGCAGCTGCACTGTGAAGGTCCTGGGCGTGCCCAGGCGCTCCAGGGCCTGGCAGACGGAGAGAAAGCCGGTTACCGCCACCAGGATAACGGCGGCGCCCACGGTGAGCACGGTGCGAATGATGATGGAGGCGCAGGAGATCCAGCCGCCGGTGACGGCAAAGGGGCCGAGATGAAAAAACAGCGCCCGGTCAAACAGCGGATTCAGCATACCCACCACAAAGGCAAAGGGGATCACCATGCTGATCTTTCTGATGATATAGCCCCCCGGCAGATTGGCCAGCGAGGCAATTACCACGGGATAAATGAAAAAGGGAAAAAGAGCGGTGAACTCATAGCGATTGAACGAGACCACGCTAACGATAAAAACAAAGGTGGTCAGAACCTTGGCCCGGGCGTCAAGGCGATGGATCGACGAATCCCCTGTTGCCAGCAGATCCAGCCTTTTGAGATCGAGTACTGCTCCGTCAATGGATCGCATGGCATATCAAGGAGTCAGGAGACAGCAGTCAGAAACCAGAATGTTCTCCTTCTGTCTCCTGAATTCTGATTTCTGTCTCCTTTCTTTTCAGGCCGCCTGCTGCCGCCGCTTCAGGATAAAACCGATGAAAAAGGCCAGGACGAGGGTAAGCAGAGCGCCGACGCCGCCGGCCACGCTGGTACCGAGCCTGGCGGTTTCATCGGCCTTTGCCTCGCCGGCATAGGCCACTCCTTCCTCAGCCGGTGCTGCATTTTCCTTAAAGGAGTAATCGGGCAGAAAGGCAAGTTTCTCCTGCAGACCAGCCAGCATGGAGTGCACGCCATCCTCCGTGCCGGTCACCTCTTCGGAGCCGGTCACTTTGGCAATGGCCCATTCCAGGCCGTCCGGGTTTTCCGAGGCAAACCAGGAGACAACGCCGCCGGTCAGAAGAGTTGCCACCAGAAAGGAGAGAAAAACGTTGCGCAAGGGCAGGCTGCCGAGGGATACGGATTCGGTTGCCCCCCGGATGATCTCAGGGCGGGCAACAGCGACAAAGGAAACCACCGCGGCGGTCACCACGCCTTCAACGATGCCGATGGCCAGGTGGATCGGCTGCATGAGGGCGACAAAGGTGGAAAAAGGCAGGGAGGAAATGCCCGAGGCCACGGTTTCCAGCACCACGGAAAAGGCACCAAGCTGCAGGCCGACAACCGCGGCGATAATGGCGGCCGCGGTCAGCCGCGCCTTGCTCGGTTCACGGCCGACAATTTTGCGGTAGATAAAGGGATAGGCGATAAAGGCCGGAAAGAAACCGAGATTGAAGATATTGCAGCCCAGGGCCAGGATACCGCCGTCGGCAAAGAACAGCGACTGCACCACCAGGACCGAGGCGATGGTGAGAAAGGCGGCATAGGGGCCGAGCAGGATGGCCAGCAGCAGGCCTCCCCCCAGATGCCCGCTGGACCCGGTGGCGGGAATGGTGAAATTGATCATCTGGGCGGCGAAGATAAAGGCGCCGAGAACCCCCATGAGCGGTATCTTGCGTTCATCAAGATCCTTTTTCACCTTCATGGAACTGTAGGCGATGGTCCCTGCGGCAACTCCCCACATGGTTGCCCCGACTGCCGGCGATAAAAGCGCATCCGCCATGTGCATGGCTCTTCCTCCTGGAAAATAAAATACTGCGAAAAGTGATCCGGTGTTATAAATTTTAACAAACGTAACACTTATTAGATACGATAATATGATTCGTATGTCAATATCTTTTCTGCCGGCAGCGTGGCAATACCCGCAGCAGCCAATTGCATCTTCTGGCCCGTTATCCATGGGGATTTCGTTTATTTTTTACGGAGAATCAGGTAGTATTGGCCGAAAGTACGGCATAAAAAATTGCAGCGGCGAGGAGCAACATGGGAAAAACAGTCAGATTCGGGATTTCGCTTGATGAGAAACTGCTGGTCGACTTTGATCAGCTCATTGAACAGAAAAGATACACCAACCGCTCAGAGGCGATCCGCGATCTCATCCGGGCATCATTGGTGGAGAACAAGAGCGAATCCACGGAGGAGGCCATCGGCACCGTCACCCTCATCTACAACCACCACGTGCGGGATCTTTCCGACAAGCTGACGGAGCAGCAGCACTCCCATCATGATCACATCATCTCCTCCCTGCATGTCCATCTGGACGCCCATAACTGCCTGGAGGTGCTGATTGTCCGAGGGGCAGCCCATGAAGTCAAGCAGATAGCCGATGAGCTGATCGGCGTCAAAGGGGTCAAACACGGCAAACTGGTCATGACCACCACAGGCAAGGACCTGGCCTGAGATACCAGGGCTAAACAGAAAGAGAAGCCGTGCTGCAGGCCAGGTTTTATGCCTGCCCGCTTTTATGTCACCTGTCTCACTGGTTAATACAACCTCCCCTCAAATTTCGCCCTGTAATCCGGAGTGCCATCTGCAGCAACACGGTAGATAATTCCGTTCTTCGATACGGCGTACAGGGCGCTGCCGGTTAGATCATTGTTGCCCACCACCATGGACACGATCTCCGGAAAGCTGACATAGGCCCGGTCCGCAAAAGTCTCGTCTTCCACGAATATCTCCCCTAAATGGGCAGATTTTTCTTTCGTGTAGTACTTGCGTATCGTGCCATTCTTAAAAGCAATGTAGATGGTATCATCCGCCCCGGAGGAAGCAATTGTCGAAATCTCCTGTTCAGCCGGGAAAAGCAGGATGGGCTCAAAGTAATACTCCTGCTTATCTTTGCGGCACAGGAGGATGCGCCAGCCCTCTGCTGATTTTGTTAAGAGAATGATAGAGGACATATCGTGCAGACGGATGGTGGAAACCGCCTCCAGGGTTGGCAGAGCACTGGTTTCATCGCTGAAAATGGAAATCTCACCCCGGCTGATGGCCTTTTTGGCGTAAGCATTCTCCCCAGGCAGATTTTCCCCGGGCTTCAGCTCATAGATGCAAAAGTATATCCCGTCGCCTTCAATGGTATAAAAACGCTTACTATCACCGATTATGGCAGATATGCCGCCATGAACAGGCTTGATGCGGACAACCTTGTTGTCGCCCTCTGTTTTTTGCTTGTTCCTGTCCGGCGGGAGGAGAATGCTATCTTTACCGGCAAAGATGGGCGGTGCTGATGCCGTACTGAACATCGCGACCCAATTCTCCAAATCAAATTGGGCAACCGGCGCGGTTTTCCCGGTGCAGTCGAGGGCTGACCACTGCTGGTTCTTTGCATCATAGGCCCAAAGAAAGCTTCCGCCCATTGCCCGGTCTTCATCGTAATACCCATCCTGCCAGTACACTTTGGTGAATTTCCGGTCCGGCTCCTGCAAAAAAACACCGGTGGCCGACACTTTGGTGAGCCAGGGAGATTTGACGGCATGCAGCCATCCCTTATACCCTGTTGAGGTTATGGAATTCTGATCCGGCACATCCAGGGCAATTCCGGGCAATTTCCGGTAATGCAGATAATGGGTCATTTTCCGCAGTGTTACTGGCTGGTCGCTGACCGCCTGGATTTTTGCCGGGAAATAACCAGGAGCCAGAATATACAGATGACTGAGTCCCAACTTGCCATAATCGCCTCTATTAAA
>JAHIVT010000039.1 GCA_018816555.1 Pseudomonadota bacterium
ACAGTCATGCCCGGCAGGCACAACTGTTTGAACGGTCTGGCCGTTATAGCGGTGCTGGAACGTCTGGGGGTGCCCCCTGATGTCATCTCCCGCGAGCTGCAACTCTTTAAGGGAGTAAGACGACGCCAGGAGGTGCGGGGGGTTGTCGGGGGCGTGACCGTCATCGATGATTTTGCCCATCACCCGACCGCGGTACGGGAGACTCTTGCCGCCCTCAGAACCGCATATGAGGGGCAGCGGCTGCTTGCTGTATTTGAGCCGCGCACCAATTCGAGCAGGAGGCGGGTTTTTCAGCAGGATTATCTGAGTGTCTTTGGTGCTGCCGACGTGGTGGTGGTCAAGGAGCCTGATGTCCTGACCGCGGTGCCGGAAGAGCAGCGTTTTTCCGCAAAAGAACTGGTCACCGGCCTGCGGGAAAGAGGATTGAACGGCTATTACTTCCCCAATACCGACCTGATTCTCGATTACCTTTCTGATATCATCCGTCCGGATGATGTTGTTGCCATATTGTCCAATGGTGGATTTGACAATATTCATGTCCGCCTGCTGAACAGGCTCAGCCAGCTTTTCCCTGCAAAGAAATAAAAAAAAGCCCTAACCCCGTATTTCTACTGACTTATGGATCTTCTTCGCGCATAAATTGTTTTGTGCATATGCGCAAAATAATCATCGTGCTGCGGGTGTGAATTGTTACATGAAATTAGGGTGATATCCTGTTCTGCTCTATGAAATATGCACCAATGAATGGTTATTCATAATTGTGTGAATAGTCATTCATTTTTTGCTTGACATAGAAAAACCTATGGGATAATAACGCCTGAAAGTATGTATTTTTATTATGCAATGCACGGTTATGAGTTGGCATTTTGAGGTCACATAAACAATTTTTTTAAAGTGCTGATCAGTTGGAACTGAGACGCGCTTTATCGTCCTCCCGATAATTGACGCGGATGGGCAAAGGAGCTGAAACTGTGGAACAACAAGCTCTCCTTGATCTTCTCTATATTGCCGCTTTTACACTTTGCGGTCTCGCCTTCGGCTTCGGCCCCCTCCTCATTGTATATCTCTTTTCACCGCGAGGAACACGGCAAATCGTCAACAAGACAAGGATCCCTATTGAATGCGGCATGTTGACCATTGGTCCTGCCTGGATTCGCTACGGAATTCTCTATTATCTTTATGCCTTGATGTTTCTGGCTTTTGATGTGGATGTGCTGTTTCTTTTCCCGGTGGCCGCAGTTTATAACGATTTTCCGGGTATTCGGGGATTTGTCGAGATTCTCTTATTTGTCGCGATTCTTTCGCTGGCGATTGTTTATGCATGGAAAAAGGGAGTGTTCAAGTGGGAACGGAAAGTTTACCAACAATAGAAAGTGCTATACCGTCTGCATTACTGCAGTTTCATCAGCTGGATCAACTGCGGATGCTGGCCAGGGCAAACTCGTTGTGGCCTTTGACCTTCGGCTTGGCCTGCTGCGCCATCGAAATGCTGTCAAGCGGTTGTGCACGCTTTGACCTGTCGCGTTTTGGCGCGGAGGTTTTCCGCCCGTCACCACGGCAAAGTGATGTGATGATCGTTGCCGGTACAATCAATAAAAAGATGTTGCCGGCCGTTAAAATTCTCTATGACCAGATGCCGGAACCCAAGTGGGTTATCGCCATGGGAAACTGTGCTATTTCCGGTGGTCCCTTTGCCTATCCGGGTCAATATAATGTAGTTGAAGGAGCGGACACCTTTCTGCCGGTTGACGTTTATATTCCCGGTTGTCCTCCGCGTCCCGAGGCCCTGATTGAGGGATTGTTGGAACTTGAGGAAAAGATTACCGGTAAACGGCGCTGGCCGCGGGTTAAACCGGAAACTATGGTCAAGGGTTAAGCCAGACCGGCATTTACCACTCACAAATCCGGTAAGAATTATTACTGTTGATTTTTGTGAGTCCACCTTCATGGTAACGTTATGGATCGAGCTAAAATAAAAAGAGAACTGGAGAATTTGGCTGCTGAAAGTCTTCCTGCTGAGCCACCACAGGAAGAGGCGCCGGTGGAAGTCCAAGCTGAAGCAGAAGGTGAGGACAAGGCAAAGGCCAAAGCCAAGAAAGAGGATGATGCCCCGCGGAAAAATGGCCTGATTGAAACTGAATATGCAAAACGGGGAACTCATCTTGATGTGCAGATCAACCCGGATCAGGTTGTCAAGGCGGCAGAAATTCTTGATGGCGAAGGAATGACCCTGGAAATGGTGACCGGCGTTGACTGGCTTAAAGAAGGTCAGCTTGAGGTCATCTATGATTATTCCTATCCCGGTGGTCAATTGTTCCGCGTGGTGGTGAGAGCTAGGGTTGACCGAAACAATCCGGATATTCCCACTGTTTGTCATCTTTATGGTGGCGCGAACTGGCATGAGAGGGAGACCTGGGAAATGCTGGGCATCAATTTTGTCGGTCATCCACAGCTTGAGCACTTCCTGCTGCCGGAAGATGCTGATTTCTATCCATTACGTAAGGATTTTAAATCATGAGTTCATTAGCCCAAAGCCATTTGCGTGAGACCTTTGAGCTGAATATAGGTCCACAGCATCCTGCCACCCACGGCGTATTGCGAATCAAGGTCGTCATGGATGGTGAATATATCGACCGGGCGGAGCCGATCCTTGGCTATATTCACCGTATGCATGAAAAGATGGGTGAAAATAGGACCTGGAATCAGTTCTGGCCCAATATGGGTCGGCTCGATTATTTGTCCGCCATGGCATACAACCATTGCTATGCCGGTCTTATGGAGCGGGCCGCTGGGATTGAGGTGCCGGAGCGGGCTGAGTACATTCGTGTCATTACCGCGGAATTGAATCGGATACAAAGTCATCTCCTGGGCTTCGGCGCCTATATCATGGATCTTGGCGGCTTTACCCCGCTGATGTATGCCATGGATGAGCGCGAGCAGATCCTCGATCTGCTGGAGTCGGTCACCGGTTCCCGGCTCACCTACTGTTATTTTCGATTTGGTGGTGTGTATAACGATATCGATGACGACTTCATTACCGGAACCCGGGCTTTTCTCAAGCGCTTTCGTCCGCAGATACCCATGTATCATAAGCTCGTTACCGGCAACGCCATCCTGATGGATCGTCTTATTGGTGTAGGCCCCGTATCAGCTGAAATGTGCCGGAAATACGGCGCCACCGGCCCTGTTCTGCGTGGCTCAGGCGTCAATTATGATATACGCAGGAATGAACCCTACAGCGTTTATCCTGAATTGGATTTTGACATTCCGGTGTATAAAGAATGCGATTCCATGGCTCGTTATATGGTGAGAATGGATGAAATGGTCCAATCCTGCCGTATCATAGAAAATGCCTTGAATAAACTGCCGGAAGGACCGGTAATGGCCGAGAAAGTTCCGAAGGCCCTGAAACCACCTAATGGTGATTATCATTATGCCGTTGAAGCTGCCCGCGGTACATTTTCAATGCGGACAGTCAGTGACGGCACCAATACCTCGTACCGCATGAGGCTGAGGTCTCCAACCTATTCCAATGTCAGTCTGTTCGAGGAGGCAAGCCGCGGTATGCTGCTATCCGACGCCCTGGCGTTTTTGGGAAGTCTTGATCCCGTTATACCCGAGATGGACCGGTAAGGAGCAAGCACGATGAATGAATTAATACGATTACTCAGTTACATGATATGCATCGCCGCCTTTCTTGGTCTGAATCTCGCCTATCTTGGCTGGGTCGAGAGGAAGGGTGCCGGTCATATTCAGCGGCGGACCGGCCCTAAGGATGTTGGCCCCTATGGTCTGCTGCAGCCACTCGCCGATGGTCTCAAGCTGATGTCAAAGCAGCTGATTGTGCCCGCCAATGCCGATAGACCGTTGTATATGTGTGCTCCGATTCTCACCATGGTTCCCGCTGTCCTGTTATTTGTGGCGATCCCCTTTGGCGAGCATCTGGTACCCCGGGAATTTAATTTCGGTCTGTTAATGATGTTTGCCTTTGCCTCGGTGGGTGGCATGTCCATCCTGATCGGCGGCTGGGGTTCCGGTAATAAGTATTCACTCATCGCCGGGGCCAGGGCGGTTTCCCAGAATGTTGCCTATGAAATTCCCATGCTGATCACGGCAATCACCATAGTGATGATCACCGGATCCATGGATCTTAATGAAATTGTCCGGCAGCAGGGTGGATTTTTCTGGAACTGGAATGTTTTCCGGCTCGATAAATCCATACTCATGCCTGTTTCCTTCCTGGTTTTCTTTATCTGTTCCCTGGCCGAGACGAATCGTACACCATTTGATATGGGTGAGTGCGAAGGCGAACTGGTTGCCGGTTATCATACAGAATACGGCGGTATGGGCTTCGGTCTTTTCATGATGGCGGAGTATGCCAACCTTGTTATCGGCTGCAGTTTGACCACCGTTCTCTTTCTCGGTGGCTGGCAGTGTCCCTTCGGCTTATTCCCGGGACCGCACTGGTTTCTGCTCAAGATGTATTTTCTCATCTGGTGTTTTGTCTGGATTCGCTGGACCTATCCTCGCACCACATTCTGGGGATTGCTGAATCTTTCCTGGAAATACCTCATTCCGTTTTCATTGGTTAACTTGTTGCTAACAGCCTTATTTATAAAGGTATTTTGATTATGTCCGGATACTTTAAAGATATCATCACAGGATTGAAGAGTCTCGCCGTCGGGTTGCAGATTACCAATAAAGAGTTTCTGACGAAACCCATCACTCTGCTGTATCCCCATGAGTCGGTAAAAATGTATCCCCGTTATCGGGGCCACATCGAACTGGTCAAGGATCCTGAAACTGGAATGAACAGCTGTATATGCTGTGGCATGTGTGAGAAGGGCTGCCCTTCCGGATCTATCTCCGTCAAATCCGAAAAGCGTCCAGGGGTTAAGGGCAAGGTGCTTACTGCCTATATTCTTAACTTTACCACCTGCAGCCTCTGCGGACAGTGCGTTGAGAACTGTAAGCCAGGAGCGATTAGGTTTTCCAATGAGTATAATCTGGCCAGCACCAGGCGCGAAGATTATATTTTTAATCTGCTGGAAAAGCTTCATCCTGAAGGCATTCCGGAGCCCGAAGTTGATCCGGAATTGCTGAAGAAAGAACTCGAAAAGGCAGAAGCTGCGAAGAAAGCAGCAGCTGCGAAGAAAGAAGCTGCGGCAAAGCAAGAAGCCGCAAAAAAAGAACCTGCTAAGGAAGGCGGGGAATCAAAAGCAGAGGAAAAAAGCTGATGAATCCTTCACTGTTTTCACCCGAAGGTTTAGCCGGAGTTATTTTCCTGATCCTCATTGGCGTCACAATGATCGGGGCGATAATTGCAACGTGTACAAAAAGATTGATCAGAAGCGTCAGCGGACTTGCAGTATGCTTCGTGGGCGTTGCCGGACTCTATTATTTCCTGAACAGTCCTTTTGTCGCCATGATGGAGCTCCTTATTTATGTAGGTGCGGTTTGTGTCACCATAGCCTTTGCCATCATGCTTGCCGAGCCCGATGAGGCCAAATTGGCCAGAAAGATGAGCGGATTAAGCGGCGGGCTGGCCGCGGTTTGTGGCGGCGCCGTATCATTTGCACTTGGTTATGCAGCTGTTAACGGTCAATGGATGGCCCCTGCAACTCAAGTCAATGACGGTTCTTTAAAGATGATAGGTGCATCCCTGCTGACCAAGTACAGCATGGTATTTGAACTCATCTCCATTGTACTTCTGGCTGCCATCATAGGCTCAGTGGCGCTTGCCCGTGCCGGAAGGAGGGGTAATTAATGATGTTAACTCTCAGCACACAACTCAATACATATCTTATTATAGGCGCTATACTTTTTGGTTTTGGTATTTTCGGTCTTGTACGCAGACCAAGTCTCATAGGAATGCTGATTGCAGTAGAGCTCGTTTTAAGCGGCGCCTCCGTCAATTTTATGGCCTTTAACCGTTTTCTTGCACCTGATCCCACGGTGGGACAAATAATAACATTGTTTATCATGGCCATTGCCGCTGCCGAGGCAGCCATATCGTTGAGCATAGTTATAGCTGTTTATCGGAATTACAAGTCCATTGAAGTTGAAGACCTGGTAGAACTTAAAGGATAGCATTGAGGATTATCATGGAAACCGTCAGCGCCGCCACCGGCGATATCGTCACCACAAGTAGATTAGTATGGGCTTTGCTTGTCCCATTGCTTGGCTCCTTCCTTGTTTCCTTGTCCGGGAAAAAGCCAAATGTACGAGAGAGCTTCTCTGTCGTATCTGCAGTCATACTTTTTTCAATGGTTTTATCAATGGTTTCTCCGGTACTTGCCGGGAAAACATTTTATTATCAGCTTTTTAAAATACTGCCTGGTGTCACGGTCACCCTGAGGGCTGATGCCTTTTCCATGATTTTCGCGCTTGTCGCCTCATCATTGTGGATAGCCGCTGCTTTCTATTCCATGGGCTATATGCGGGGGCTGCATGAACATGCCCAGACCCGGTTTAATACCTGTTTTGCCATAGCGATATTCGGTGCCATAGGCGTTGCCTTTTCTGACAATCTCTTCACCATGTATCTCTTTTATGAGATCGTCAGTGTCTGCACCTACCCGCTGGTTGCTCATCATCAGGATGAAGAGGCCTATGAAGGTGCCAAGAAGTATATCGTATATTTGACCACGACCGCCAAAGCCTTTCTGTTGCCGTCCCTGGCACTTATATATGTAATGACCGGTTCCCTTGATTTCCCCTATAACATCTATACCGGCATGTTCCCGGCTGATGCAAATTCAGCTCTCGTGACCATGCTGTTTATTTTCTGCCTCTTCGGGTTTGCTAAGAACGGCGTGATGCCGTTCCATCATTGGCTCCCTGGCGCCATGGTTGCACCGACTCCGGTCAGTGCGCTCCTCCATGCAGTTGCCGTTGTTAAGGTCGGTGTCTTCTGCACCACCCGCATGATGCTGTATGGTTTCGGGGTTGATCTAATGGGTTTGCTGAACCTGGGAATACCCACTGCCTACTTTGTCGGTTTCACCATAGTCATGGCCTCAGTCATCGCTTTGACCAAAGACAATCTAAAAGCCCGGCTTGCCTATTCCACAGTCAGTCAGCTTTCCTATATTATTCTCGGTGTGTGTCTGCTTACACCCCACGGTATTACCGGCGGACTTATCCATATAGCCAATCATGCCTTTTCCAAGATCACCCTCTTCTTCTGTGCCGGTGCAATCTATGTTGCTACCCATAAAAAGAATATTTCCGAAATGGGCGGGTTGGCCAGGACAATGCCGTTTACCTTCGGCGCCTTTGCCGTGGCGACGCTGAGTATGATTGGCGCGCCTCCGGTTGCCGGTTTTGTTACCAAATGGGAACTGCTGATCGGCACGATCGAGTCCGGATCATTCGGCATTATTCTTATACTTCTTGCCAGTACGCTCCTCAATGTCGGTTATTTTGCCCCGGTTACCTATAAGGCCTTTTTCGGCAAACGTCCGCCAGGAGAAGTATATGAGGGGATCAAAGAGGCTCCCCTCGCTATGGTTATTCCCCTCTGTACGGCCTCTCTTATTTCAGTCATTATTGGTATCTACCCGAATTTTTTCATGAATCTTGTTAAGGCGGTGATAGGATGATTGGTTTGATTGAATTCTTCCGCGCACGCCTGAAGATCGTTATTGTTGCCTGTCTGATATTGATAGGTGTGATAGGTCTTTGGGGGTCATTTATGATTGATTTGAGCCATGCTCATTTGAAGATGGAAAAAATCCCTTTTTTCTGGAGTTTCTTTGGACTGATCGGTGGCGCACTGCTCATTCTCGTGTCCAGGTTCCTTGGACGCCTGGGAATCATGACCCGTGAGGATTATTACGATGAATAATTTCTGGCTGCATCCCGCACTTATCCTTATTATAGGCGGATTGATTCTGCCCTTTATGAAAGGGCCAATCAGGAAACCCTTCCTTCTCATTGTGCCGGTTCTGACATTTCTGTCCGTGCTGATAATGACTAAGGGTGTTCATGGTGTCGTGCAATTCATTGACTGGCAACTGATCTTCGGCAGGGTTGACAGTCTCAGTCAGATTTTCGGCTATATCATGTCGCTCATGTGTATCATCGGCACCTTGTTTGCCTTGAATGTTGAAGAGGACGCGCAGCATATTGCCGCCTGGTTTTATGTGGCCGGTTCCCTTGGTGTTATATTCTGCGGAGACTATGTTGTTCTCTTCCTCTTTTGGGAAGTCATGGCCTTTGCCTCTGTTTTTCTTGTCTGGTTCCGGCGCGGACCCCAGTCCCTTGCCACCGGTTATCGGTATTTGCTCATTCATACCTTGGGCGGTCTCTTTCTGCTGGCCGGATTTGTGCTCCGTTATTATAACACGGGCGGTGATCTTTCCTTTGGACCGATTGGCGTAGATACCCCTAATCTCTCCACATATTTGATCCTGCTTGGCTTTATTGTTAATGCAGCTGTTCCGCCTTTTCATTCCTGGCTGCAGGATGCCTATGCCGAGGCCAGCGTCGCTGGTGCAGTATTCATGTGCGCCTTTACCACCAAAACCGCCATTTACGTTCTGGCACGCGGTTTTGCCGGAATGGAGATTCTCATCGTCCTGGGCGCCATCATGGCCCTGTATGGTGTTGTCTATGGTGTCATTGAAAACGACGGCAGGCGCATTTTCGCTTGGGATACGATAAGTCAGGTCGGCTATATGGTAGTGGGTGTTGGTATCGGGACAAATCTCGCCATTAACGGCGCATGCGCTCATGCCTTTGCACACATCCTCTATAATGGCCTGCTGTTTATGGGGACAGGTTCAGTACTTTACATGACCGGCACCTGTAAGCTCAATGAATTGGGCGGACTGTATAAAAAAATGCCCCGCACCTTCATTTTTACCCTGATTGGTGGTCTATCAATCGCCGGTTTTCCCTTATTCAGCGGTTTTGTCAGCAAATCAATGATCATATCCGCAGGACTTGCTGAACATCATTACTGGGCCGGCTTTGCCCTTCTGCTCGCTTCAGGCGGTACCTTCCTGCTGGCCGGACTCAAGGTGCCCTACTATATCTGGTTCGGTAAAAACAACTGTTCCAATGAAGTATGGGAAAAGGCCGCAGATCCGCCCTGGAACATGCAGGCAGCCATGGTTATTGCTGCCGCCATGTGTGCTTTCATCGGCTGCTATACCCCTTATCTGTATAATATGTTGCCGTTTCCCGTGGAATACCATCCCTATACCGCTTACCATCTGTCCGAGACCTTTCAGATTATCGGTGGCACAGGAATTATGTTCTTTGTTTTGAAAAGGTTCATGGAGCCCACTGCTACCATCAGTCTGGATCTCGACTGGTTCTACAGAATGGCTGGCCGCGGCTTCATGTGGGTTGACTCCCGGATTTTCCAGACCATTGATGGCTGGGTTGGCGAAATATATCGTTATATCGGTTTGTTCCCTCTGATGACAATTTCCCGCTTCTGGTCATGGTTTGACTGGAATGCCATTGATGGTGTGGTGGACGGTACGGCCAGATCAGTCCGTTCCCTTGGTGGTGTGGTGAGAAAGGTTCAGGCTGGAAATATGCAGTACAATATATTCTTTGCTGCGTCGGTTGCTGCAGCGGCAGTGCTGGTCTTCGTCTTTGTTTGAGGGATCGAACGGTATACTCTCTCTGTAATATATTGAATAGAGGATAGTGGGAATGGATTTTCTAATATTGAATGAAGGGTTTCCCCTTTTGAGCACCATCGTATTTCTCCCGTTGGCAGGGGCGCTGGTCCTGCTTTTTCTTCCGGGTGAAAATGTGCAGCGAATCTGGGCAATGGCCGTCACTTCTGTTACCGCGGTTATCTCTCTCCCTCTCTATTCTCGGTTTGATTTAACCACAGCCAAGTATCAGTTCGGGGAGCATGTCAGCTGGATACCGTCGTTAAATATCAATTATACCCTTGGCATTGACGGCATCAGCCTGCTGCTGGTGTTACTGACCACCCTGATTATGCCCTTATGCGTTCTCGGCTCCTGGACATATATCAAGACAAGAATCAAAGAATTCATGATCTGCCTGATGATCATGGAAACTGCCATGCTCGGGGTATTCATGGCCCTTGACTTTGTGCTCTTCTATATTCTCTGGGAAGCCATGCTGATACCGATGTATCTGCTGATTGGCGTCTGGGGCGGACCGCGAAAGATCTATGCATCCATCAAGTTCTTTCTCTATACCCTGGCAGGGTCGGTCATGCTTCTTGTTGCCATTATCGCCCTTTACCTCAAGAACGGTTCCTTCAGTATTCCCATGATGATGGGGCAGGATTATAGCTCCACCTTTCAGATCTGGGTATTTTTGGCCTTCTTCCTGGCCTTTGCCATCAAGGTGCCCATGTTTCCTTTCCATACCTGGTTGCCTGCCGCCCATGTCGAGGCGCCTACAGCAGGCAGTGTGATCCTGGCCAGTATCCTCCTGAAGATGGGTACCTATGGTTTTCTCCGCTTCTGTCTGCCCATAACCCCTTTGGCAACACTGACCCTGGGGCCATATGTCTTGTGGATGTCGGTGGTCGCCATCCTCTATGGTGGCTTTACCGCACTGGCCCAGTCCGACATGAAGAAATTGATTGCTTACTCCAGTGTGGGACATATGGGATTCGTCACCTTGGGCATTTTCTTCCTGAACAAACAGGGAATGGAAGGGGCGATACTGCAGATGATCAATCATGGCGTGACCACAGGTGCACTCTTCCTCTGTGTCGGTATGATGTACGAAAGAACACATAGCAGGGAGATAGCCGATCATTCGGGTATAGCCCAGAATCTGCCGATATTTGTCTCATTTCTGACGATTTTTTCGCTGTCATCCTTGGCTTTTCCGGCAACAAACAGTTTTGTCGGCGAATTTCTCGTGCTTGCCGGGGCCTTCAGTGTCAATAAGATCATCGCCGGTGCGGCCATTCCCGGCGCAATACTCGCAGCAGCTTACATGATGCGTCTGCTGCAGCATGTGCTTTTCAGAGGTCCGGGAAGGCCGGATCTTGCTGATCTCAATATTCGTGAGATTGCAACTCTTGCTCCGTTCCTCTGCTTTGTATTCTGGATCGGTCTGGCTCCGGAGCCCTTTTTAAACGTCATGCATACAAGTGTTGAATATTTGATACAGCAGGTGGATGTAGCCAAAACGGCACAGATTGCTATGAACATTGTGCCGTAGTAATTGTTGAGGCGACGTTGGTGATTTGACCGCGTAGTAAATTATTAAGGCAGGCGATTTTACAGTATAAGGATTACACATGTTGTTCGCACCAGAGTTATTAATGCTGATTGGGAGTCTGGTACTCTTCTGTCTCAGTCTAGGGCAGGGGAAAGTAAATCTTGCGAGATATGCGTCGCTGGTGCTGGCCATTGCTTCATGCTTTTTGAGCCTTGCCACCCTGCAGATGAGCGGCAATCTGTTTTACGATGCCTACCATATTGATACGTTCTCGCAGCTCTTTAAGCTGGCCATCTCCATCGGTCTTGTCATTGTCCTGCTTTTCAGCGGTGAATTGAAAGGTGTGGACGATCGTTTGCGGCCTGAATATTTTCTCTTCATGATTCTCAGCACCCTGGGGCTTATGATGCTGGTCAGCAGTGTAGAGCTTCTCACCCTCTTTATTGCCCTTGAGCTCTCATCCTATTCGCTCTATCTGATGGTGCCGATGCGTGATGATCATGGCGGCATGAAGATGCAGATGGAAGCGGCGATCAAATACATCCTTTTCGGTGTGGTTGCCACCGGTACCATGCTTTACGGCATGAGTTTTATTTTCGGTATGACAGGCACTACTTACTTCAGTGAACTGGTACCCAAGATGCATGAGTTGGCTTCTACTCCAACAGCATTGTTGGCTATTGCCCTTTTCATGTCGGGTTTCTTTTATAAACTTGCGGTTTTCCCCTTTCACTTCTGGGTACCGGATGTTTACCAGGGCGCGTCCAATGCCACTACAGCCTTCATCGCTTCCGTGCCAAAACTCGGTGCAGTGGCTATTCTCATCCGCATCACCACGCTGGTTGCCCCTACAGGTGGAGAGGCGGTAGTCAATATGCTCATGATTCTGGCCGTCTGTTCCATGTTTTATGGGAACCTGTGCGCGCTGGTGCAAAAAGATATCAAACGCATGCTCGGTTTTTCCGGTATATCCCATGCCGGTTTTGTTCTCCTTGGCCTGCTTACCTTGAAAGATACCGGTTACGCCACATCAATGTACTATATTGCCGGTTATGTTGTTATGAATCTTGCCTGTTTTCTGGTTATCTGCAAGGTGTCAAAGAATGGCGAAAACGTCTCTATTGACGATATGAGCGGTCTGTATAAACGAGCTCCGATCCTTGCATTGACCCTGCTGGTCGGTATGATGGCCTTGGCCGGAATCCCGCCTTTTGTCGGGTTCATGGGTAAATTCATGTTGCTTACCGGCGCTCTCCGGGACGGTCATCTGGCCCTGGTCATTCTCGCCGCGCTGAATACTGCCATTGCGATTTATTACTACTTGTCAGTGGTTCGCGTAGCGTTCTGCAGTCCTCCTGAAGATCGACCGGATGTTCCTGTGGATCTGACGACCCGTTGCGTCAGCATTGCTTTAATTGCCGTCATCATCTTTATGGGTGTTGCTCCCAAGCAGCTTCTTGCATTTGCCGAGACTGCCGTACGTAACATTTTCTAATTCGCATATCATGCGGCAGAGTGAATCTGGTAGATTGATTGCTCTGCCTTTTTTTTTGTTATTATCCTTTCAGCTCCGCAGGTTAATACCCCTCGACCCCCAGCCGATTATTGTTTTCAAAGCCACTGTTGAAATCTAAAGCGTTCGGTAACTTGCCCCTCCCGACTGTCTGCTTGACAAGTTGAAAAAATTGAGTATAGTATAAAATTAACCTATGAGCGGACATAGCTCAGTTGGTAGAGTACAAGCTTCCCAAGCTTGGTGTCGCGGGTTCGAACCCCGTTGTCCGCTCCAATAATGTTCGTTATTCCTGTGGGTTACCGCCGGAACAATTCTTGTGCATGGTTAATGGATGGTTCTTCCATCACTGTGCACGCCTTGGTCGAAGCACAAAGAGTACAGGGTTTCATGTCTGCTTCTTTGATTGCCAGTTGATGACCGAGTACTGAAACTTTGAGACTGGATGGCCATTCCTGCAGCCATCTGAAGATAAAGTGGGCTATGCCCGCTTTTTTTATTTTTGACATAGGTAGATTGTGCCGGGTTGGTATGCCTTCACTGAAAGATCATATAGTTGAAGAAGTCGAACGATTGATAGAGCCAGTTCTGTCAGAAAATTTCCTGGAACTGGTTGAGGTGCAATTCCGCCAGGAACCGGTCGGTTGGGTACTCAGGCTTATTATTTATAAACAGGGTGGTACTTCGGTTGATGATTGTGCGAAAGTAAGCCGGGAGTTGAGCCATATCCTGGATGTGGAGGATTTGATCCCGCAAAAGTACTCCCTGGAAGTCTCATCTCCGGGCCTTGACCGCCCCTTGAAGTCAGAAAATGATTTCCTGCGCAACAAGGGCGAAAAGGTCAAGATCACAGTTGAAACTGATGGCAAACATTTTACCCAGATAGGAATTATTCAGGATGTGCAGAACGGCTTACTCTTATTGCAGAGTGATACCGGTATTATGTCGTATCCTTTGAGCGGGATAAGTAAAGCAAGGCTCGAAATTGAATTTTAAACAAGCCTCTGCAGTTTTCAATATATTTTTGCCGGTTTCACCCGTTTTAAAAGCCTCTATGGGTTGAAATCGTGGAGAATGATGATGTTATCAGATTTAAAAAGAATTATTGACCAGATCAGCCGTGACAAGGGAATTGACAGGCAGCTTCTCATTGAGGCGCTGGAAGAGGCTGTGCTTTCTGCCGCAAAAAAAAGGTATGGGTTGCGGCGTGATATAGAAGTCAAATTTAATGAAGAATTTGGCGAAGTTGAACTTTTTCAGTTCCGCAAAGTTGTAGAGCGTGTCGAGGATGAACAGACCGAGGTTTCAATTCTTGAGGCAATGCGGCTTGATCCCGAGGTGGAACTCGGCGACGAGTTGGGCTCCAAGATGGAAAATGTTTCGGATCTCGGTCGTATCGCGGCCCAGTCTGCGAAACAGGTAATCATTCAGAAAATGAAGGATGCTGAGCGGGACGTTATCTTTGATATGTACCGGGACCGCAAGGGTGACATAGTTAACGGTATTGTTCAGCGCTTCGAGCGCGGCAACATGATCATCAATCTTGGCAGAACCGATGCATTGCTGCCCAAAAAAGAACAGATGCCCAGACGCTCTTACCGGCAGGGAGATCGTATACGCGCGTTTCTCATGGAGGTTCGTCAGGATGTCCGTGACCATCAATTGATTTTAAGCCGCACCTGCAATGAATTTCTCGTGAAACTCTTTGAGATGGAAGTGCCGGAAATCGCCGAAGGCATTGTCAAGATTATCAATGCCTGCCGCGAACCGGGTTCTCGGGCAAAAATTGCCGTTGCCTCGGCAGAACCTGATGTCGATCCGGTGGGCGCCTGTGTGGGCATGAAGGGGTCCAGGGTTCAGAATGTGGTGCAGGAGCTGCAGGGCGAAAAGATAGATATTGTTCCCTGGAGCCCTGATCCTGCCAAGTATGTATCAAACGCCTTGGCTCCGGCTCAGGTTTCCATGGTTGTGGTTGACGAGGACAAAAAGACATTGCTTGTTGTCGTGCCGGATGATCAGCTCTCGCTTGCTATCGGTAGGCAGGGGCAGAATGTCAGGCTGGCCTCTCAATTACTTGGCTGGCGAATTGATGTAAAGAGCGAGCAGAAATATGCCAAGATGACGGAGGCGGGTTTTCAGTCAATGATGCGTATTCGCGGCATGAATGAAAGACTGGTGGAAACACTTTATGATGGAGGAATAACCTCGGCGCAGGAACTGGTAAATGCTGAGGTGGCTGAGGTTGTCGAGCTGTCAGGACTTGCTGAAGAGACAGTGCAGATTCTCCAGGAAGAGGCCGGCAGAACTCTAAGTGCTGCAGAACCTCAAGAAACTGAGTCGGAAGAGTCTTTTGATCCGATGATGGACGACAAGCTGTAAGCCGGTGAATCGGCAGCAAGAGAAAAGAGTGCCGATCAGGACGTGTCTCGGGTGCGGGAAAAAGACTGAGAAACATTGTTTCCTACGATTTGCAGTATTTAATGGACAAATAGTTGTTGATAGCGAATTCAGGATTGCAGGTCGGGGAGCATACTGCTGCAGGCAGGAAAAGTGTTTACGCAATCTGTTGAAAAAAGAAAGAAAACTGGCCAGGGCCCTGCACTGTGAGAGCCTGCTGTGGCAAGATGATAGAACGTCCTTGATGAACAACTTTATGAAAAGTTTAGCTGTAAAATAGAGCAGAAGGGAAGTTTCAGGAGCATATAATGGGAAAAATCCGGGTATACGAGTTGGCGAAAGAAGCAGGTGTTGAAAGTAAGACTTTGACCGCACAACTCATTGAATTAGGCTACAATGTTCGAGCCTATAACTCCACTCTTGAAGATGATATGGCTGAGGAAATCCGCACCAGACTTGGGTTTAAAAAAGTCGAGGTACAAGAAAAAAGAATTGAGAGCAAGGGTCGTACAACGATTATTCGCAGGCGGACCCAAGCAGTTCCAGATGTAGCTGACGAAATCTCCGAACAGGAAGCTGCTGAGGGTTTTGTTCTGGAAACAAATATTGAACCGGAAATTGAACTCAAACAGCAGCCGGCCGAGCCGATAGTGCCTGAGATTGCTTCGGTAATCGATGAAAAGGCAGTTCCGGAAGTGGCTGCGGGCTCGTTTGAGGACAAAGAGGTTGCTGATTCGACTGTTGTGGCTGAAGACAAGGAAGGGAAACATCCTGAGCCACCGTTCGAAGCGGAGCAGCCGGCTGCAGCTGTAGAGCAGATCCCGGAAAATATAGCGGAAACTCCACAAAGTGTAGAAGATGTTGTCACCGAAACGGCAGCTCCAGAAACGGGAAGTTCCGCAGAGCATGTACCCCTGGAATCAATGTCGAAAGAGTCTGAGATAGCAAAAACAGCTGAGCAGATTCCTCAGGGAGAACCGGAACCGAAAAAAGAAGAAATAGCTCCATTGCCGAAACGGAAAAAGGGTTTGGCCAAGATCATCGGGCGCACGGAAATACCCCTTCCTGTTGAAGAAACCAAGCTTCGCGCCAAAAAGATTGAGAAGCCAAAAAAACCAAAAGTTGTCTTGCGCCCGGAAGTTGAAACTGTTGAAGTCGCTGATGAAGATGCCGGAAAAGGCAAAGGCAAAGCGAAGAAGGGCAAGCGCTTTGTGAAGTTCACTACGGAACCAGGCCTTGCCCGTTTCAAGAAAGGCGCCAAAAGGAAAGACGGTGTTGATGTGGATGTAGAAGAAATTGGTCAGCTTGGCGCACGTATCGCCTCTGGGGTGCGCGTTATGCGTGGGCATAGGGGTGGCGGCCACAAGAAGAAGAAACGCGAAGAGGCCGAGCTGGTCAGCGAAACAAAAGCCATTAAGAAGCGCATCAAGGTGCTGGAGACTATTTCCGTAGGCGACCTTGCCCATAGAATGGGGGTTAAGGCCAATGAGATTATCGCCAAACTCATCGGACTCGGTATCATGGCCACGGTCAATCAGGCCCTTGATGTGGATACGGCAATGCTGGTGGCCAACGATTTCGGTTTTGAGGTGGAGCAGGGCGTGACTGAAGAACAGTCCATCCTCAATCTTGAAGAGTCTGAAAGCGGCGGTATGGAGTTGCCTCGTCCTCCGGTTGTCACGGTTATGGGCCATGTTGATCACGGCAAGACATCCATTCTTGACGCCATACGCAATACGGATGTCGCAGCCGGTGAGGCAGGCGGCATTACCCAGCATATTGGTGCCCATTATGTGCGCTCACTGAAGGGAGATCTTGTCTTTCTTGACACGCCGGGCCATGCGGCGTTTACCGAAATGCGTTCCCGCGGTGCCCAAGTTACCGATGTGGTTGTGTTGGTGGTTGCCGCAGACGACGGGGTCATGGATCAGACCAAGGAGGCAATCAACCATGCCAAGGCGGCGGGTGTTCCTATTCTTGTCGCCGTTAATAAGATAGATAAGCCTAATGCCGACCCGGCCAGGGTGAAGCGTGAGCTGGCTGAACTTAATCTGGTGCCGGAAGAGTGGGGCGGTGAGACAATTTATTGTGAAACATCTGCCAAACAGGGTATGGGCATTGATGAGCTAGTGGAAAGCATCATCCTGCAAACCGAGATTCTGGAACTGAAGGCGGACCCGAAGCGGCGGGCCAAGGGCTGGGTAATTGAGGCCCAGCTTCACAAAGGTCGTGGTCCCGTTGCGACAGTACTTATTCAACATGGGACATTGCGGGTCGGTGATCATTTTGTCGCCGGAATTTATCACGGCAAGGTAAGGTCGCTGACGGATGACAAAGGGCGCAAGATCGATGAAGCCGGTCCGTCCATGCCGGTTGAAATACAGGGTTTGAGCGGTGTGCCCAAGGCCGGTGACGAATTTGTGGTTGTGCCTGATGAGAAAATGGCACGAAGCGTCAGCAGCGATAGGCAGTTGAAGAGCCGTGAGTCGGAGCTTGGCAGCAGCACGAAGATTTCCCTTGAAAATCTCTTTGAGAAGCTGCAGGAAGGTGAAATGAAAGAGCTGCGGGTTGTTCTCCGCGCTGATGTGCAGGGCACCCTGGAGGCCTTTGGCAAGGCTATTCAGGAGTTGAGCACGGATGCGATCAAGGTGAAGCTCCTGCATTCCGGCACCGGGACGATCATCGAATCGGACGTTCTGCTGGCCGCTGCTTCAGATGCCCTGATCATCGGCTTTAATGTCCGGCCGAGCGGCAAGGTAGCTGATCTGGCCAAATCCGAAAATGTTGATCTGCGTTTCTATGATGTTATTTATCATGCCTTGGATGATATAAGGAAGGCGATGGTCGGCCTGCTTGAACCGACCTTTGAGGAAAAGGTCATTGGCAAGGTTGAAGTGAGAGAGACATTCCATGTCCCCAAAATCGGCACAATTGCCGGCTGCTATGTCACGGATGGCAGGATCGAGCGCAATGCCCATGTGCGTCTTCTGCGGGATGGTATTGTTGTCTTTACCGGCAGGATTTCATCCCTCAAGCGCTTCAAAGATGATGCAAAAGAAGTCCAGTCAGGTTATGAATGCGGTTTGGGCATCGAAAACTACAATGACATCAAGGTGGGCGACCAGCTTGAGGCTTTTATAATGGAGAAGACAGAGGCGGAGCTGTAAAGCTTCCTCTGCAAGAGAAACACAATGGTCGCAGCAAAGGATAGATCGCGCTTCAAGTTGCCGGACGGGTTGGCTTCCACGCCCAAGAGGCGGCCCGTCAGGGTGGCGGATGCGATCAGAAATGAGTTGGCCAACCTGCTCCTCTTCAAAGTGAAAGATCCGGCTCTGCAGCATGTCACCCTTGTTCATGTTGAGATGAGCAATGATTTGAGCCGAGCCAAGATCTATTATGCCTGTGCTCCGGAAATGGCTGGCAAGGTCAGTTCGGGTTTGCAGAGGGCAAAAGGTTTTATGCGCAGCTATCTGGCCAAGGAACTGCGGTTGCGCTATGCCCCGGAATTAGTATTTTTTTCTGACCCATCAATAGAGTATGATGATAAGATGCAAAAAATCTTTCAGGAGATAGCCAGCGAAAATGAACCAGGCTCTGTCTGAAATAATTCCGGTTCTCCGTGAGGCCGGAAACGTACTCATTGCAACGCATGTTTTCCCTGACGCCGACGCGCTGGGAGCCCAGCTCGCCTTGGGGAATATTTTGCGGTCCATGGGCAAGGGAGTGTATCTTTACTGCGAGGAACCGGCGCATTACATACTTGAGTTCCTGCCCGGCTCCGACAGACTGAACATCGGCCTGCCGGAAGTGGATCAATTTGACTGCGGCGTGGCGCTCGATTGCGGAGATGACATGAGGCTGGGCAAGGTGAAGGATGATCTTCTCAATATTCATCCCTTTGTTGTTATAGATCATCATACCGGCCATAAGAATTTCGGCGATATCCGCTGGGTTGACGCCGGCAAATCATCAACAGGCGAGATGGTGTACGAATTGGCCCAGGCCATGGGTGCTGATATTGACTATGACACAGCCTATTGTCTTTATTCCGCCATTGTATCGGATACCGGTTCATTCAAGTATGCGTCAACAACCGCCGATACACTCCGCATTGCCGGAGATCTGATCGCAAAGGGTGTGAAGCCGGCCGAGATATCAGGCAAGATTTTTGATAATTTTACCCGGAACCGTTTACAGCTTCTCCAGGAAGTACTGGCTACATTGGCGCTTTATGAGGATGAACAGCTGGCGGTTATTACGGTGAGCCGCGAAATGTATGAAAAAACCGGCACGACAGCCGCTGATACTGAGTTATTTATCAATTACCCCCGCTCTCTTGAAAGGGTGAAAGTTGCGGCTTTTATTAAAGAGGCCAAAGAATATATCGGCGTGAGTTTGCGTTCCAAAGGATTGTATGATGTATCGCAGGTTGCCAGAATGTTTGGCGGGGGTGGGCACCGGAATGCCGCCGGCTTTAAGTTGCGTGAAAAAGACTTAGCCGGAGTGCAGAAGGAGCTTCTGACGGAGTTGCATGCCCTGCTGTTGACCCCACAGAACTAGATGCAAGCTGTTCCACCGGGAGTTTTCCTGATTGATAAACCTGTTGGCCCTACCTCCTTTAGAATGGTACAGTTGGTCAAACGGGCATTGCAGGTAAAGAAAGTGGGTCACTCCGGTACCCTTGATCCTTTTGCTTCCGGGCTGCTTGTCATCTGTGCCGGCCGGCCGGCAACCAGGATCATTCCTCAGCTCATGGATGGCGAAAAGGAGTACACCGCCACCTTGAAGCTCGGGGTGGAGACTGACAGCCAGGATCTGACCGGGACGGTAATCGGCCAGCATGACATCATCGGTCTGAGCAAGACGAGGATTGATGACTGTGTGGCGTCGTTTGTCGGCGAACAGATTCAGCAGCCGCCGCAGTTCTCTGCTTTGAAACATCAGGGAAAGCCCCTGTATTATTATGCGCGGAAGGGCATAAAGGTGGAAAAGGAGCCGAGGCAGGTTTTTGTCAGGGAGATTGAAGTGCTTGACTGGCAGAATGATCTGCTGCGTATCCGGGTGGTATGCGGCAAGGGTACGTATGTCCGTACATTGGCGGCAGATATCGGCACCGCCCTGGGCTGCGGCGCACATCTCGTCGAGCTGAGAAGATTGTGTAACGGTTGTTTTAACGTAAAGGATGCCCTGCCGGGTGATGCCCTGATGCAGGATCGGCTGGCCGTTTTTGCACTTTTGTTGGAATATATGCTTCCTGTTGATGGTGTGATCGCAGGATGTTTGAATAACGTGTAATATCTTAATGTAACGAATGTCTATTATTTTGTAGGAGGATATAATCGTGTCGCTGGAACCTGTTCAGAAACAAGAAATTATTGAGAAATTTGCAACCCATAAAGATGATACCGGCTCGCCTGAGGTACAGGTCGCCCTGCTCAGCGCCCGGATTACCTATCTGACCGAACATTTTCAAACCCACAAGAAGGACCACCATTCACGCCGTGGTCTGTTGAAGCTTGTCGGTCAGAGAAGAAGGTTGCTGAACTACCTGAAAGGGAAAAATTTGGATAGATACCGTCAGGTCATCAAGGAACTCGGTATCCGCAAATAAGCTCTTTATTGGTGCAGACGATAAAAACAGACCCCACAAAAGGCGCGAGAAATTTGCTTATCTCTCCGCGCCTTTCAGTGGAGAGTCCGCCGATGTGATGGCAATTTTTCGGAGCAATATCTTAAGCATCCGCCACATGGCAGGTGAGAGATATTGTCAATGGTCCAGGATTCCTATGAATCCTGGACTTTTATTATTTTAAAAAGGGTTACGAATTAGGCCTGAGTGATGAAGCGCAGTGCAGGCGACTCGGAACAAGTTTACGCAGGCTATCTTTAGGGTGCCTTGCAGATTTTGGACTTGCGTTTCCGGGTGCTTAAATTGTTCTTTATTGTTCAGGCGTAGTTCGTAATCCGAAAGGTGAAAGAATGTATAAAAAAGTTGAAGTAGAAATAGGTGGGCGCATATTATCCATTGAAACCGGGAAAATCGCCAAGCAGGCAAATGGCGCGGTTGTCGTAGCCTACGGGGAAAGCGTTGTTCTTGTCACGGCAACTGCCGCAAAAGAGCCGAAGGCTGATATTGATTTTTTCCCGCTCACCGTGGAATATCAGGAGCGCTTTTACGCAGTGGGGAGAATTCCCGGCAGTTACTTCCGCCGGGAAATCGGCCGTCCCACTGAGAAGGAAACATTGACCTGCCGTTTTATTGATCGGCCTTTGCGACCGCTGTTTGCCCCAGGTTACACCAATGAAACGCAGATCATTGCCATGGTACTTTCGGCCGACAAGGAGAATGATCCTGATATTATGGCCATGGTAGGCGCCTCCGCCGCCTTGACCGTATCTGACATTCCCTTCCTCGGCCCGATTGCCGGGGTGCGGGTCGGCTATATTGATGGGGAGTACGTACTCAATCCCTCCAAGGAACAGCTGACCAAGTCCCGTATGGATCTGATCGTGGCCGGCAGTCGCAATGCGGTTGTCATGGTCGAGGGTGGTGCCGACAACCTTTCCGAGGAAGAGGTGCTGTCCGGTATTTATTTCGGTCATCAAGGTCTGCAGCCACTCCTTGACATTCAGGAGGCCCTGCGTCAGGAGGTTGGCCGTGAGTTGATCAAAGTGGAAGTACCTGTACTGGATGAGGCCCTGCAGAAGAAGGTCGCCGAGATCGCCACCGCCGGCATGCAGCAGGTGATTACCACCGCCGATAAACTGAAGCGAGGGGAACTCTATCAGGAACTGGAGAAACAGGTTCTTGCGGAACTGGAAAAGGACGAGGGCTTTGCCGGTCATCGTGCGGCCAAGGCACTCTTCCATGACCTGCAAAAAGTCATGATGCGTGACATGATCGTCAAGCAAGGCAAGCGTATTGACGGTCGCGGTTTTGCGGATATCCGGTCCATCACCAGCGAAATCGCCATCCTGCCGCGCGCCCATGGTTCCGCCCTGTTTACCCGCGGCGAAACCCAGGCCCTTGTTTCCACCACCCTGGGCAGCGGTGAGGATGAACAGAGGGTGGAGACCTTGGGGGGCATGGAAAATCTGCCCTTCATGCTCCACTACAACTTTCCTCCCTTCTGTGTCGGCGAGGTCCGCTTCATGCGCGGACCCAGCAGAAGGGATATCGGTCATGGCGCCTTGGCCACCCGTGCCATCCAGGCGGTGTTGCCGGATGTGGGCAATTTTCCTTATACGATCCGCATTGTTTCCGATGTGATGGAGTCCAACGGCTCCTCCTCCATGGCCACGGTGTGCGGCGGCTGCCTTTCCCTGATGGATGCAGGCGTTCCCATCAAGAAGCCGGTTTCCGGCGTTGCCATGGGTTTGATCAAGGACGGGGAGACCATTGCCGTACTTTCCGACATTTTAGGTGATGAAGATCATCTCGGCGATATGGATTTCAAGGTGTGCGGCACAGCGGACGGCATCACCGCCCTGCAGATGGACATCAAGATTGAAGGGATATCCCGGGAGATCATGACCAAGGCCCTGGAGCAGGCCAAGGCCGGTCGCCTGCACATCCTGGAGAAGATGGCCGAGGCTATTCAGGCACCACGCGAGGAATTGCCCGAGCATGCGCCGAAAATTTTCAACATGCAAATCAATCCTGACAAGATCAGGGATCTTATCGGCCCCGGGGGTAAAATGATTAAGGCGATTACCGCTGAATACGGCGTGAAGATCGATGTTGAAGATTCCGGTAAGGTGATGATTTTCGCCCCGGACGGTATTGTCGGCCAGCAGGTCTATGACCGGGTGCATGAGATCACGGCAGAGGTGGAGATCGGCAAGATCTACAAAGGCACAGTGCAGAAGATTGTTGATTTCGGCGCTTTTGTCGAGATTCTGCCCGGGACCGACGGTCTGGTTCATATCTCTGAACTGGAAGACAAGAGAGTGGAGAAGGTGTCGGATATCCTGAAGGAAGGTGACGAGGTCATGGTCAAGGTTCTCAACGTGGACCAGCGGGGCAAGATCCGCCTCAGCCGCAAGGCCGCCATTGCCGAGCTTGCAGGTTAAATATCATTGCAGCCAATGCAACATAAAACGGTTTTTGCCAATGGGGTACGTGTGGTCAGTGAGCATATACCCCATGCCAGGACGGTCTGTGTCGGTATTTGGGTGGATGTCGGGGCGCGGGATGAGCATGATCTGACCAACGGCTGTTCCCACTTTGTCGAACATATGCTTTTTAAAGGCACCCCGAGCCGCTCTGCCAGTCAGATTGCCATGGAGCTCGATGTGCTTGGCGGTATGTCCAATGCTTTTACCAGCAAGGACGTCACCTGCTATTACGGCATGGTGCTCGACAGTCAGCTGCCCCGGCTGGTCGACCTGTTAGCCGATTTTTTCCTCAATTCTCTCTTTGCCGATGAGGAGATAGAGCGGGAACGCCAGGTTATCATGCAGGAAATCAGCATGGTGGAAGACACCCCTGAAGAGCAGGTGCATGAGCTGTTTGAGGGGCTGCTCTGGGGCCATCACCCTTTGGGTAATACCATTCTTGGGCCGATGGAGGTTGTTTCCCGCATGGACCGGCAGAAACTGCTTGACCATGTGAAAACATTCTATACCCCTGACCGTATAGTTTTTGCCGCAGCGGGCAATGTGCAACATCAGGACTTCTGTGATCTTGTAGTCTCCTCCTTTGCATCTCTGCAGCAACAGGACGGTGAGCTGCGTAAACGCCGGGAACCCCATGAGTTGCCGTTGACCCGGAAGATATTCACCAAACCCCTGGAGCAGGTGCATGTGACAATGGGCACCTATGGTATGCCCATCACCAGCGAAGAACGCTACCGGCTGATGCTGCTCAATATTCTGTTGGGCGGTAATATGAGTTCCAGGCTTTTTCAGGAGATACGGGAAAAGCGGGGGCTGGCCTATTCGGTGCATTCCTATCTTGACGCATACTCAGACAGCGGCTATCTGGGCATTTATCTGGGTGTTAATCCTGATAACGTGAACAGGTCTCTGGCGGTCATCAGAGATGAACTCGACAAGTTGCGTCATGGCCCGGTAACGGATGCAGAGCTGGCCAATGCCAAGGATTATGCCTGCACCGGTCTTTTTCTTGCTGCCGATAATCTGGAGATGCGGATGACCAGAATCGCCAGAAATGAGCTCTATTTCGGGCGTGATGTTGATTTTGATGAGGTCGTGGCCGGTCTGACCCAGGTAACTGCTGCAGATGTCTGCCAGCTTGCCGGGAACCTTTTCGGCAGAGGAATGACCAGCGCGGTGCTTGGTCCCGTAGCCGATAAGGATGTAGAGTGGAATCTCCTTACCGGCCGAGCCGGCTCGTAGCGGAGCCAGCCGGGGAGTAGCCGCATCGACACAGCGGAATAACCAGGATTATGCAACAACAGATTACTCTTTCATTACGCTGGCTCGATCCCGAGCAAAGCGTTGATCTTCCTTTACCTGCCTATCACTCGGACTTGGCCGCCGGTATGGATGTGGCCAGTGCGGTGCGCGAACCTTTGCACCTGGCACCGGGGGATATCTGCATGGTGCCCACGGGTTTTGCCGTGGCCATTCCGCCGGGATTTGAGCTGCAGGTGCGGCCCCGCAGCGGTCTTGCCATCAAGCATGGCATCACAGTGATTAACAGCCCAGGCACCATTGATGCGGATTACCGAGGAGAGGTGAAAGTGGGGCTGATCAATCTCGGCAGGAAAACATTTACCATCAACCGGGGGGACCGGATTGCCCAGCTGGTATTGGCTCCTGTCTGCCAAGCCCAGATTCTTGCGGTAGCGGCCTTGGACGAGACCGGGCGGGGCGATGGCGGATTCGGCCATTCCGGTATCTGATTGCCCGGTCAACTGTTTGGTTGGACCGGCCCCGCAGATTCAGCAGGGAATGATTGATGCAGTTTTGCGTACTTGGCAGCGGCAGTAAGGGCAATGCAACCTATGTTGCGTCCCAGGGCAGGGCCTTTCTCATTGACAACGGCTTCTCCGGGGTGGAGATAGAGAGAAGGCTTGCTGCCATCGGTGTGGAAACCTCCTCCCTGACTGCCATTCTGCTCACCCATGCGCACAGCGATCATATCAAAGGGGCTGCTGTTCTGGCCCGTAAATACAAGCTGCCCATCTATGCCAATAAAGGTACTCTTGATGTGGCTGCAAAAAGTCTCGGCGCTGTTCCTGCCATTCACGAGTTTCACACCGGCATAAGCTTTGATCTCCATCATTTCCATATTCATCCCTTTGCCATCTGCCATGATTGTGCCGATCCCGTCGGCTTTGTCATTGAAAATGGCTTCTGCACACTTGGTTACTGCACAGACACCGGTATGGTGTCACGGCTGATCCAGCACCGTCTGGCAGGTTGCAACGGCTTGATTATCGAATGCAACCATGATCCCGCCATGCTGAAAAACGGACCCTATCCTCTTTATCTGCAGCAGAGGGTTCGTTCCAACCAGGGGCATCTGGCCAATGAGGAGGCCGCTCGTTTTGTGGCCGATCTCCTGCATGACGGCCTTCAACATGTTGTCCTTGCCCATATCAGCGAAACCAATAATCATCCTGCCTTGGCCTATGATACGATTTCCGCCGTCTTGAAATCAGGGAAAGAGGCCTTGACCGGTATCTCTCTGGCATGGCAGGACAGGGCCGGTGAATTGATCACCCTGAAGGACTGTATCGGACATGGTGAAGATTAAAGGGCGCTATCCTTGGAGAATGGGCGCCACCTCGTTTGTCATCCCCGCCGGCATTGAGGAGAATGTCAGCTACCTGGCAGACAAGGTTGATGACATCCAGCTTCTTTTTTTTGAATCTCCCAGTCAATGCCACATGCCGCAACAGGTCGATGTCCACCTGCTGCAAGGACTTGCGCAAGAGCATGATCTCAGTTATACCGTTCATCTCCCCTCTGATATCCAGCCCGGCAGCAGTGATGAAGGCGTAAGGCAACTGGCGGTTGCTGAAATTATCCGCCTGATGGATGATCTTGCGCCGCTTAACCCGCTTTGTTATGATATGCATCTTGCCTTGCAGTTGGAGCTTGCCATGGAGCAATGGCTTGCTAACATCGATGATTTCCTTGGCCAACTCAGAAAGGCCCTGGGCCGGGAAAGGGCGGTAGTGGCCATAGAAAATATTGACTACCCTTTCAGCTCTGTGCGACCACTGGTGCAAGAGCACGGTTTTGCGCTTTGCGCGGACATCGGCCATGGTCTTTTGTATGGCGAGGATCAGAATGCTCTTTTTGCCGATATCGCCAAGGCTGCCCATATCCATTATCACGGGGTAAGAGGCGGCCGGGACCATCAGGCATTGGGTGCGGAACAGCAGGCGTGCTCCAACCGTCTCGGCCATGTTTTGCATTCCGCAGGCTTTACCGGGGTGGTAACACTTGAGGTTTATCGCAGCGAAGATCTGCGGGCTTCCTTGCAGCATATTGAAGAATGTTGGATTCACTATCAACAGCAAAAAAGATAAGAGGGAATATGGTACTGACGAGCAGGGAAGATTTGACCGCGTTGTTACAGGAAATTCAGCCGGTAGACCGGCTAATGATGGTGCAGGCTCAGGCCCGCCTCGACAATCTGACCAAACCCAGGGGAAGCCTGGGGGAGCTTGAAGTTCTGGCCAGGAGGATATGCGCGATCCAGAATACTATCACGCCGGATCTGGGCCGCAAGGTTATTCTGACCTTTGCCGCGGATCATGGGGTGGCGGAGGAGGGGGTGAGCAGTGTGCCCCAGGATGTGACCCGGCAGATGGTTTATAATTTTTTGCGGGGTGGGGCCGGGGTCAATGTGCTGGCGCGCCATGTGGGCGCGGAGGTGTGGGTTATTGATGTGGGCGTGGCCGCGGAGATGAACGAAGTTGGTTTGGTCTCGCGTAAGGTGAAAGCCGGTACGGCAAACCTGGCCAAAGGCCCGGCCATGGGAATTGGTGAGGCATTGCAGGCCATTGGCGTTGGCGTGGAAACCGCCCGTGAGGCCATCAGCAAAGGGGCAAGGATTCTGGGCACAGGTGAGATGGGGATAGCCAACACAACCCCGTCGGCCGCCCTTTTTGCCGCCTTCCTTAATGTCGAAGTGGAAGAGATTACCGGTAGGGGTACCGGCATCGATGATGCCACGTTCAATCATAAGATCGAGGTGATCAAGAGAGGCCTTGAGATCAATAAAGAGCATCTCCATGGTCCTCTGGAAATACTGGCCGCCCTGGGTGGGCTTGAGATCGCCGCCATCTGTGGTATGATTCTCGAGTGTGCCCGCAGCCGGGTTGCCGTGGTGATTGATGGTTTTATTTCAACTGCCGGAGCTCTGGTTGCTTTGCAGCTTGCAGAAAATGTGGCTGATTATTGTTTTTTCAGCCATATGTCGGCTGAACAGGGACACCGCATTTTTTTTGAAAAACTTGGTCTTTCTCCCATCCTTAACTTGGATATGCGACTCGGTGAAGGAACCGGAGCAGCCCTTGCCATGGGCATCATCGAGGCCGGGGTGAAAATTATCAACGAGATGGCCACATTTGCCGAGGCCGGGGTGAGCGCCTGATAATCTCGAGATGAGACAAGGAAGAAGCCCATGATTCGCTCCATTGCCGTTGCCATATCTTTTTTGACTATTATTCCTGTAAAACTTACTTGCGTGACGCAGGAAGATATCGCGAAAAGCGGGGCATTTTTCCCCCTGACCGGCTGGATAATCGGGATGGCCATGGCCTGCTGCGGCTGGCTGATGCTGGCTGCCGGGCTTGCGCCTTTAGCAGCAGCCGTATTGCTTGTTGCCTTTGAAGCCTGGTTGACCAGGGGGCTGCATCTTGATGGCGTAGCGGATCTGTTTGACGGCATGGGAGGTAGCTTTGAGGCGGAAAAAAGATTGGCCATCATGAAGGATTCAGCCACCGGTGCTTTCGGGGTGGTGGGTATTGTGGTGGTCCTGCTGTTAAAAACCGCCGGTCTTTCTACCCTGCTCACTTTTGTGCAGACCTGGCAGGATTTATCCACTTTTGTTCTTTTTATCTGCATTGCCTTTGTACCGGCAGCTTCCCGTTGGGCCATGATGACCCTGGCCTGGAAAAGCCGTTATCCCCGCAAAAACGGGACAGGGCAGATGTTTGTCGGACACATAACGGTAAAGGAGATCCTGATCGGCTTTCTGTTTCTGCTGCCTGTTCTGGCTGCGGTCAGCTCGCAGACCCGCATATTGATAGGTATTGCCGCAGTTTTTTACGTCACAATGGTGCCGTCATTCTGGCTGCGGTATCGTGCCCATGAATTGCTGGGCGGGGTCACAGGAGATGTGCTGGGCGCAAGCTGCGAGTTTGGTGAGGCCCTGGGCTGGCTAGCCGTTACACTATTTATTTAAGGGTGGACGGCAAAATTAGATTTTCGTCTCTGAAAGATGGGTTTCAGATGAGGATTCTGTATTCACCCATATCATTATTTTCCGGGATGATCGGCAGGGTGATGGTAAAGACGCTGCCCTTCTGCAGTTCGGAATTCACCGAGATCGTTCCTTCATGCTTTTCAATAATGCCCAGCGAAACGGCAAGTCCCAATCCAGTTCCGGAAAGCTCCTGTTTGGTGGTGAAAAAGGCTTTGAATATCTTGTGCAGATGATCAGGCTCAATACCGCAGCCGTTGTCTTCCACGCTGATGGCCACCTGTTTGTCGAGCACTTCTGTACTGATTTTGATGGCCCCGCCGTTTTTACAGGCATCGCGGGCATTGGTCAGGAGATTGAGGAGTACCTGGCAGATCTGGTCTTTTACCACCAGGATCGCCGGCATGTTGACGGCGAAATTCTTTTCAACCATAATTTTTCTGTCGGTGAATTCTTTTTTGCATAGCAGCAGCATGTTGTCGATGGTCTGGTGGATGTCGGTGGCTACATGCACTCCGGTGGACGGACGATTAAAATCACGCAGGTTCTGGATCAGCATCTTCATCCTGTCGCACTCCTGAATAGCCAGTTCAAGCATCCTCTCATTCTGCGGGGAGAGGGTTTCGTGTTGTTGCACACCGCTGAGAATATTCATGACAGCAAAAAGAGGATTGTTGAACTCATGGGCGATTGAGGCAGAGAGTTTGCCGATGGCACTGAGTTTTTCGGCGTGCAGAAGTTGATGCTGGGTCTGGAAAAGTGCCTCCTCGGCCTTGATGCGGTTTGATATTTCGTACTGCAGTTCATCGATAAATCTTTTCAGTACGATGGTTCTTTGCTCAACTTTCTGCTCCAGTTCCTCATTGGCTTTATACAGGGCATTTTCCGCCTCTTTCTGATCGGTGATATCACGGGCTATATGCACGGAACCGATGAGCTCCCCTTCACGATTGAACAGGGGGGAAACGGAAATTTCAAAGAAAATACCGAAAAGATCCATGAATTTAACGGTTTTGTGTTCTCTTTGATCATTGATCAGCAAAGAATGTGGGCAATATGAAGGGGGGGCGTCAGTCCCGTGCATCACCTGATAACATTTCAAGCCGACACATTGCGCCACTGGTTTGCCCACCAGCGATGCCATGGCTTTGTTGAGACGGATAATGCGGTGTTCTCTGTCAAGGAGAACAATGGGGTCCGGGACTGCATCAAATGTCCGTTCCCACTCCTGTTTCGCCCTGCTGATGAGATCTTCGGCCTGTCCTTTTTCAAGGATTTCCTGCTGCAGTTTTTTGTTGATGGAGAGAATCTTCTGGGCCAGCACAAAAAACAAGGTGAAGGTGAGGGTAAAGATTGAAATAAAAATCGCCAATTCTACCTTCTGGTATTTCCTGGCAAGAGCTTTTTCCTCTATATCCAGTTCATGTAGTCGTTTAGTATTGATAAAATAGATACTTTTACCCGCTTCGCTGATTTTGTTGAAAAGGGGCTCCGTATTTTTAAGAAATCGATGAAGTTCCTGTTGGATCTGGAACTGATCATTGTTTTGACTGGCTGATTGCTGCAGTTCATCACGTTTGTGCAGCAGATTTTCCAGTATGATCATTTTCTCTTCAATTTCAGTAAGAAGGGGGTTGATCTCCAGCAATTCAATCAGATACCTCTCCTTGTCGGTCTTTTTGTAAGGGATTTCGTCAATCAGTTTTTCTTCTGGCGAAAAATTCAGTTGGATTGCCTTATGAAAAACACCGCCAACTTCAATAACCTTGAGGGCGGAGCGTATATCAGCAAGTTCCTGCTGGATGAGGTTTTGGGTAAATTTACGTTTTTCCATCCGTACTTCAGCAAGCATCTGATAAAATTGGGCGCTTGCCTGATGCAGGTCGCTGACTATCTGTTCCCCGATGATACGTCTTGCCCTTTCATTGGCCGTGGTTTTTTCAAGCTGCGTTAAAAGATGATGGAAATAGAAATGGGTGGACATCAACAGAAAAGCCCCTGTCAGCATGACGGCAACAAGGGCAAAGAGAGATGTAAGTGGATAGTGGGGAGATGATTTCACAGCTTTGGCGCAGTGATTTGATTAAGAAAAGGAAAATGTAGGTATATAGGGTGTTTTTGAGTTGAAGCAGGATCTCGGCATAAGCTGAACCTCGCTGTCAAAAATGATGGCTCCGTGAAAAGTCCCGACTCCGAATTTTCTTGACGATAAATCATTAAGTATCATGCACTGTACGGCTGTCATAGGGGGTTGTGAGACAGTCAAAAGTGACCACGCTTTTTTGCTATCCCAATACCTTACTATAGCAATTACAGATTATTTAGGAAACTTTTTTAAGAATTGGAGAAAATCAGAGCAGCAGAGCTGCTCTGATTCGGAGAAGGGGGCTTGCCTGGGATTATTGCTGTTCTTTGACCGTGGTGATGATTTCGGTGACAGGTTGTCCATTCGGCGCCTTGGCGTCAGGGTGAAGTTTCACCAGCTCCTCCCATGTCTTGATTGCTCCGTCACGATCTTTCAGGTCATAGAGCTGCACGATGCCCCGGTTAAACCTGGCGGTGGGATGCTCCGGATTGACTGCTATGGCCCGATCAAAAGCTGCAATCGCATCTTTGGGGTTGGCATTGCGGCGATACATGACGCCCAGATCGGTCAAAACGTCGGCATTATTTGGGTTTAATGTAAGTGATTTATTGTAGGCCTCAATGGCCTTGCCAAAATTGTTGCTGTCAAAATAATAATTGCCCAACTGGGTCCACGCCTCAACGTTGTCCGGGTGGGCAATCACCTCTTTTTCCAGGGCCAGAATAGTCTGGGATGTCTGCGCGTCAACAGCCGGGATCTGGCTTTGCTGCGGAACGGCCTGCTGGCTGACGGGTGCCGGAGCCGGACCGGATTTATAAACGCTGAAAACAATTCCTGCCAGAAAGCCGAAGGCAAGCGCTACCAATACAACGAACCACATTGTTTCTTTCTTGATATATCCGTCAGGAATACTCGTGTTGTTTGTCAAGTGTCTTACCTCTCTGTTACCTGATGATCAGCTTAGTTATGGGCGGAAGGAGACCCCAAAGAAAAATTTACGCAGTTCTTATATGAAAAAACATTATTCGCAATGTGCAGGGCGGTCAAGCTGAAAAGTTCAAAAAATTGAATTATGCAACAGATCTGGGGTAGAAAAAAATTGATTTGTTTGCGTAACGTGTCAAGCGGCATAAACGACTTTATAACGAGATAACGACTGGTTGTGATTATGGAGCAGAAAAGGGGTGCGGATGGCATATAACTTGTAATTAATCACGACACCGTTGCCATGATGGGAGGGAAGTTTTTTCTCCATTCCCTGGGCTGCAATTTGTGGGAGAAAGGGTCTCAGAGCCATTTTTTGCCGAGTTTTTTGATCGAGATATGTGTGAATGGATCGCCGATATTATCCAGGATTGCCAGAAAGTCTATATGGCTACCATCTGCAAGGCTGCGGAAAGGGCTATTGCCAGCCGTGGCATTACCCCGGTAATCTATCAGGGGCCCATAGATCAGATTGTCCTTTAACCCGGTTGTGTTTTCTCTCCAGGTTGTTAAAAGTGCCCAGGCAGTTGGCCATTGCTTTATTTTAACAACCTTGGTCTTTTCCCTGCCTTCCTGCTCAGAATCATTTTCGTCAATAAACAGTACATCAATGTCGTTAACTTAAGACCGGGAGACAGATTTAATTTTTCTTCCAGACTGAGGGGACTGAATTTTTTTCGCGGTTTTTTCGAAAATCATTCTGTCCCCGGCTTTGGCAAAGGAAAAATAAAATCAGTCCACTCTGCCACTCACTTAAGTCATTAAACAGTACATAGTGAAATTTATACCGATTTGTGGAAAGTAATCGGACAGATGTTCTCCCGGGCATACTTACGTTAAAATCTGCAAAGCGCCTTGCCATGGGTAAAATTCTTGAATGAATAAGTTGCATTGGCGGTTATAAAGAAGCATGTGAATGGTTTATTTAATAAAAATGTTATCAGACAATAAACAGTGCTTTCCGCAGGGCAATTTTGACCGGCCGTGAAAAAGAAAATAACAAGACATAAGGGCGGACTGCCCCACTTAACTGATGATGATTTTCATTTCGGCGGTGATTTGCCGGATAGAGAACAGACGTCCTTTGCCGAACTGTTTGATCCCACCTCTTTTGACAGGGAAGCTTTGGCAGTAATGACCAGCAAACGGGGAGGAAAGCCCGGCAAAAAATTTATCTACCCCTCGCCTCAGGAATACTTGGATCTGCATGGATTAACCGCGCCGGAAGCCGAGCGGAAAGTGGCGAATTTTCTTTTGACAGCTCGTAAAAAAAGGCTCAGGACAGTTGCCGTAATCACCGGTAAGGGCCTTCATTCCCAAGGGCTTCCCGTGCTGCGGGATCTGGTGGAAGGCATGGTAAAGGCCATGAAGGCCGGCAGGGAAATCAGAAATTATGTATGGGAAAACGGGCAACGGGAAAAAAGCGGGGCCATCATCATCTATTTATAGGGATAGATGCATCATCTCCCGGATTTTCGTGATGATCTCCTTGTCCGGATAAAAGGGCGAGGCAGGATTCTTCGGCAGCGGGATGTAGTTGTTGAGGGCAAAGGGAGTGGGGGCAATGTTCAGATTGTAGGCATGAACCAGCAGGGGTTCCAGATTGACAGCGTCGGCAATATTGTAGGCAAGCAGGGTTTGCAGCGCCCTGTCATTGCCGCTGCGGGCAAATTCCTGCCAGAGAAGCACTGCCCAGTAGCCGTCAACTCCATCCAGTTCCATTCTGTTGATCCCCAGTTGTCTTTCGCACCCTTTCAGACCTCCTCTGTAGCCGAGCTTAGCCAGAATGTATCGTAAATCGATATGCACCTGTTCGAGCCTGGTATGCAGGCATGATTCTATCACCGGCACATCGAAATTTTTGCCGCTGTAGGTAACGATAACCTCATAATCATCAATGTCCCGGGTGAACTGTTCCAGATTGCGTCCCTGGACGTAGGTGCGGATTGTCCTGCCATCGTATAGGGCAATGGTGGTGATTTCACACTGGTCCAAACCCATGCCGTTTGTCTCGATATCAAGAAAGGCTGTCCTGTCCCGAAAATGGGGGAAAAGGCGCCAGTGATGAGCCGGCTGCAGGAGTTTGGCGTAAAATGAGGCGGAGCCGTCCTGCTGCTTAAGATAGTGTTCCAGATGATACGTGATGAGATTGATTTTTGCCTGGGGCAGGTTGGGAGGATAGGGTGGTTGCCATTGATCCCAGGTATGAATGCCGGAATGCCAGATCTGGTTTTCCGTTTTTTCTCCGATGCCCGGTATGTGGATGAAGGTGTTGTAAAGCATACGATCTCAGAGAATTGAGATAAGTGAATGAAAAAAGCCCGGGATTCTCAGCGAACCTCGGGCCGTATTGGCGATCCCCACACAAGCTGTGGGGCGGCAACAGAGGAGAATTGGACTGCCCTCCCCCGCTGCTGCCGCGGTTTTATCCTGTCTGCGAATTACAGTTTGAACAGCATATCGCTGTAAACCGGCACTGGCCAGAGATCGCTGGGCATAAGCACCTCAATTGCGTCAATGTCTGCCCGCAGGTCGTTTAAACAGGGCCGCACTTTGTCACGGAAGGCGACGGCCTGTTTGTCCACCTTGTCAATGGCTTGAGACTTAATTGTCTCTTCTTCGAGTTTTTTAAGTTTTTTGTTTGCCGAGGTAAGCAGACTACCGATGGATTCCAGCAGTTCCTTCTGCACTGTGGCTGACTTGCCCGCCACGGCCATGGAATTGCCGAGCTCTGTCATGTAGCGGATCGCAGCGGGGAAATAAAGTCTGCGCACCATCTGCATGGCGGTCTGCGCCTCGATATTGATATGCTTGGAGAACTGTTCGGTGTAGATGTCGTAGCGGGAGTGCAGCTCTTCCTTGCTGAGGACATTGTATTTGGCAAACAACTTGAAGGCCTTTGGAGTGACCAGGGATTTCAGGGCGTCAACAGTGGTCTTGATGTTTGGCAGACCCCGCTTCTCGGCCTCTTTTTCCCATTCCTGGCTGTAGTTGTTGCCGTTGAAGATGATTTTCTCATGATTTTTTACGGTGTCTTTGATGATGTTGAGGATCTCGGCGTTGACGTCCTTGGCCTTCTCCAGTCGGGTGGCAATTTCGTCAAGGGCCTCGGTAGCGATGGTGTTCAGCGCCACGTTGTGGCCGGAAATCGACTGGGATGAGCCGACCATGCGGAATTCGAATTTGTTGCCGGTAAAGGCAAAGGGTGAGGTGCGGTTCCGGTCGGTGTTGTCCTTGGGCAGCTCGGGGAGGGAGTCAACGCCGATTTTCAGCATCCTGCATCCTGCTGCAGAGCAGATCTTCTCTCCCTTGGCCAGGCCGGAGAGAATGTTGGTCAGTTCTTCGCCGAGAAACACCGATATAATGGCCGGCGGTGCCTCGTTGGCGCCCAGGCGATGATCATTGCCGGAACTGCCGCAGGTGGCGCGCATGATGTCGGCATGGGTGTTCACAGCTTTCAGCAGGGCGCAGAGGAAAACCAGGAACTGGGCATTGTCCTCGGGGGTGTTGCCGGGTTCAAGCAGGTTGATGCCGTCATCGGTGCTCAATGACCAGTTGTTGTGTTTGCCGGAACCGTTGACTCCGGCATAGGGCTTTTCATGCAGCAGGCAGACCATGCCGTGGCGCAGGGCAACCTTCTGCATGGTTTCCATGACCAACTGGTTGTGGTCGGCGGCGATGTTGGTGGTGGCGAATACCGGCGCCATTTCGTACTGGGCCGGGGCAACCTCGTTATGCTTGGTCTTGGAGGTGATGCCCATCTTCCACAGTTCAATGTCGAGATCCTTCATGAAGGCGGATACACGATCCTTGATGGCGCCGAAATACTGGTCTTCAAGTTCCTGTCCCTTGGGGGCGGGTGCGCCGAAAAGTGTTCTGCCGCAGGTAATGAGATCAAGGCGTTTCAGAAAGTACTCCTTTTCCACGAGGAAATACTCCTGCTCGGCGCCGACGGTAGAGGTGACTCGCTTGGAGGTGGTGTTGCCGAGCGCCTGCAGAACACGCAGGGCCTGGGTGGATACTGCGGCCATGGAGCGGAGCAGTGGTGTTTTTTTATCCAGGGCTTCGCCTTTATAGGAGCAGAAGGCGGTGGGAATGCACAGGGTGACGTTGCCGGCGGCGTCTTCTTTCAGGAAGGCCGGCGAGGTGCAGTCCCAGGCGGTATAACCTCTTGCCTCAAAGGTGGCGCGCAGTCCTCCGCTGGGGAAGGATGAAGCATCCGGCTCACCCTGAATGAGCTGTTTGCCGGAAAACTCCATGATGACGCTGCCATCCTCGGTCGGCGCAATAAAGGAATCATGTTTTTCCGCGGTTGAGCCGGTGAGAGGGTGAAACCAGTGCGTATAGTGGGTGGCGCCTTTCTCGATGGCCCAGTCTTTCATGGCATTGGCGACAACGGCCGCTGTCTCCGGTTTCAGGGAGGCGCCCATTTCGATGGTTTTTTTCAGTGCTTTGTAGGTCTCCTTGGGCAGCCTCTCTTTCATGATTTTTTCGCTGAAAACATTGGAGGCGAAAAGCTCCGGCACATTGATGTTGATAAGATCAGGGCAGCTTCCGTAGTTACATTCGGTACACATTGTTGTTTTCTCCTTGCATAATGATTGCTGAATAAAGATCCCCACTGCAGGGAATATTCATGTTCTCAGGATGGTTTCGCGGCAAGTTCTCCCATGCCTTTGCCTGGGTTCTTGCTCGAATAATCGCAGTATGTCCATATGTCTCATTCAAATTCTGTTACGGTTTGTACAAAAGTGTAACCATAAGCTCTCTGTTGAACTCCAAGTTACATTACTGAGCAGGTCTTAATTTTCCATATTCCGCGGCGGGTGGCAAGTTTTTTATTTGTTACAAAAATGTAATAAATAAAACGAAAATGTATTCATTTAGGTAACCCATCAGGCGGCGGCATGAAGCAGGCCGTTTTTTATCTCATTCTTAAAGGACGGCTCCTCGATTTTAAGCCCTTGGTGATCCAGTACATAAAACACATCCACGACCTGGTCCGCCTTGGTGCCGATTTTGGCACGGAAGGTGTTGATGCCGAAATCAGACAGGGTGCGGGTAATGTCGTACAGCAGGCCCGGCCTGTTTACGGCATAGACTTCAATAACCGTGAAATTATCAGAGGCCACCGGATCAATGACGACCTTGGCCGGCGGGCGCTGGCCCAATTGGGTGGGAGTAGCGCCCAGGGCGGTCAGTTTCTGGTGGAGGCGATGGGTGAGCCCGATTCTGAAATGGATTGCCTTGCCAAGGTCATCCTCCAGGGTCTGCCAGTTCTGGTCCTCGAATTGATTGTCCAGCATCGATGTAACATGAAGGATATCAACAATCGTGCCATCAAGCCAGGTGTAGATCTGCGCGGCCAGAACTTTCAGATTGTGCAGGGCCATCACCCCGCAGATTTTGCTTAAGATTCCAGGTCTGTCCTGGGCCATTATCAGAATCGACCAGTGACCTTTTTCCTGGCTCGGTTTGACGATGACCTCATGCTTCTTCAATTCTTCATGCAGGCGTATATGCCGGACAACTTCGTCAGGAGAGTTGCCGAGCAGATAATCGTCCGGCAGGATTTTCAAGGGAACGGCAGGGCTTTCGCCGAGCAGGGCGGCCACCTGTCCTCTCATCCAGGTAATCTCCTCGCGGGGATCAGGCAGGGTGAGGTCGTCACGACTTAAGGTGTTGGCTACCTTCAGGTAAAGTTCGAGAAGAAGGGCCGCCTTCCAGTCCGACCAGGCGGAGGGGCCTGTGGCTTTTGCATCGGCGATGGTCAGCAGGTAAAGCATGGTCAGCCGGTCCGGGTCGTTGAGCTGTTTGGCACAACGGAGAATGAGTGCCTCATCTTCCAGGTCCCGGCGTTGGGCAATTTCCGCTAAAAAAAGATGTTCACGAACGAGGAAGGTGAGACAGTTGATGTCGGCCTCGGGCATTCCCAGCCGTTTACCGATATCACCAGCCAGTTCAGCCCCGTATTCCGCATGGTTTTTCCCGAAACCCTTGCCGATATCATGCAGCAGGGCCGCAAGAAAAAGGATATACGGGGAAGGGACAGTGATAAAAAGCGAATGCTCAAGCGAGCGGAGCAGATTGATTTCCTCAACCGTTTGCAGCAGATGCCGGTCGACAGTGAAAACATGATAGATGTCATGCTGGGCCAGGGATTTCAGGTGAAGAAATTCAGGGATATAGGTGTAAAGCAGGCCGCTTTCCAGCATGTCGGTGAGGGCCGGAAGTGGATTTGGCCCCTGGATGGTTTCCAGAAAGGCCTTGTTCATCCTTTTGGAATTCCGTGTTTTTGCTTCAATAAGATGCAGATTCCCGCTGACGAGTTTTTTAGTGCGGTGGTGCAGGGGGGCGCCGGTCTGGGCAACATGGGTGAAGGCCCGCATGAGTAAATAGGGGCGCTTGGCCGCCAGGGCGATGTCCGTCAGGTGGATGCGTCGCTGGCGAAGGGTAATGCCCTTTTCCAGTTCCTTGTCCTGAGGTTGCTTTCCGGTTTGCACAAGCCCCAGCACCTCGGTGGCATGCTCGAAGAAGAGGTCTGAGGTCAGGGCGATGGTCTGCAGGTGGGCATGAATGTCGCGCATGAAGCGCTCGACTCCGAGCATGCCCTGTTGGTTCTTATAGCCGAAGGCCTTGGTCATTTCCTCCTGGTGCTCGAAAAAGAGCTGGTCGTTTTTGCGGCCGCTGATGTAATGGAGACGGTTTCTTATTTTGATCAGGGTGTCACAGGCCTTTTCAAACGACTGCAGCTCTTCTGTTGATATCAAACCGGCCCTCTCCAGATCTTGAGGTTGTTTGAGGTTGAATAGAACCTGGGCGGACCAGAGCATGGCCTGGATGTCGCGGAAACCGCCTCGGCTCTCCTTGATATGGGGCTCAAGCAGATAGGTATGGTTGCCGAAGCGCTCATGCCGTTTCTGCCGATGGAAAAGCATGTCCTGTAAAAAGGTTGTGCGCTGGCCCTTCACAAATGTCTTTTGAAAATCCGCATGCAGGGCGGTGAGAAGATCACTGGAGCCGGCAATGAGCCTTGAGTCAAGCAGGGAGACCAGCAGAAAAAAATCTTTGCCGGCCTCTTCGATGCAGGTGGCCGGCGTTCTCACCCCGTGCCCCACTTCAAGTCCGGCATCCCACAGTGGATAAAATATGGCTTCAGCTACATCGTTAAGCTGCTTTTCCGCCTCAGGGCGATAAAGCAGCATGAGATCGATATCCGAGTAAGGGAAAAGTTCTTTTCTGCCGTATCCTCCCAAGGCAACCAGGCACATGTTTTCCTGGTCTGCGCCGCTCTCCCTGAAATATTCTGCCAGGGCAGCATCCATGAGGCTGGTGTGTTTTTCCAGCAGGGCATGCCCGCTCAAGCCCTGGCGCCACAATGTCTCCAGGGCGTCACGTCTGGCGCGCAGTTCCGTCACCATTTAGATGGCTTCCTCGCCTGTTTCGCCGGTGCGTACCCGAATGACCTCTTCGACAGGTAAAACAAAGATTTTGCCGTCGCCGATTTTTCCGGTCAAGGCCGCCTTGCGGATGACCTCGACAATTTCGCTGACCTGATCGTTGCTGACGATCAGCTCCAGTTTGACCTTGGGAATGAAGTCAACAACGTATTCCGCCCCCCGATATATTTCTTTATGACCTTTCTGACGACCGTAGCCCTTCACTTCGGTGAGGGTCATGCCTTTAACGCCCAACTGATTAAGGGCATCTTTCACATCGTCAAGCTTGAAAGGTTTGATGATTGCCTCGATTTTTTTCATTGAGGAACTCCTTGTGTGGGTAAAATTATTCTTTGCGGGATTTAATGTTAATTTTTCATTGTACCGCAAAGAACACTTTGCTTTAAGTATTTTTTTGACTGCTCAATACATTGCATTACATGTTGTACGCTGTTTCGGTGTGCACGCTCTGGTCGAGGCCCAGCAACTCGTTTTCACGGCTCACCCTGAGTCCGCCACAGGTGATGTCGATGATTTTCAACAGGATAAAGCTGACCGTAAATGCGTAGGCGCCGACAACCGCCACACCGAAGAGCTGGGTGGTTAGAAATGCCGCATTGCCGGCAAAAAGACCGTCGGCGCCACCTGGATTGACGGACTTGGTAGCAAAAAGGCCGAGGCAGATCGTGCCGATAATACCGCCCAGACCGTGGATGCCCACCACGTCCAGGCTGTCGTCAAAGCCGATTTTGTTTTTCAGGTTGACTGCCAGATAGCAGGAAAGGCCTGCTATGATGCCGATGATGATGGCGGAATTGGGGGTGATGAAGCCGGCGCCGGGAGTAACGGTGGCGAGACCGGCAATTGCCCCTGATGCGGCTCCGAGAGTTGTCGGTTTTTTTCGATGAACCCATTCAACCAGCAGCCACATCCCCATGCCGGCCATGCCGGCAAGATGGGTGGAGATAAAAGCGGTTGCGGCAATGCCGTTGGCCGCCAGAGCGCTGCCGCCGTTAAAGCCGAACCAGCCGAACCACAGCAGTCCGGTGCCGAGCAGGGTCAGGGGCAGGCTGTGGGGCATGAAGCTTTCCCGGCCAAGGCCTTTGCGGGGGCCGAGAACAATGACCGACGCCAGGGCGGCCATGCCGGAGGTGAGATGCACGACAAGGCCGCCGGCAAAATCAAGCACGCCCCTGGCGGCGAGCCAGCCGCCATTGCCCCAGATCCAGTGGCAGACCGGGTTGTACACCAGGATGGTCCAGGCCAGGCCGAAGATGAGAAAAGGGCCGAAGCGCATGCGTTCGGCAAAGGCGCCGGTGATCAGTGCCGGGGTGATAATGGCAAACATGCACTGATAGATCATGAAGACGTTCTGGGGGATGGTGGTGGCGTAAATCTCGCTTGGGGCGCTGGTCACCCCGTGCAAGGAGAAAAAAGACAGGTCGCCGATAAATCCGCCGATATCAGGGCCAAAGGACATGCTGTAGCCGATATAAACCCATTCGATGCTGATGACCGAAATCATGATAAAAGATTGCAGGATGGTGGCAAGGACGTTTTTGCCCCGCACCATGCCGGCATAGAAAATAGCCAGTCCCGGTGTCATCAGCAGGACAAGTGCCGCGGAAACAAGGATAAAAGCGGTATCGGCTCCGGAGATCATTTGTTGTGGTTCCTCCCTGTGGAAATCTCATTGTATGCTAAGATGATTAAAGGCCTTTACGCACGTAAGCAAACAATGTGCCAGATATCTTTGCTGCTATCTTGTTGATTTTATGTCAGAAAAAAAGTCTGCACAGCAAAGGTGTCGTGATTTTATTACATAATTGTAATAAAGATGATGGGCGTTTACAAAATTGTATTATTGTCCGGCGGGATTTTAATTAAGAATCTGATAGCGATCAAACATGATGGAGGCAATGGGATTATGGGGCCATTCCTTTTGCAGCCAGGATTCAAGGTTGCGGATCATTTCACCTCTGGCAAGGGAATAGCGGCGTAATTCTTCAGGAGGGCGGTTTACAAAAAACTGAAATATGGTATCCCGGACAAAAGCACGTTTTTCTTCGGGAATATTGGTGGACGGGTCAAGAAGAAGGATCAGATTTAAATCAATTCTGACCAGGACTCCCTCTGTGCTGTCTTTTGGCTGGACAGCAATAAAAAAAGCCCGCATGGGCCATTTCTTTCTGATTTGAGCAGGTACTGGAGTTGTTACCTCAGGTTGCTGGAGAGTCTGCGGAGGCGAAGAGGAAGCAAGTCCCGGCTGATTTTTCTGGTCTGCAGGTACCTTTGTTTCAACGGGTGGCGCCAGAGCAGCAGGTTGTTTCTCGGCAAGTTGCTGGTTGGTGGAGCGGAAAAAAAGAACTGCGCAGAGAAAGATAATGGAGACAACAGCAAGGCTTGGGAAAAGGATTTTCTGGTAAAATGGCCGGGATTGAAACCATCCGGTATATCTGGCCAGGAAGGCCAGGAGAGCGGCTGGCAGAAAAGAGGGCAGGCTGAAGGCTTTTTTGCTGTGCTCTTCGCCTTCGCCTGTTTCCGCTGCCGCGGCTGCCGGGGAGAGGGGGGCGGCATGTTTCGGTTGTGAATCCTCGCCTTCCAGCAGAGAGGCCAGGTCAAGCTCGTCACCGTCGGTTCCCGCCTCTTTTTCAAAGAAAACCTCGGCCTCGTCTTCAGGCGTGAGCATAAAATCCTCTGCCTGAAAAGCAGATTCCCAGTCACCTCCTAGGTCATCGTCCAGACCTTCCGGCAGATCAAAGTCAAATAAATCTTTTGAATCAGAGTCGTTTGCCATTTATTGTTCATGTAAAAAAAACAGGGTGGCGCATCAGGTGCCTGATCGAGATTTCGTCGGCTGGCAGGGGATCATTGCTGCGCCAGAGATTACTTGCCTAAAACCTTATCAATTTTTTCGCCAAGTGTTTCGGCGGTGAAGGGTTTGACGATATACTGGCTTACCTTGGCCTTAACGGCAAGAATGATGTTGTCCTGCTGTGCCTCGGCCGTAACCATGATAAAGGGAATGTTGGCCAGCTTGGCATCACCCCGAACATGCTTGAGCAGGTCGAGACCTGTCATCTTGGGCATGTTCCAGTCTGAAATAATCATGTCTACCTTTTCGCTCTTGAGCAGATCAACCGCGGTTGTGCCGTCATCAGCCTCGACAATATTTTTATAGCCGAGCTGCACCAGGATGTTTTTGACAATTCTCCTCATGGTGGCAAAATCATCAACAACAAGAACTTTTATATTGGTATCTGCCATATCATCCCCCTCTGATGAAAAAACGGCTTTGGGAAACCTTGAAAAATTGCCCTCTGGCCCGATTACTGCGTCGCGGCAAAAAGAAAAATGCTCACATATACCCAATATGCGGAGTTTATACTCCTTGGGGTGCTTTTTATTTTTACCGCTCCTTGTCCTCGAACCAGATTCCTAATTTTTCAAGGCACCCGTTACTGCATTGATCTTAATAATGGCCAGAAAAATTTCGTAAGCAAATAAATTCCACTTGATATCGCAGAACAAAATGGATTTTTCGTGAAAAATAATTACAAACAAAAAATATTATATGATTTTATAGGTTACGTAAAGTTTGAATCAACTGGCAAGTGCTTTTTTCAGTTTTGTGCGCAGACGCAACATGGCCTTGCTGTGCATTTGCGAGATGCGTGACTCGGTATAACCGAGAACATGACCTATTTCCTTCATGGTCAGTTCATTATAATAATAAAGGGATACGGTTAATCGTTCCTTTTCCGGTAATTCCTCAATGGCCTTGGCCACCAGATCCCTTATCTGGGCGAGATTGATTGCTGAAAAGGGATCGGTTTCAATGCCTGAGAAAGGCTCGAGCAGGGAGTCTGACAAATTGCCGTCGGTGTTTCTCTGGCGCAGAAGCTCTATGTCCAGAAAGGTTACGGATTTGGTCTCGTCCAGCAGTTTATGGAAATTGCCCAGGGTCATCTTGAGTTGCTGTGCCATCTCTTCATCGGTTGCCGGACGGCCAAGTTTTTTTTCCAGCAGCGAGCAGGTCTGTTCCAGATCGGTGATTTTACGGCGGATCGAGCGGGGAACCCAGTCAAGTGAGCGAAGTTCATCGAGCATTGCCCCTTTGATGCGGAATTCCGCATAGGTTTTGAACTGGACATTTTTGCTCATATCAAATTTGTCAATGGCGTCGATGAGTCCGATAATGCCGGAGCTGATCAGGTCATCAATGGACACCTGAGACGGCAGGCGGCTGGCAAGGCGACTGGCGATATATTTGATCAGGGGCGTATAGGTCAGGATCAGTTCATTGCGCTTTTCCGGGGATAGTTCGGAGGAAGGGCTGAAGTAAGCCTTGGTATAATCCTTGAATTTTGGTGATTGTTGCTTGTTCATGTCGCTGGTTGAATTGGTCCCTTGCTGAATGGTCATTTCCGCCAAGACGGCTGAATGCTTTACTCACCTACTATATTATAAATCAAGCAGTCGTTGCCAGAAAAATTTAATATTTCCATCACTCTGGGCGACTTTGTCTTCTTGGGCAATAAACTTGGCAAGCTTGTGAAACATGGCGGATGCCGGGCAGTGAGGGGCGAGTTCCGTGACAAGACGTTGAGCCCTGACAGCCTGGGGAAGTTTTTTGTCATAGGGGATGTAGCCGAGATAATCAAGCGAAAGTGTTTCCAGGAAACGGTCGGCAACAAGGGCGAGCTGCCGGAAAACGGCAACCGCCTCCTTTTCCGAATGGGCCGAATTGACCAGGATACGGAATTTTTTTACGTCATGGCGGGTGGAGAGGACCTTGATCATGGCATAAGCGTCGGTAAGAGATGTGGGTTCCGGCGTGAGAACGATCACGCGCTCCTCGGCAGCCAGGGTAAAATAGATGACATTTTTGTTGATGCCTGCGGCGGTGTCTATCAGGAGGATATCGATATCTTCGCCCAGTTCTGACATTTCGGCGAGGAAGTAGAGCTTTTGCTCCTCGGTCAGGTCGGAGAGCTCGAGAATTCCCGAGCTTGCCGGCAGAATGGAGATGCCTCCCGGCCCTTTCACCAGGATTTCTTTCAGCGTTTTTTCGCCCAGAAAAACATGGTGCAGATTATGGCGGGGGGTAAGTCCCAGCAGAACGTCCACATTGGCCAGGTTGAGATCCGCATCCAGCACCACGACTTTTTTCCCCAGTTGCGCCAGGCTGTAAGCCAGATTAACGACAATGTTGGTTTTGCCCACTCCTCCCTTGCCGCTGGTAACACAAATGACCCTGGGAACCTTTGCTGATGCCGACATGGCATAACGCCCGCGTGAGTTGTGATTCTGATCCATGATTTTTTCCAAGGTTTCTGCCTGATGCATAGTAAGTTTCCTTATTAAGAGCCGCTGGCGGAGTACGAATTTTCATTGCCGAGAACGGCATTCCATCCCTGTTTGAACAGTTTTTCCAGGAAGGGTTTTGAGGCGATGATAAAATCTTCCGGTACCCTTTGCCCGGTTGCAATATAGGAGATGGGAATTTCAACTCCGGCAATCTGCTGGCACAGAGCTGCGTAGGCCCTTGTTTCATCCAGTTTTGTCAGGATAAGGCCTGTCGGCCCCAGAGAGGCATAGGCTTCGATGATGTGTTTCAGGTCTTCTTTCTTGGTGGTGGCGCTTAAAACAAGCTGCGGCTGGGTGCCCTCAATGTCAGAGAGCCAGCTGGCCAGTTCATCTATGTGCGCCATATCATACGGGCTCTTGCCCGCCGTATCAATGATGATGAGATCGCAATCGCGATGCCGGTCAACCGCCTTGCGCAAATCGTTCTTGCGCAGGACGATCTCGCAGGGGATCTGCATGATACGGGCGTAGGTTCTGATCTGATCGGTTGCGCCGATGCGGTAACAGTCCATGGAAAGAAGGGCCACCTTGCAGTTTTCCCGTAATTTGTACCAGGCGGCAATTTTGGCCGAGGTGGTGGTCTTGCCTACCCCGGTTGGTCCTGTGAGCACCAGTATCACCGGCTCTTTTGCCTTGTTTATGGCCGGCGGCCTGATCTGCAGCTGCTCAATGAGCTGATTGCGCCAGCGGCTGACCTCTTCCGGGTCGGGACGTGTTTTGGCCTTGGGTAAAGGAGATACGACCGGCGGCTTCGGCTGATTTCTGGCAGGTGGTTCAATTCCCTTTTGGCGCAGGAGACTTGCAAAGCGCAGGCGAAGGTCATTGGCCTCAAAAGAGATTTCATTGTTCTTTGCCGGCTGCTGCGCTTTTTGCGGGGTTGCCTGGGAACCCTCGGCTTTTTTCCTGCGGAACGATTCATAGCCGTAAATTGCCGGTTGCCCGCCTGCCGGTGAGCCGGCACTGTTTTCTGAGGCAACGGCAATGGCTTCAAGGTCATAATCCATAGCCGCCACCACCTCATAACGCTGGTTGGCCGTGCCGGCATCAAGGGTTTTGTTGGCCAGGATAACGGCCTCTTCGCCGAGTTCTTTTTTAACCATGGCAAAGGCTGTTCTGCTGTCCGGTGCTTCGAATCTTTTTATACGCATGAGTTCAGTCGCTAGTTTGCCTTAGAGCTTATTTGCGAACAAGCTCTTAGTTGGTTAACGGTTATTTTTTAGTTTTCATATCAACAGTGCCCAGAGACTGGATCTTTGACTGGTTGGTCAGTTCATTATGGGACAATACCACCACCTGGGGCATAAATCTCTCTATAAGCCTGCGGAGATGGCGCCGCACCACCGGTGAGGTTATGACGATCGGCTGATAGCCTTCCTGGGCAATTTTATCCACATTGGTCTGGATTGCTTCGATTATTTTCTGGCCCAGATTCGGGTCAAGTGCGAGAAATGATCCCTGTTCCGTGGCTTGCACGGATTCACGGATAAGATCCTCGATCTGGGTGGTAAGTGTCAGAACCGACAGGGTGCCTGTTTCATCTGTCATGGTGCTGACGATGGAGCGGGACAGTTTCTGTCGCACATACTCGGTGAGAATTTCCGGATCTTTTCCCATGGGGGCATAGTCAGCCAGGGTTTCGACGATGGTCAGCAGATTTCTGATGGAAACCCGTTCCCGCAGCAGATTCTGCAGAACTTTCTGGAGTTTTCCCAAGGGGAGGAGCCCGGGCACCAGCTCTTCCACAACCTTTGGATGATTTTTCGCCAGATTGTCGAGAAGCTTCTGGGTATCCTGACGTCCCAGGAGTTCGTCCGCATGGGTGCGGAGGACCTCGGTCAGATGGGTGGCAACCACGGTGGAGGGGTCCACAACCGTGTAGCCGGCCAGCTGGGCCTCATCCTTTTTATCGTCGGCAATCCACAGGGCGGGCAGTTTGAAGGCGGGTTCCACCGTGGGAATTCCCTCAATCGTTCTTTTGGCGGCACCGGAGTCCATGGCCAGAAAGTAGCCCATCATCAGTTCACCCCGGGCAATTTCAACCCCTTTGAGCAGCAGTACATATTCATCGGGTTTAATCTGCAGGTTATCCCGGACATGCAAGGGGGGGATGATAAGGCCCATGTCAATGGCAAACTGGCGGCGGATTCCCCGAATACGTTCCAGCAGATCACCCTCCTGGGATTCATCCACCAGGGGAATCAGGCCGTAGCCCACCTCAAGTTCCAGGGTGTCAAGGGGAAGCAGTGCTTCCACCGTTTCGGGCGAACCCAGGGGCGGGGCTGTTTCCTTTCTTTTTTCCGCGGCAATTTCATCTTCTGTCAGTTCGGCGGCCATTGACTGAAAGGCAATCCAGGCAAGCCATCCCATGCCTACACCAAGGATGAGAAAGGGGATGTGGGGCAGGCCGGGGATCAGGCCGAAAATCAAGATGATGCCGGAAGACACGGCCAGGGCCTGGGGCTGCCTGCCGAACTGTTTGATCAGCTCCTTGCCCATGCTGTCTTCGGATGCGGCACGGCTGACAATGATACCGGCTGAGGTGGAAATGATCAGCGATGGTATCTGAGAAACAAGCCCATCACCGATGGTCAGCAGGGTATATGTTTCAGCAGCCTGGGCGATGGCCATTTTCTGCAGAAAGATGCCGATGAAAAGTCCGCCCAGGATATTGATGATCATGATGACGATACTGGCAACCGCCTCACCGCGGACAAATTTGCTGGCACCATCCATGGAGCCGTAAAACTCGGATTGCTGGCTGATCTCCGCCCTTCTTTTTTTGGCCATTTCCTCATTGATGAGGCCGGCGTTGAGGTCGGCGTCAATGGCCATCTGCTTGCCCGGCATGGCGTCCAAAGTGAATCTGGCCGCAACTTCAGCGATACGGCCGGAGCCTTTGGTGATAACGATGAAGTTGATGAGCACCATGATGAGAAAGATGATGAGTCCCACCGCAAAGCTCCCGCCCACAACAAAGTTGCCGAATGACTGGATAACCTTGCCCACGGCACCGGGCCCTTCGTGGCCATGGAGCAGAATAAGCCGGGTTGAGGCGATATTGAGCGACAATCGGTAGAGGGTGGTCAGCAGCAGCAGGGAGGGAAAGGCGGAAAATTCCAACGGGTCTGTGTTGTACATGGACATCAGCAGAATAACCAGGCTCATGGTGATGCCGAGGGACAGGAGCAGGTCAAGCATCATGGTGGGCAGCGGCAGGATCATGACCATCAGGATGCCCACAAGGCCTACCGCCACCAGGAGGCTTGACGGTTCGATGTTGATGGCTGCTAGTCCGAGTCTGTCAGTTTTTTCCGCCATGGTTCACATTGGGTATAAGGTTAAAGTTGCTGATTCAAAGTTGTTGCGTGGCAACTCTTTTTCAAATCTGTTTTACGCGCTTTTCTTTTTAAGCCCGTAGACATAGGCCAGGATCTCCGCCACTGCCTGGAAGAGGTTCTCCGGAATCTGTTCGTTTATCTCAACCGCTTTATAAAGGGCCTGGGCCAGAGGCTTATCTTCAACAATCGGGATGTTATGGGCCCGGGCCACTTCCTTGATTTTTCCGGCAATGACGCCCGCTCCCTTGGCAATCACCGTCGGCGCGATCATGGTTTCCTTGTCATAGGCCAGGGCGAGGGCCAGGTGCGTCGGGTTGGTGATGATGACATCGGCCTTTGGTACTTCCGTCATCATGCGTTTGCGGGCCATCTGCATCTGGATGGAGCGGATCCGTCCTTTGACATGGGGGTCACCTTCCGTCATTTTTGCCTCTTCTTTCACTTCCTGTTTGGTCATCTTCATTTTCGTCATGAACTGCCAGCGTTGAAAGGCATAGTCCAAAGCGGCCAAGACGGCGATGATGAGTGCTGCTTTCAGGAAAATCCAGAATGAAACCTTGGCATAAAAAACCAGGATGGCATAGGCATCCTGGTCCATGAGGGGCGCGATGCCGGCCAGGTTTTTCATGATTTCTTTATAGGCCACAAAGCCGACTATGGCCAGCTTGGCGATTGACTTGACTGTATTTGCCAGGGTCTGCAGAGAAAAGATACGGCCGAACCCTTTGATCGGATCAATTTTCTCCATCTTTGGCTCTATTTTTTCCGTGGTAAAGATCACGCCGACCTGGGCATAATTGGCAACAAGTGCGGTGATGAACAGGATGAGCATAAGCGGCCCGGTGAGAAGAGCGAAGTCTTGCATGGACTCCCTGGTGATCACCGTCATGTTGCCCGGTATAATATTAATCGTATGCAGATGGGTGAGATAATGGCGCAGCAGGTTGAGAAAATTCTCCAGCATATAGCCGCTGAGCAGGTAGATGGTCAGCAGCCCCATCAGCAGAACCGCGGCTGATGGAATCTCCATGCTTTTTGCCACATCACCTTTTTTCCGGGCGTCCTGGAGTCTTCTGGCGGTTGGTTCTTCGGTTTTTTCCTGGCCGCTCTGTTCTTCAGCCATCTGTTATCCTCCCAAGCCTTGGGCAAGTTTGGGCAGAATTCTCCCCAGCATGTCGAACTGGCTGATCATGAGAGGGAGAAAATAACCAAGGGACAAGCCGACAAAAATAAAACCCACCCCGATATTAAGCGGCATGCCCACAATGAGAATGGGAATCTGCGGCACGGTTTTGGCGATGATGCCCATGGCGATGTGGGAAAAGAAAACAGCTGCCGAGGCCGGGGCCATAATCTTGACGGACATCAAAAACATTCTTCCGGCACCCTGCATCATGCCCTCAAAGGTGGCCTGGCTGACATGCAGGGTTCCCGGTTCAACCCACCGGAAACTTTCCTGTAGGGTTCTGATATAGAGATGATGTCCGTCAATGCCTAAAAAGATGAGAATGGCAATGAGGTTCCAGAATTGGCCGATCAGTGAGACCTGGGTACCGAACTGGGGGTCCATGACCCCGGCCATGCCCATACCCATCTGAATGCCCACCATCTGGCCGGCAATCTGCACAGCGTCAAAAATCAGGCGGGCAAACACCGCCAGTATGCCGGCAAAGCATACCTCGCTAGCCATGAAGATGAGAAAACCGAGCATCGTTGTCGGCAGTTGTCCGGCATGGACCGGGACAACAGGCAGCAGGACCAGGGAGGTGGCCACCGTCAGCAGAATCTTGATTTGGGCAGGAACATTGCGCGAACCGGTAATCGGCATGAAAAAAAGCAAGGGCCCCACTCTGATCATGATAATGACCAGGGCCAGGAATTGATTCAGTGTCCAGTTCAGCAAATTGGCATCAACCATCTTTGTCTCCCCGTCATCTGATGAGATTCGGGATGCTGAGAAAGAGATCCTGGGTGTAATCGGTCATTTTGATCAGCATCCAGGAGGAAAAAAAGAGCAGGGCAAGCATGACCGCAACGATTTTGGGCACAAAGGTCAGGGTCATTTCCTGAATCTGGGTGGTGGCCTGGAAAATGGCGATCAGCAGGCCCACCGCCATACCAACCAGCAGCAGCGGGGCGGAGAGCAGCAGGGCCAGGGTGATGGCATTCTGACCTAATGTGACGGCTTGCATGGGAACCATAGCTATACTCCAAAACTTTTAACCAGCGAACCGACGATGAGATACCACCCGTCAACCAGAACGAAAAGAAGCAGTTTAAAGGGCAGAGAAACCATGACCGGGGGCAGCATCATCATACCCATGGAGAGCAGGACGCTGGCAACTACCATGTCAATGACCAGAAAGGGCAGAAAGAGGATGAAGCCTATCTGGAAGGCGGTTTTCAGCTCACTGATGACAAAGGCGGGCATCAGTATCGTGGTGGGGACCTCGTCCTTGTTGGCAGGTTTCTGCATTTTGGCGATGCCGAGAAAAAGGGCGAGATCCTTTTCCCTTGTCTGTTTGAACATAAAAGCGCGCAGGGGCTTAATGCCTTGGGTAAAGGCCTGCTGCAGATCAATTTGTTGATTCATGTACGGCGTGACCGCTGTCTCGTTCATTTCTTTCAGGACCGGGGTCATGATGAAAATGGTCAGAAACAGGGAAAGGCCTATGAGCAGCTGGGCAGGGGGCATCTGCTGCGTACCCAGGGCATTTCTCAGAAAGGAGAAGGCAACGACAAGTCTGGTGAAACAGGTGGTCATTAATATAATGGCCGGGGCAATGGACAAAACGGTGAAAATGAGCAGGATCTCGATGAGTACGGAAACCTGTTTGGGGTCGTTGGTATCCGCCATGCCGATCTGTACCGTCGGCAGGGTGACGGCCTGGCAGTCCACCGTTACCATGAGCAGCAAAAGCAAAGGAGCGAGCAGCAGCAGAAATTTTTTCATTGGCCGCCCCTTTTGACCACCTTGGAGAGCAGGGTGGCGAAAGATGTCTGCTGAGGGCTTTCTTCCTGGCTTTCATGGACTTGGGTTGCGCCCGTCTCAAGTTTGGTAAGCATGGTGATCTGCTGGTCAGTAATGCCAAGAGCCAGGGTTTGATCTGCCACCTGCACCACGGCGACATACTTTTTCGGGGCGATCATCTTTGTATCGATGATGCTGATAAGCCTTCCCTGTCGCAGCCCTGCCCGGCTCAGACCGAGTTTTCTGAACCAGACGGCAAGCAGCAGCATGATCCCCACCGTCAGTATCAGGGCGCCCGTTACCTTCATGATGGTAAGGGCAAGCGAGGTTGTCTGGGCAATATCCAGCACCGGGTCGGTTACCGATTTTACTGCCGGTTCGTCCGCCGCCCAGGCGGGTATGGTGGAAACCGCCAGGGTTACCAGCATTGCCCGGAGCATCCGTCCGGTTCTCTGTGCTGATCTGTGCAGAATGGAACCTCTCATAAGTCTCAACCCAATCAATACCATGAAGTGGAAGGGAAAGTTGATCAGCTTCTATGCCATGTTTTTAATGCGGTCCGCCTGGCTGATTATTTCCGTGATCCGCACGCCGAACCGGTCATTGACCACAATGACCTCGCCTTTGCCCAGCAGCTTTCTGTTGACATATATTTCCACCGGTTCACCGGCCGCTTTGTCCAGTTCGACCACCGACCCCTGGGTCAACTGCAGCATCTTGTCGATGATCATGCTGGTGCGCCCCAGTTCCACCGTGACATCCAGCGGGATGTCCAGCAGAAAATCAAGGTTGTGGCTGGAGGTATGGGGGGCGCCGCTATCCTCAAGTTCATTGAAGCTGGCGGGTCGGGAGTCTGCCCCGTTTTTGGCCAGGGTGTCCCAGTCGTCTCCGCCGGCGGCATCAGCAGCTCCGTTTTTCGGCTTCGCCTCTTCCAGGGCGTTTGCCCAAGCATCATCCAAAGATTCATCAGCCATTTCCGTTTCTCCGTTAATCTCTTTCCCGGTCAAAAACCTTGCGTTTGATTAAAAAGGCCTTGTTGCCCCGGTGAATTCCGGGTGATCCCATATATTTTCTGATGCCGCCGACAAAGGCCGGCAGCATTTCATCTTTTCTTTTATCAAGCTGGATAATATCCCCCACATCCAGGCTGAGAATGTCTCCGGCAGGGAGGATTGTCCTGCCCAATTCGGCCCTGAAGTCAACGGAAACACTTTTTATATTTTCGGTGAGTATCCGTTTGAGACTGATGTCCTCGTCACTCTGCTCCCGCTGGAAAGTGGTCATCAGCTTCTGTTTGACGGATTCCAGGTTGGTGAGCGGGATGCAGGCGGTAATGCTGCCCACTGCCCGGTCCATATCCACTTCGTAGCGATTAATGATGACCACGTCTTCAGGTTCGCAGATTTTGGCGAATTGCGGGTTGATTTCGCTGCGAATATGCTGAACCTTGATGGGCTGCAGCGAGTACCATGCCTTTTCCAGATCACTGAGGATGAGGTTGACAATGCGCTGGATCAGCCGCTGCTCAATGCCGGTGAAATCCCGCCCCTCAATCCTTACATTTCGGGTGCCGCTGCCGCCCAGAAAGCTTTCCACAAAGGCGAAGACCAGTTTCGGCTCAATGACGAACAGGGCGTGGCCGCGAAAAGGATCCATTTTAAAGATCTGCAGACTGCTGGGCACCGGCAGGGTACGGACAAAGGCGCCGAAGCGTTCCAGTTCCATGGGAACCGCGGTGATATCCAGGATGCGTCGCAGCGAGGCGGAGATCGATGACCGGATGGAACGAAGAAACACATCGTTGATTGCCTCCATGGCCGGCATTTTGATCTGGACGATACGTTCCTGCCGGGTGAAATCATAGGAAGAGTATTCGAGGGCCTCCTCGTCAAGCTGCTCTTCCGGTTCTTCAATGTCGCCCCCTGCAATTCCCTTTAATAGGGCGTCAACTTCGTCTTGGCTGAGGATTTGTTCCATGGAGATCTATAGGCTTTCAGTTAGTGGCAAAATGCCGGTTCTGTTGTGGATGCATTACTGCACGACGAATTCGGAAAAGTAGATATTTTTGACTTTGTCGGGACGAGTTACCCGGTTGAAACGTTCGAGAAGCTCATCCCTGATGCGCAGTTTGCCCTCCGGCGTCATCACCTCTTCAAAGGAGAGGCTGGTCAGCATCATGATCACGAGGTCCCTGAGCTTGGGCGTTACCTTCTGCACTCTCTCCGACGCCTCCAGTGTGTCAAGCTCCAGGCTGATTTTCATTTTCAGGTAGCGGTTTCCCTTCGGGTCGGCCAGATTGACCACAAAAGGCTCCAGGGTGACGATTTCGCCCACGGTTTCAGGCATGTCTGCCGGGTTGACCGGGACCGGCACGGCCGGTGGCGGCTTCGGGGCCAGAAACTGGGTGTAGGCGAAATAGCCGCCGGCGCCCAGAAGGAGGATGGCCACTCCCAGAATAATAAAGAGAATTTTTTTGGACTTCTTGGTGGGCTCTACCGTCCCTTCTCCGGCCTTGGCCTGCTCATCTGCCATTGTATTGTCTCCCCAAAAAGAAAAAATCAGATGTTATAGTTGTCTGTCCATGCCCACTGCGAGTATTATGCCACACTTGCCGGCAATAGTAAATCTGAGGATAACAGGCTGTTATTATTTGGTTTGCCATTGGAAATCCTAACCTGTTGTCTTTTCAGGGCGGACAGGAGAGGGTGGCAATGGTCATTTTTCTGACTGCCAGCAGGGTGAAGAGTCAAAAAAATGAAGGTTCTTATGGCCATGAATATAAAGGTCTGGGCGATGACAAAATTGACCATTTATGGTAAAGGGCAACGACAATTTATGAAAGTGTCTAAAATGCCTAGAGTACTTAAAGTGCCTAAAGTTAAAGGAGTTGTCCGGCCAAGTTCTGCTGCGCAATGCATGACCTGATGACAGTTTTCAAAGTTTCCATGATATCAGCAAAATAACAGGAGTTAGACAAATGGGTAAAACCGTTACGGAAAAAATACTTGAGGCTCACCTGGTTGAAGGTGAGATGATTAAAGGCAGGGAGATCGGTATCCGCATTGATCAGACCTTGACCCAGGATGCCACAGGGACCATGGCTTATCTGGAATTCGAATCCATCGGCATCCCGCGGGTGCAGACCGATTGTTCCGTCTGCTACGTTGACCACAATCTGGTGCAATCGGATTTCAAGAATGCCGATGATCACCGTTTTCTGCAAACCATTGCCAGAAAATACGGTCTCTATTTTTCCCCTCCGGGTAACGGCATTTCCCATCAGATCAATCTGGAGAGGTTCGGCAAGCCGGGCAAGACCCTGCTCGGTTCGGACAGCCATACCCCCACCGGCGGCGGACTCGGCATGCTGGCCATCGGCGCCGGCGGGCTTGATGTGGCCATGGCCATGGCCGGGAAACCGTTTTATCTGGTCATGCCCAAGGTTTTCGGGGTGAAGCTCACCGGAAAATTTTCTCCCTGGGTGTCGGCCCGGGACGTGCTGCTGGAACTGCTTCGCCAGCTTTCCGTCAAAGGCGGGGTGGGCTACATCATTGAATATTTCGGGCCGGGGGTGAAAGAGCTTTCCGCCACGGACCGTGCCTCGATCACCAATTTCGGGGCGGAACTCGGGGCCACCACCTCGGTGTTTCCTTCGGATGAGAATACCCAGAAATTCTTGAAAAGCCAGGGCCGGGAGGATTGCTGGAAGGAGATCGTTGCCGATGCGGATGCCCAGTATGACGAGATTATTGAAATTGACCTGTCCACCCTGGAGCCCATGATCGCCTGTCCCTCATCCCCTGATAATGTGGTGAAGGTGAGCGAGGTGGCCGGGCGGCCCGTTTCCCAGGTGCTGGTAGGCTCCTGTTCTAACTCTTCCCTGCGGGATCTGCTGGTGGTGGCCAAAACCCTGGCAGACAGACCAGTGAGCAACGAGGTGAGTTTCGAGATTAACCCGGGCAGCCGCCAGGTGCTGGAGAATCTCACCGCCATGGGTGAAATGCTGCCCTTGATTCATGCCGGGGCCAGGGTGCATCAGGCCGGTTGCCTCGGCTGTATCGGCATGGGCCAGGCACCGGCAACCGGCACCATCTCCCTGCGCACTTTTCCTCGCAATTTCCCCGGTCGCAGCGGCACGGTGAACGATCAGGTCTATCTCTGCAGTCCCGAGGTGGCCGTTGCTTCAGCCATTAGCGGCAAAATCACCGATCCCCGCGATCTGGGCGACTATCCGGCTTTCACCCTGCCGGATAAATATCTGCCCGGGGACTCCCGGATTGAGCCGCCGATTGCCGATGGCAGCGGGGTAGAGATCATCCGCGGGCCGAATATCGCCCCGTTCCCGACCTTTGCCCCCATGCCGGAAACCTGGCAGGGCACGGTGCTGCTCAAGGCCGGCGATAACATCACCACGGATCATATCATGCCGGCCGGAGCCCAGATACTGCCCCTGCGCAGCAATATCCCGGCGATCAGCGAATTTGTCTTCAAGGCCCTGGATGAGCATTTCAGCCGGCATGCCAAGGAGGCGGGCACCGGTATGATAGTGGGCGGCGAGAACTACGGGCAGGGCTCTTCCCGGGAGCACGCGGCCCTGGCTCCCCGCTATCTCGGGGTGGAGGTGAAACTGGTGAAAAGTTTTGCCCGCATCCATAAAGCCAATCTGATCAACTTCGGCATCCTGCCCCTGACCTTTGCCGATACCGCTGATTATGACCGGATCAGGCAGGGCGCCAAGGTGGTCATCTCCGGCTTGCGCAAGTCCCTTGAGGGTGGTGCGAAAACCCTTTCCGTGGAGATCGATGGCGAGAGCATTCAGGCGGTTCTCGATGTTTCCGAGCGCCATCGGCAGATCCTACTGGCAGGCGGCTTGCTCAATTGGGCCAAGGGAAATTAAAAAAATTGTACTTTTGCTCTGCCATACATGTCTAAACAATCACTTGTAGCTGTTTTTTGCTGCAGCAATGGGGGACAGGGGCGGTACAAAAAATTGGACTTGTTGTAATGTGCTGATTTTATTTAATAATTTTGTTTTGTTTTGGCAAAATGGTCAGGAGTATAAAAAATTGTATTTTTTGAGGGAGGATTCAGTTTTGAGAAAAAATTTTATTTCCTTATGCTGCAAGGGATTGAAGAGAAATTTTTTTTTCTGAGCTGTTTGGCACGCCTGTTGCTTTTATCACAAATCAAGATAACAACTCTTATCTCCTTTCTCCAGAAAAAGGCCTATCCTGTCCCCCCAGGATCGGCCTTTTTCGTTTTGTGGCCCCAACCCTTTGCTTCTCCTCCTGTTTTCTCGACTGACAAACCATGGAAATTTCATCGAAACATGTAGGCATCCAGCGCTGCCCCGCCTATGACCGGCGGGTTATCAAGGAGCAGGCTGCCACCATTGCTGCGGCCCTGGGTTTTCGCCTTGCGCCGGCAAGCAGGGTGCTGCTGAAGCCGAACCTGGTATCCGGCCGCGGCCATAATGGCCTCGCCTGCACCCACCCGGAATTTGTGGCAGCGGTTGCCGAGTGGTGCCTGGATTGCGGGGCCAGGGTAGCCATCGGCGATTCCCCTGCCTTTGGCCGGGCTCCCTCGGTGATGCGGGCCTGCGGCATTGCCCAAAGTCTTAAGGGGCTGCCGGTTGAACTGATCCATTTCGGCCCGGCTCGGCAGGTGAGGCTTGCCTGCGGCGAGCGGCTCACCTTGGCCGCCGAGGCGCTGGATTGCGATATTCTCGTCAATCTCCCCAAGTTCAAGGCCCATTCCCAGACCCTGATCACCCTGGCAGTGAAAAATTATTTCGGCACGGTGAAAGGATTCGGCAAGGCCCTGCTCCACCAGAAACTGGGGGAGGATGAGCAGGCTTTCTGCCGTATGCTGGTGGATCTGCTTGCGGTTTTGCCAGGTGGTATTAGTTTGATCGATGGGGTGCAGGCCATGCACCGGAAAGGCCCGATGAACGGGGAAATGTTTCCCCTGGGGATGGTGGCGGGCTCGGTCAATCCCGTGGCCCTGGATACCGCCATGCTGCTCATGCTCGGCATGAAGCCTGAACAGAGCATGATCTGGCGGGAGACAGAGAGGCAAAAACTTGCAGGGGCCAGGCCGGAGGAGCTTCTCTTTCCGTTACTTCAGCCCTTGGATATAGCGGCGAATGGCTTTGTCCTGCCGTCAGCATTGAAACCGATACCCTTCCGGCCCCTGCAGGTTTTCAACAGTATGGTCAAACGGGTCCGGCTGTTGTTGCATTCGTAAGGGGTTGGTGTGGTCCTGCCGGAAGTATTTTTTCCTATGATTTTCTGTCTGCATAGGGAGCTGGGAATGTGTTGCAGGTATTAGACTGATATCTTGGCTATTAAAAATAACCCTGTCCATTTTCATGGCTCTATCAGATTGTTGATTCCAGACAAGAGCACGTTGAAACTTTTGGAGCAGTTGGATTTTAAATTCAAATAGGGCGCGATCGCACGGGATCCCGACACTTTATCATAGGTATTACTGGTAAGTCTGAATAACTCAACGGCTGGATTACCCAGAGCATCGGGGTTCCGAAACTTCTTTCCCAGTTGCTTTTTTTTAAGCCCTTTGAGGCCAAGCCCCTTTTCCACGGCAGCCAGATCGCCCAGATAAAAACTCTCTAATTCCCGACAAACAACGCGAACCAGTACTCCATCCTTTCCAGCCTCGCGGCAGAGTCCGACCAACTTTGTTTTTATTGCCCTGCAATCACCTGAATCCTGATCACGCATTACAACAAAGATGGAGTCCGGCAGCATCCAGCCCTGCAATTTCGCTTTTAGGTTTTTCTCCAGGTCCTGCTTTCCCTGAAACACAACATAGCGAATAGGCATATCATCAGGGAGAATACGTGGAAGAATCCCTGCAAGCATTTCTCGCGCTGATGGCTCTTCAAGAAAAAACACAATGGTTTTCATCGAGGATCGGCTCCTTCAAGAAAGCCTTGCTCCCAGAGGTACCCCATCTGATCGCCTTGGGCCATATACGCTGTGAGCTGTTCGTCATCCTTTGCTCGCCGGATTTGGGAATAACCATCTTTTTTTACCAGCCAGAACACCTCATCAATTCTTGCCGCGTTCAAGAAATCTGGGGAATGTGTTGAGACAAAAACCTGCCCACCTCGATTGGCATAAGCTCGGAATTCCTCGGCAAGTTCCCATAAAAGTTTCGGATAGAGCTGGTTCTCCGGCTCTTCCACGCACAGCAACGGATGGGGGGTTGGGTCATAAAGCAGAGTTAAGTAAGCAAGCATCTTGATGGTGCCGTCGGAAACGTACCGGGCGAGAAAAGGATCTTCAAACACGCCGTCCTGGAATTTCAGTAGGACTCGGCCCTCTTCAGTAGTTTTAGAATCGACATAGGAAATGCCGGGTACTCTTTTTTTAAGAAGATCGAGAATTTTTTTAAAAATCTTTTCATGATGATTGTGCAGGTATTGAATAACCAAGGACAGGTTTTCGCCTTCGCGGGACAGATGTTCAGCATATCCTGCTTCCTGTTCCGGCCGCGCCTTACTGATATGAAAATCGGAAACATGCCAATTTTCGATGAGATTGCCGAGTGCCATAACTGCCGGAAATCTCGCAAACTGCGCTAATCCTTTGACGGCGAGGATGTCGGTTGATTTCAGCGTTTGTTCTTCCCGGTTCAATTCCTTCACATCAGATACGGAATCAAGTTCATTTGTAACTGCTGTACCCTTGCCTCGGGTAAAATTAAGAAAGTGCCAAGGCTGCCCGCTGCTTCCCCTTCTGTATTTAAGAACCTCCCGTTCCACTAATGCCTTGCCTTTCTTTTCACCAATCTGCAGGAAGTAAGTGGTTAAAGGACTATCGGGTTTTGCACGGAATTTCAGCTCTATTTCAATTGGACCTTTGGAATTACGACTACGTACTTCTTGAAATCCCCGACTTCCACCGAGCTTCATTAAGGCAGTATTCACATTAGTAGTGAGCGCATCGCGGAGAAAACCAAACACACTGAAAATGGTACTTTTTCCAGTACCATTAGCGCCGACAACAACACAGAAATTAGGCAGATCCGTCAGTTCAGCGTCTTGAAAGGCCTTAAAATTCTTTAACCTTATTGACTCGATTTTCATTCGCTATTTCCTCGCTGCTTAACCGCATTGCATGCATCCAAATTAATTATTTGAGAGGTACGCTTAACTTTCAAATCACCACTTCTCTTAGTTTAGGCTGAAATTAACAGTGTATTTACGATGAGATATCCTGATTACCCTCGGATTAAACAGATAGGATAATTAATAGGGAAAAGTCAACATATTTCCCAAAAACTTGTTTCCCCCACTTGCCAAGAATGCAAAGCTGATTTTTTCATCCTGCAATTTGTTGTTAAAGCGATAAAGCTGAATCCGCAAGAAAAATCAATCTACTATCCGTTTTTGCCACAATCAACCTGCAGCCTCGCCTGCTAAATATCTTATCCTTAAATTTCAACCTGTTGCCATTTTCGAACAGAGCTGGATTACCGTGGGGAATGCCGCTTTTGATTGTCTCGTAACCCCCCCCTCGACAGCCGTCCAGAGCATGATAAATAACTGATTTATCGTCACCCAAAAGCGGTGCTGGGAGTTATTGAGAAGCCATCAATTTTCATTGGAAGGTGGAGGACTTTTTGGTAAAGTGACATTCCTTAGTTAGAATAAACAGGCAGGAAGTTCTTGTGGGCAAGCGAAGCGCGACCCGGAATCGGCATGCCGGACTCGAAGTCTACGCTCCGCTTCGTTATCTGATACGGCCTCCAGGAATCGTCCGGATAGCATAAACACTGGATTCTTCCTGGACTTGATCCAGGATCTACCGGAATGACGAGCGGAAATATTGTTATATGCTTCATTGTTTCAATATGTTATGCAAACTTCGGAAGTTGAATTTTTTTATAAAATTAGAATCATTGACAGTTTTGCAGGGGGCTTATGCCTAAAATTATAAAAAAAGAACATAAAAGGAGGAGTTGAAAATGAAGAGACTACAATCGCTATGGATTTTATTTCTCATCGGCTTTCTTGCCGGCTGTGCGCCCATGGCGTCAGAAACCGCTTTTACCCCTACTGATCTTTCAGGCAAGCTGGGGCAGGGTTACAAGCAAAAGGTTGATAATGCCGTGATCATCCTGGATGCCTCGTCATCCATGTATGACAAGGAAAATGGAAAACAAAAAGTTGAACAGGCCAAGAACGTCGTTCTGCATATGAACGATACCCTGCCGCCCCTTAAAATGCAGGCCGGCCTGCATGTGTTCGGCCCCACCCTGGGACCAAACATGGATGACAGCAAGCTGATCTACGGTATGACGGACTATAATGCCGCAGATCTCGCGGCAGCGGTCAAAACCGTACAGGTTGCCGGCGTGACCCCGCTCGCCAAACCTCTGCTGAAAAGTATAGACGACCTGAAAAACAGTCAGGGACAAATTGCCGTCATTGCCGTCAGCGATGGAATAAATACCGCTACCCAATCCCCGGTTGAGGCTGCCGAAGCTCTGAAAAATGCCTTTGGTGAGAGAATCTGTATCTATACGATCCTGATTGGCAGCAACCCGGTAGGTAAAAAGGTGCTGGAAGATGTCGCCGCCGCCGGAAAATGCGGATTCGCGACCACGGAAGGCGATGTTGCCACAAGCGAGGGCATGGCGGATTTTGTGGAAAAGGTCTTCTTTGAAAAAGAGGTCGTTAAGCCAGTTGTTCAGAAGGTCGTTCCGGCACCCGTTATGGAAAAAACCATCACCATGGATCTGAAGGTGCTGTTTGATTTTGATAAAACCACCATCCGTCCCCGGGAGCAAGACCAGCTTGATGAGTTTGCCGCCTTTATGAAATCACACCCGCAGACCACCGCGGTTCTTGAAGGCCATACTGACAATATTGGTTCGGCAGCCTACAATGACGGTCTGTCACAGCGCAGAGCGGAAAGTGTGAAAAAATATCTGGTGAAACAATTAGGCCTTGAAGAAGCACGGCTCACCACAAAGGGCTATGGTTTCTCACAGCCCATAGCCACAAACAAGACAAAGGCGGGACGTCAGGAAAACCGCCGGGTTGTGGCTGTCATTTCAGCAACTATAACTGTAAAAGAATAAGTAAAGGGTGTTTGCATCCGTAACCAAAAAGCATGTCAGGCGTCAAGACCTGGCATGCTTTTTGGGCGTTTAAGGCCTTTATCCTTTTTTGTGGTTTTGCATTCTTTCGCAGGGAAATAATTAAAAGAAGGAAACAGGCGACCGATCAATTCCGCTTCCCAGTGGCTTTTCGAAGGGCTGCGATGGGATCCGCGTCAGGTGGGAGGGCCTCGACCACAGCACAAAAACTCAGAAGTTGTTTGTCAAAGGCGAATGCATGGGCTGAGAGATATCCTCCCGTCCCAGTGGAACGCACAATTACGATGATCTCGGGTTGCTGGTCGCCAAAGACATCGGCGAGCACGACTTTTTCAATCCCTCCATCCCGTGCGCGAACAACGCCTGCGCTGAAGAAGGTGGTTTCATCCCCGGGTGGTGCGGCGTCATAAAGCCGCACGCTGAAGCTGCCGATGGAGCGAGCCTCAAAATCCCCTTCCGCGACCACGACCGTCTGCTTCGAGGGGAGTGCAACCTGCGTGACAAAACGCTCTAACTCTGCAGCATGCAGCGTTCTGGACGCAAGCAATGCTATAGCGAGTGCAAAGAATTTGTTCATGTGTCACCTGCTTTATGAGGCTTTATCCGAATATGAGCTACCGCAGGCCATGGCTGTTAGGGAACCACTTGACCGAAGAATGACCTTCAAGGTAAATAAATTTTCTGAACCGGAAAAAGTCGATGGGATTCAAACACGGTCAGGATCGATATTCTATCAGAGTGGACTTGGTAGACGATCCGATGCAGTTTCATCAAGAGCGCCTGGCACTCTGCCGAATAAATGTAAAAGGAGACAGATTTATTGTGCGGCCGGGCAAGGTCGAGTTCAGCGGGTGTGAATCCCGCCCCGGAAGGTTGGCCAACCACAGGGTAGCAAGTCCTTGGAGGCTGTATGGTAACATACAGCTTTAAGCGTAGGACAGCGAGCAGACAGGCCGTAAGCCGAAAGGTTGAAGGGATTGAGCCACGTAATTGTCGCGTTGGGAAGGACAACTCTGTAATAAAAGTGGAAGTCAACACAGGTATCGCCGCTAACGGCAAGGTGATGCTTGCTTCCTCGGGGTCAGAGACCATTGAAGATGGAGAACTTTTTTGTACAGTAACGCTCTTTATTGATAAACAGGCAGGATTATTCGAACTTGCAGCCAGGACGTCCTTGCCGGCAAGCGAAGCGCGACCTGGAATCGTCATGCCGGACTCGAAGTCTACGCTCCGCTTCGCTATCTGCTCCGGCATCCAGAAAACTCCAGGACTTGGATAAAGAGTGGATTCCGGCCAAAAACATGTCGGAATGACGACCTGCGATAGTGTTATATAATTTGCGATCTCCAGCCATTATGCGCCTATGATAGTTTCGGGGGTAGGAGTGGGCCATGCCCGCGACTTTTGGCAATGCGGAAATAATGGTATCGCGGGCATGACCCACTCCTACGGCAGGAAGTCATGTCGCGACGGGAAGACCAACCTGAAATGGAAGAGAACAGCACAGTGTAAATGATGACATTGAGTGGTAAACGAAAATTAAAATGACGAACACGTTTGCACGAGACTTTATGGAGGATTGTTATGACAAGTATGATTAAAACCGGCATCCTGATGGCTGCCTTGACCGGACTTTTTCTGGTGGCCGGCCAGGCCCTGGGCGGCCAAAGCGGCATGACCTTTGCCCTGGTGATGGCGCTGGGTATGAATTTTTTTGCCTACTGGTTCAGCGATAAAATGGCGCTGGCCATGAGCCGGGCCAGGGAGGTCAGTGAAGCTGAGGCGCCTGATCTGCATCAGATGGTGAGTTACCTGGCCGACAGGGCTGAACTTCCCAAGCCGCGGGTCTATATCATCAACGACCATACACCCAACGCCTTTGCCACGGGCCGCAATCCCCAGCATGCGGCGGTGGCGGTAACCAGCGGTTTGATGCAGCTCCTCAGCCGGGATGAGCTGGAAGGGGTACTGGCCCATGAGCTGGGCCATGTCAAAAACCGGGATATCCTTATCAGCTCCATTGCCGCGGTCATGGCCGGAGCCATCAGTTACCTGGCCACCATGGCCCAATGGGCCATGCTTTTCGGCGGCTTGCGCGGCGATGACGACGAAGGCGGCGGAAACATGCTGGCAGGTCTGGCCATGATGATCATCGCCCCGCTGGCAGCAACCATCATCCAACTGGCGATTTCCCGCAGCAGGGAATTCCAGGCGGATGCCAGCGGCGCCGCCATCTGCGACCGTCCCCATTCCCTGGCCAATGCCTTGGCCAAGCTGGAGCAGGGCAATCGCCGCCAGCCCATGAATGTGAACCCGGCCACGGCACAGATGTATATCGTCAATCCCCTTTCCGGCGGCCAGATCGCCGGCCTGTTCGCCACCCATCCGCCGATCAGGGAGCGTATCGAACGTCTGCTGGCGATCCGTAATTGATCCCGGGGTTCGCGCCTTTCCGCGTTAAAGGGAAACCGGGCGGGCATGAAACCCGCCCCTATTGTTTGGATTCTTCCAGCACAATGGCCCGGGAGGTAAATGAAATGCCCTGCTGCCGTGGTGCCGATCATCACGGTTTCCTGCATCAGGGCATTGACCATTACTGCCGCTTTTCCCCCGACGGTTATGATAAATGCCAGAAGAATCGTGAAGATATCTTTACAATCTTTCGTGAAAACTTTATCATTTTATATTCTGAAAATCATTATCCAATTCCGTAAATGAAGGAGTCTTTATAAATGTATAATCTTGAAGGAAAGGTTGCCCTGGTAACCGGAAGCTCCCGGGGCATAGGCCGGGCGATTGCCAAGCGTTTTGCCGAAAACGGCATCAACCTGGTGGTAAACTATGTCCGCCACAGGCGGGATGCTGAGGATACGGCCAAGGACATTGAAAGTTCCGGGGTAAAATGCCTGGTGGTCAAGGCCAACGTGGCAAATGATGAGGATGTGCTGGCCATGTTCGAGCGGATAAAAGAAGAGTTCGGTCGTCTCGATATTCTGGTGAGCAATGCCGCCTCCGGTGTGCTCAAGCCGGTTATGGAGTTGAGCACCCGGCACTGGAACTGGGCCATGGATATCAATGCCAGGGCGCTGCTCACCCTGGCCCAGCAAGCTGTTCCCTTAATGCCGCACGGTGGACGGATATTGGCCGTTTCCAGTCTCGGGTCTGTCAGGGCGGTGGAAAATTACACGGCGGTGGGTGCGTCCAAGGCTGCCCTTGAATCCCTTGTTCGCCATCTGGCCGTGGAGCTTGGGCCGCGCAAAATTACGGTGAATACCATCAGTGCCGGCGCTGTTGATACCGAGGCATTGAAGAAATTCCCCAACCGCAACCAGATTCTGGAAACAGCTCTGGAGCGCACCCCCCTTGGTTGTCTGACCACACCCGAGGATGTGGCTGACCTTGCCCTGTTTCTTTGCAGCGATCTTGCCAAAATGATTCATGGCCAGACCCTGGTGGTGGATGGCGGCTATGCTATCAGGGCCTGAGGCTGCCACGGCGGATCGGCAGGCCCCGGCACCGGTGTATGCCCATTCCGGAGGGGAAAACATGCCGGGCGGTTTTCGTACCAACTGTCAGCTGATCCTGGCTTCGGCTTCACCCCGGCGTCAGCGGTTTTTGCGGGAACTTGGACTTGATTTTAGAGTGGTGCCTGCTGCAGTGGATGAACAGAACCGGCCCGACGAAAGCCCGGAGGAGTATGTCCTGCGGCTGGCAGAGGAAAAGGCACTGGCTGTTGCCGGCAGCCATGGTCAGGCCTGCATTCTCGCGGCGGATACCATTGTGGTTCTGGCTGGTGAAATACTGGAAAAGCCCGCTGATGCGGCCCATGCCGAGGCAATGCTTGCCAAGATGTCCGGCCGCTGGCATGAGGTATGGACCGCCTACTGCCTGTGCCGCCAATCGGACGCATTGATGGTTAAGCAGGCGGTTTGTACCAGGGTCTTGTTCAGACCCCTCACGGCTGATCTCTGTCGGGCCTACGTCCTCACCGGCGAGCCGCTTGACAAGGCCGGCAGCTACGGACTGCAGGGCAGGGGAGGCTTTCTGGTGGAAAAAATTGACGGGTCATACAGCAATGTGATCGGCTTGCCGGTTGCTGAGGTGGTAGCGGATTTGCTTCGTTTTGGCATGATCGCCCCTAATATTTAAACGGCTGGCATCCGCGGCAGCGGAGAAAGGCAGGTTATAGACAATCATGGATGATAAAATATTTGATCAGGGAATTCGGCTGGCGCTGGAACTGGGAATTCGGCTGAAAATAGAGCTTGAGGGGGTGGATATCCCTCTTGAGAGCGCATTCTGCGGTTTTGTGGATAATTACATCATTATTACGCCGCCCTCGCCCTATCATCAAATTCAGCATAAGCTTTTCAGTGGCGCGGAACTGGTGGTGCGGTATTTCTATCACGGCACCATTTATGCCTTCCAGACAAAACTCTTTTCCCAGATTGAACAGCCGGTGCGTCTTCTTTTTATTTATTACCCGAAACTTATTCAGAAAAGCGAATTGCGCAGCGAGAAACGATCCTTCTGTTATATTCCTGCCGTCATCAAAGTGGGCGAAAATGAAAACAACGGCGTCATTGTCGATATCGCCAAATCAGGCTGCCATTGCCTGGTGCGCGGCAAGAATAACAAGAGGCTCATTCATTTCAAGATTGGCGACCAGGTCAAATTGAACTGTAAATTCCCCGGGGTCAAGCAGACTTTGGAAATAATCGGGGTGGTGAAAAATCTGCGCACCGACAAATATGATGCAAATGTCGGACTGCAGTTTCATGAAAATATCCCGGATGTCACCGTGAAAATCATTAGCTGGTATATTTCCACCATCGAGAAATTTATTCCGGCTCAGGAGGTCAAGCTCGACATTCTTTGAAAAGGATTGCTGAACTCGTATTTATGCCCCTTACGGGTAAAAAGTCTTTGTTTACCACAGAGCACACGGAGATCACAGAGGAATATTTTGTATTACAGTGAGTTAGCTGTGTGGGCTCTGTGGTCTCAGTTGTAAATTTCCCGTTTTTTTTATCTCCCTCCGGCAATCTGGGCAGAAATCACTTTCACCTCCAGATTGTGCAGATACTTTGTCGGCACCCCAAACCCATCCAGCGGCACAATGACGCTCTCTTTCGGTTGCAGTATGGTAGAGACCTGCAACGGGATTTCTTTGATTGAACCCTTGTCATCAAGATACCGGGCCTTAAGGACAATATTATAAACCGTAAGCGGCGTTGGATTGGCAACCCTGATCCTGAGCTGCTCGTCCTGGGTTCTTTCCGTGCGGGCACTGATGTAGCTTCCCGCATTTTCCGGCAGATCCAGTTTGATGAAAGAGGCAAGGGCCTCCTTGCCAACCTCTGACTGGGAGGAGGCGGCTGCCTTGAAGTAGTTCTTTGCCTCGGTTTGCTGTCCTGCGGCCAGGGAAAAATCCCCCAGTTTCTTGTAGGTCGTGGCCGTGGGGAGCAGATTGGCACTTCGGGTCAGATCCTGGCGGGCGCCCTGGATATCGCCAAGCTTTTCCCGGGTGAGCCCTCGCTGGGCATAGAACTGAAAAAAGTTGGCATTGCGTTGAATTGCCTGATCATAACTGCCAAGCGCCTTGTTGAAGTTCTTCTGCTCGAAAAAGATATCCCCCTGCAGGCCATAAAAGAGGGCCTCTTTGGGCTCAATGGCCAAGGCACTGTCAACCAGGGCAAGCGCCTTGAGGCTGTCCCCTTTTTTTCCGGCCAGGACTGCCTCATCGTAAGATTTGTAGGCCGGTGCGGTTTGCCGCAGGTGTCTGGTCTGCTCCGCATAGCGTTTTTCACCCAGATCACCGCCGGCCGGTAAACTTTTTGCTGTTTGGCGGTTTGCCTCAACCCGCTCCGGGGAAGGGGGATGGCTGGCAAACAGACCCGCGAGCCAGTTGGCGTCTCGACCTTCGGAGAGTCTGACAAAGCTCTGTTGCAGGCTCACCGCGCTCTGGGGATCATATCCCGCCCTGGACATGTAGTGCATGCCGTAGTAGTCAGCCTCGAGTTCGGCCTCGCGGCTGTATTTCTGGGTGATGAGGGAGGCGGCAACCTGGGCGCCGCCTACCGCCAGGGGCGCATAGTCGTTGCCTGAGCTTGCCAGGGTGGTGGCCAGCAGCGCACCCTGCAGCAGCATGCCCTTTTCCATGCTTTTTGCCCCGTGCCGGGCTGCGGCATGGACGATTTCATGGCTTATGACTGCGGCGAGTTCCGCCTCGTTGTGTAATTCAAGCAGCAGGCCGCGGTTTACCACGATTTTTCCCCCCGGCAGAGCCCAGGCGTTGGGGGTTGAGTTGTTTAAGACCTTGAATTCGTAGGGCAGGGGACGGTCGCTGACTGCGGCCAGTTTTTGACCGACACTGTTGACGTAGGCCGACACTTTCGGGTCGGCCAGATAGTCGCCGCCCTGCATCTGCCGGGCTGGTGCATACTGCTTGTTGCCGATGGCAATTTCCTGCTCCTGGCCGACAAGACCCAGTTCCCGTTCACCGGTAACCGGGTTGATTGCGCAGCCGGCCAGCAGGAACCAGACACAGACAAGGCAGAGAAAAAGAATTTGATATTTTGGTTCTTTCTTCATTGGTTTTTCCCTCGGGTTGATCGCAGCATCTGCTGCTCACCAATAAAAAAAGGCCGCTTGTATAAGCGGCCTCCGTTTTTACAAGCGTGAAAAGCAGTTTTGTCAGATGGTCAGATCATCCCGCAGGCTTTTGCGGGGACCGCCATGGCCGGCGGTGCTCCAGTCCCGGATCGGGGCAATGGTGTTCATGGCTTCGGCATTGCCGATTCTTCCGAGTCGGTCATGGATTGACTGCCAGATGCATTCCACATCCGGGTGGATTTCGCAGCGTCCATTAACCGAGCCGCCGCAGGGGCCGTTCATCAGGCTTTTAGCGCAACGGGCTACCGGGCAGAGTCCGCCGGTCAGATGCAGGACACAATTGCCGCAGCCGGCGCATTGTTCCATCCAGACGCCCTGATCAGCGGAGCCGCCGAAGAAACTGGTGTTCACCGCGGGATAGACGTTAGTGCTGGGCCGGAGATTGGCGATAAAATTGACCCCCACGCCGCAGGCCATGGAGACAATGGCATCGTATTGTCCTTCCCACTCGTCAATCCCGTCAATATATTCCTTATCGCACTGTCTCACCAGGGTGCCTTCAATGGTTTCAATCTTCTTGCCCTGTTTCAGCATGCCCAGTCTGATGAGCGAGGCAAGTATCTCCACCTCGCGCTCTCCACCGGCGGAGCAGACCGTGACGCATCCCCGGCAGCCGAGGACCAGAATTTTTTTGGCATCGCTTACCATGCCCACTATTTCATCCAAAGGTTTTCTGTCGGCGATGATCATTTTGCTTCCCCCTTAAACGGACACGGGCCTAAGTCGGTGATCCTCTTATTCATGAGCTGGGCGGCTTCGACAAATTCAGGGTGGAAGCCTCTTTCCAGGTGAAACATTTCAATTCTTTCCGGTTCGACGGCAAGCTCGGCCAGGGCCTTTTTGATGGCATCCACCCGTTTTGCCGCGCGTTGGCTGCCTTTGACGTTGTGGCATTTGTCTGCCGGACAGCCGACCACATAAATACCGTCCGCACCCTCTTCAAAGGCCTTAAGCAGGGTGCTCACCTGCAGTTTGCCGGTGCAGACAACGCGGTTGAAGGTAACGTTTGCCGGCAGGCCGTCTTCTTTCAGGCCTTCTTTTCCCTCGGCAATGGTCTGCTGGGAGGTGTAGTGGCAACAAAATGCTTGGATATCAGGAGTAAAAGTCATGCGTTTCTCCACTCGGCTTTAAACGCCGCAGGCGGCGATAAGTTTCTCGTCTTCTGACTCATTGAGGCGGATGGCCTGAGCCGGACATTCTGCAACGCAGATCCCGCAGCCTCTGCAGGTTCGTGCATTGATATCTGCAACCCCCTGCCGGTCAATCTGCGGGATCTCCCATGGGCAGACCCGGACGCAGGTCAGGCAGGAAACGCAGAGATCACGTTCCACCCAGGCGGCCTTGCCCTTTTCACGAAGATTGTCTTCGGTGATAATGCCTTCCTTCATGGCCAGATCCCGTAAGGCGGACATGATATCGGCAAAACGGACATCCTGGGGGCAGACGAAAACACAACTCCGGCAGCGTGAACAGAACCAGAGCAGATCAGAGTGGAGCAGCCTGTCCTTTAATCCCATGCGAACCATGTGAATGATTTTCCTCGGATCAAAATCAGGGATTGCCTGACTCACGGGGCAGATACCGCTGCAGGCCCCACAGGAAAAACATCTGTTCAGATATTCACCACCTGGGATATTCGTCACCTCAGCGCTGAAGGCTGAATTAATTTCTTTACTGGTGATTCCCATTGTTAACCTCTTGTTTAAGGTCTAAATAAAAGCATTTGACTTAAAATGCGTTCCGATTATGAAAAAAAGTACAAATGGGATGCTAACCAAAAGCAGCAGGTTTGTCAATATGACTTGAACAGCAAAAAAAGAAATAACCCGTTGGTTTTATAGGTATTTATACGGGTTCCGGCCGGGCGTTCCATCGTTCAAACGTTTGAACGTTTAAGCGTTTGAACGTAATTATCTATACCAACAGGCGAAATTCCCCTTTGCCCAGCAGATCATGGAGGTGCAGCATACCCGCCAGCAGGCCGGCTTTGTTCAGGACGGGCAGGATCGTTACTTCATGGCGCTGCATGATACTTAATGCGTCTGCGGCCAGGAGATCCTCTTCGATTGTCTTGGGGGATGGCGTCATAATATCTTTGGAGAGCATGCGGTCAAGATCCAGGGGCTTGGCCAGGCTGAGCAGGCGGCGCAGGTCTCCATCGGTGATAATGCCGCAGAGTTTGCTTTTGTCGTCAGCGATGATAACAGCCCCCAGATTCTTCTCGTTCAGGATATTGATTGCTTCCCGTAAAGAGGCATCTGGTGCGGTAAGAGGGAGCAGGAGCCCGGTGATCATCACCTCCTGCACCTTGGTTTTCAGGCGTTCACCAAGGCTGCCGCCGGGGTGGTTTTTGCGGAAATCGCTGGCCGCGAATTTCTTTTTTTCAATAAGCGCCACAGCCAGGGCATCGCCGAGTGCCAGGGCGGCGGTGGTGCTTGCCGTGGGGGCAAGGCCCAAGGGGCAGGCCTCCCTCGGGACCTTGGCTGACAGAACAACGTCGGCAAAGGAGGCCAGGGTGGAATTTTTGTTGCCGGTCAGGGCGATGGTTTTCACCCCGCGCTTTTTGAGGACCGGCATCAGCATGTTGAGTTCTGTGGTTTCCCCGCTGTAGGAAAGGGCAAGCACCACATCGTTATGATCGACAATGCCCAGGTCCCCGTGCATTGCCTCCACCGGATGGAGGAAAAAAGATGCGGTGCCGGTGCTGTTCAAGGTGGCGGAAATTTTCTGGCCGATGATGCCTGATTTGCCGATGCCGGTGATGATAAGGCGGCTGGGGCAGTTCATGATAAGGGAAACGGCTTTGTCGAAGTTGACGTCAAGCTGCTCGATCAGGGCATGGATGCCTTCCGCTTCAATCTGTAAAACTTCTTTGGCCAGGGTAAGTGACGACATTATCGGTGCTCATGCTCCACAGTAACAACCCAGGGCCAGCTTGTGGAATTCGGTGTCCGGTTCCACCGGGTAAGTGTTGTTGAAACAGGCCAGGCAGAATGATTCGGCGGGCATGCCGGTGGCTTCCACCAGACCATCCAGGCTCAGGTAGTGCAGGGTGTCAAGATGAAGAAAATCGCATATTTCTTCGATGGATTTCTTGGCGGCAATCAGCTGGTCCTGGGAAGGAAAATCAATGCCGTAATAGCAGGGGAAACGGGTGGGCGGGCAACTGACCAGCATGTGCACCTCTTTTACCCCGGATGCCCGCAGGGAACGGATACGGCTGCGGCCGGTGGTGCCGCGAATAATGGAATCTTCTATAATAACAACGCGCTTTCCCTTGAGGAACGAGCGGACCGGATTCAATTTCACCCGCACGGAAAAGTCCCGCATGGATTGGGTCGGCTGTATAAAGGTGCGGCCCACATAATGGTTGCGGATGACTCCCATTTCCAGCGGAATGCCTGAGGCCTGGGAAAAGCCGATGGCAGCATAGTTGCCCGAATCAGGGAAGGGCATGACAAAGTCGGCTTCAATATTGGTCTCCCTGGCCAGGATCTGGCCCATTCTTTTGCGGCAGGAGTAAACATTCAGGCCGAAAATATCGCTGTCCGGTCTGGCAAAGTAGACATGCTCAAAAATGCAGAAGCTCGGGGACCGCTTTTCCTGGGGAAAAAAGGACTCAAGCCCTTTATGATCAATGATCAATACCTCGCCCGGCTCCACATCGCGGATATAACTTGCTTCAATCAGATCCAGCGCGCAGGTTTCCGAGGCAACCACGTAGGCGCCGTTTGAGATTTTGCCCAGGCAGAGGGGTCTGAAACCGTTGGGGTCGCGAATGGCCACCAGTTTGTCATGGGTTGAAATCAGGATTGAGTAGGCGCCCGTGATCTTCTTGAATGTCTCGGTAATGGCCTCTTTAAAGGGCAGATGGCTGAATGATGCCAGGAGATGGACAACCACTTCGCTGTCCATGGTGGACTGGAAAATGGATCCTTTTGTTTCCAGTTCATCACGTAACTGACGGATATTGACGAGATTGCCGTTATGGGCCACGGCGTAAAACTGATCACGGTGCCGGGCAGTAAAGGGCTGGGCATTGAGAATATTGGAAGCGCCGGTGGTGGAATAGCGGACATGCCCCACCGAGAGGGTGCCCTGTAAACGCAGCAGGTCCTTTTCGCTGAAGACTTCGGAGACGAGCCCCATGCATTTGTGCTCAAAGACCTGTTTGCCGTCCGTGGTAACGATGCCGGCACTTTCCTGGCCTCGATGCTGAAGGGCATAGAGACCGAAATATGTCAATTTGGCAGAATCAGGGTGACCGTAAATGCCGCAGATTCCACATTCTTCGCGGGGGCGTAATGAGGCTTCTTGTGGAGCCATGTTGCTGTCCTCTTTTTTTAACCCATTAAACACCGTAGTAAAATCCGCCAACAGCAGTGCGTCAGCGACAATTCATTACAGGTATCATTAAAAAAAGTGTTCAATTTACCATTTCTTTTTGGAAAAAGGAATTTTTTTTTGGTCTTGCGGCGGGCGCCGGTTGGGAATAGGAGGGCGGAGCTTATCAGAAGGTCATTCCTGAATCTTCCGGTTGACCTCGATCTGATATTTTTTTAAATATTTCCAAAGTGTTACCCTGCTGATACCCATCAGGCGGGCCGCCTCGGATTTGTTGCCGCTCGTTGCCTTTAATGCCTTGACCAGGCGTTGCCGTTCGTCTTCCGTTTTGCTTAATTGGGATTTGACCACGGGAATATTCAACATTTTAAGCTGAGCGGCAAAATGAGGGGGAAGATGTTCCGGTAGAATTTCATCGCCGGGGCAGAGGACAAAAGCATAGTCTATGGCATTGATCAGTTCCCGCACGTTGCCCGGCCAGCTGTACTGATAAATAATCTCCAGGGCCTGTTTGCTTATCCGCCTGATTTTTTTGCCGGTTTTAATGCTGTTGCTGTTGATAAAGAATTCAACCAGGGCAGGGATGTCGTCTTTCCTTTCATTCAGCGGGGGAAGATTGATGGGGATGACACCGATTCGATAGTAAAGTTCCTCCCTGAAGCGGCCTTCTTTGATCAGTTTTGGCAGATTTTTATCGGTTGAGGCAATAATGCGGAGCTGTAAAGGAACGGGATGGTGATCGGCAGCACTTTCAATTTCATGCTCCTGGAGGACGCGAAGCAGTTTTATCTGCAGGGCAGGGGGAATATCGCCGATTTCCTCAAGAAAGAGGTCGCCGCCGTTTGCCGCCTCAAGCCGGCTGACCACCGATGAATCAGCACCTGTAAAGCCGATCTTCGCCTGGCCGAAAAGTTCTCTTTCCAGCTGGTCCTCATTCAAGGCGGCACAGTTGACTTTGACAAATGGGCCTTCCCGTCTGGTACCGAGCCGGTGCAGGGCGGAGGCGACAAGTTTTTTGCCTGTGCCGCTCTCTCCATAAATGATAACCGGCGCATCGGACTGGGCAGCACTTCTGGTAAGATCAAATATTTTACGCATGACCTCTGAACTGCCGATCAGTCCCTGGAATCCTTCTTCGGAGGCAATGTGACGCTTCAGGTGGGTGATGACCCTGTCTTGTTCTTCAATGAAACTCAGGTCGGTCAGATTTTCAACAGCAGCCACCACAGTATCTGTTTCATCTTTTAATGTGGTCGCGTTCTTCAGAACGGTAACCACAGTCCCATCCTTGCGGCGGAAGCTGCAGCGCTGATTTTTTTCCTCACCTTTTGTAAACAGGGTGCAGGCTCTCCCCCTTCTTTTTGTTCTGGTGCAAATGTCACATCCCAGAATGTCACAGCTTTTGCCGATGAGTTCGCTTTTCTTATAGTGTAACAACTCTTCCAGTGCGTTATTGACATAGAGGATTTTGCCGGACGTATTAACAAGCATCAGGCCATCGGTCATGGTTTCGATAATTTTGTGACCATTTGTGGCAAAGATTTGCTCCAGCATGTTTCCGCTCCATTTATTTCAAAGGAATTAATGGGCTCATATTAGCATATGTAAACCTTTATTGCATGAGTTAAAGCGTGTTCATCATGTAAAATGGTATATCTGCAGATGAAGGGCGTGAGAAAGAATTGACTGGGCGATAAAAAAATAATTTTATTTTTTGAGTTGACTGCTAAGATAGGGCCGGTTCTCTTTGGTGGAGATCCGGTTTTGTTAAGGCTGTTTAAGAATGGGCAAAGACTTTACAAGAGATAAGGAAATGGGCGATGGCTGAAAATATTGATGAAATTTCAATTAATTATGAAGAAGATGGCGTTTTGATTGTCAAGGAGCTGGATAAGGTTGTGTTGTCCAAGGGGGCGTGGTCGACTATCATCTTTCGTTATCAGCAATGGGACAATAAATTAGATGCATATGGGCCGGACCGTTATACCATTCGCAGATACCGCAAGCTGAAGGGGGTCTATCAGGCCCAGGGGAAATTTAACATTTCCAGCAAGGAGCAGGCGCAGAAAATCGTGGATGCGCTGCAGAGCTGGATTTCCTGAGTTGTCGGGTTGCACAGTCTGGGGGATGGCCCTTTGCGCTGCAGATGCCGGCCCCAATCAGCGTGTTACCCTGCGAATAATTCTTATTTGATCCCTGGCATATTTCATTGAGGAGAATTATACTGTTAAAGAGATTAAACAGATCGCGGCGGAGATGTGGGTTTGTTGCGGTTGGCCCGGCAAGGTTGCCGGCGAGGCGGAAAACGACTGAGTCGCGGCCTGGGGAAAAGAAGCCCGATATGAAGTTTGATTTCAAGATCGATTATATCAGCCTGACAGCGGCGCATTATAGCTCATTTACCCTGTCGGACCAGAGCCGCAGTATTCTCCAGAAGAATCTGCAGGATCAGGCAGACCGGGCCCAAAAGGTGCGGTCCGAGATCGGTCGCAGCGCCTGGGATAAAGCCCTGGTGCAGATGAAAGGAAGCAAAGTGAATACAGTTGGTTAGGTTTGACCTGTTGCCGGCCTTTTTGCTTGACAGAGTGGCAGGCAAAAATTAAAAAAGTAATTCTACTTAGGGCAAAATAGAAATGACAGGCAGGAAGGTTTGGCGATGAAGTTCTGGTGGACGAAAAAGAAGTGTGCCCATCATGGCGCGCAGTGCGGTAAGAACCAGTGCGGTGAAAAATGTCGGCTGCTCAGTGACATTACGCCGGGTAGCTGCGTCTGCGTCAAAAGACATCATTCCTGCGGTGCGGTGCGGCAGCGCCTTCTTGATCTCGGCATTATTCCTTTTGCCAGGGTTAATGTGGTGAACAAGGCCCCTCTTGGCGGCCCCATCCAGCTGCGTGTCGGAGAATCGAATCTCATTTTGAGCAAGTCCGAGGCTGACCAGATAGAAGTTGACATTGTCATGCCGTAGTTCCCTCCCTTTTTTTACTTCTTGCAAACCTTTTTTTCTGAGAAAAAACGTTTAGCTTCCCTAGGTTGTGTGGTATTCTCTGCTTGGAAGTAATAATTGTTGACATCCCTTTGAGCTGTAAGAGAAATGGCCGAATTTATCTTTAAAAGAACGTTTAGCTGAGTTCGGAGATGATTTTTATGACAGGAGTTGCCGCAGAGCAGGAATTGTACCACGCTTGCCGGATTATATTCGGGCCCGATTTGACAGTTTCGCGGGAATTTCTCGAATATATCCAGTTTTCCGGCGTGAAAAGCGCTTTTCGCAAAAAGGCCATGGAGACCCATCCTGACCGGTTGGCCGGCCATGATGAATTGGCGAAAAAAAGAAGCGCCCGCATGTTTCATTCTGTCCAGCAGGCCTATGAAAAGTTGTTGCAATACCTTGAGGCCCGTGAAAAGGGCTTTCGTTTTCACGGGAGAGGCGCCTCTTCTCCGGGCACTTTCAGCCCGATCAGGCGCAGTCCCGCCCCGGCAAAGCCGCAGAGGGGAAAAGGACCTGTTGCCAAAAGCAAATTTTCCGAAACCTCCGGAATGTGGGAGAGAAAGGGCAGGCCAGGGAGATTTTATCAGGAAGGGCAGAGCAAAAAGCCTTTTTATACCCAGGATCTCTATCGGGGTACAATCCCGGACCGGCAGCTGCTCTTCGGACACTATCTCTACTATGCCGGGCAGGTCAGTTGGCAGAGTGTTATCAAGGCATTAATGTGGCAGAAGACACAGCGGCCGCGGTTGGGGGAAATTGCCCGGTCAAGGGGTTTGCTCAGCAGTGACGAAATTTTTCTTGTATTAAAGGGCTGTGTCAGCTCGACCCTGCCATTTGGCCAGCAGGCATTGCAGCAGGGATTGCTGACCAAGTCACAACTTATCTCGCTTTTATTTGAGCAGAGGCGCCAGCATAAGAAAATCGGAGAGTTCTTCGTCCAACAGAATATTTTGACCTCACAGCAGCTGCAGCTTCTGCTGGTTCGTTTTCAGCGTCATAATACAAGGCTTACCCGCTCGCGTCCCGCCTGGACAAGATAGTGATTTATAACAACCTCATATATCTTGTCGTTGTCATTTTTATTCTCGCAACCAACAGTATCCCGGATACTCCCCTGCTGGGCGCATGGTTTACCTCCCTTTTTTTTCTGCTGAAGGCGGCCTTTTTTTTTCTGCTGGTGACATTCACCTATGGCAGGAATCGGATAAAGCAGGCTGCGGACTACTTTTCCGCTGAACAGAAACTTTCCATCGTGGCCATTATTTCTCTGGCCATCGATGTCTATTTCCTTGACTGTCAATATTTTTTTGCCATGCTGCCAGGGGCTCACAGCTTGCCTGTGCTGACCAGCCTCGCCGGCATTCTGCTCTTTTTCTTTTATCTCTGTCTGATCTGGTACGGGGCCAGAAAGAGTTATGGTCAGGTTTTCGGTCGGCGTCACTCCGGTTTTGCATTTATTAAAAGCAATCTCAAAAATAATATCCCCATCATCCTGCCATGGCTGACTCTTTCGCTGCTGGCGGATACCCTTCTTCTGCTTCCCTTTCCCCTCGTAAAAAACTTTTTTCAGTCAACTTGGGGAGAGCCGCTTTTTTTTCTTGTCTTTTTTATCCTGCTGGCCGTTGCCTTTCCCGAGATCATCAGACGTCTGTGGGGGTGCCGGTCCATGGAACAGGGTCCGGTGCGCAGCCAAATCGAGGACTTCTGCAACCGGCAGGGACTGAAGTATGCCGATATTCTTGTCTGGCCTCTGTTTGAGGGACTGGTTCTGACTGCCGGGGTCATGGGGCTTATTCGGCGTTTCCGCTATATCCTTTTTACGCCGGCCCTGTTAAGAAACCTGACCGTTGAGGAAGTGGATGCGGTTATGGCCCATGAAATCGGCCATGTGAAACGCTACCACCTCCAACTGTACATGGTCCTCTTACTGGGTTTTAGTCTCATTGCCCAACTCGGCTCCTATCTTTTCATGTATGTTTTGTTGAAATCCGATCATTTTTACGAATTAAGCGCTTTCATGGGCAAAAAAACGGACGTGGTCTTGATATTTGTCAGCACCTTTGCCCTGCTCCTTCTGCTGATTTTTTATTTCCGCTTTGTCTTTGGATTTTTCATGCGCAATTTTGAACGGCAGGCTGATTTGCATGCTATGGAAAGCATGGGAACCAGCCTGGGTATTGTCAATGCTCTGGAAAAGGTGGCCTGGCTCAGCGGCGATATCAGGGAGTTGCCCAGCTGGCATCACTTCGGCATTGCCCAGCGGGTTACCTTTCTTAACCGTTGCGAGCGGGACCGTACGCTAATTGCCAGGCATCACCGCAAAGTTTATGGAGCTCTTCTGATCTATTTCTTTGTCTTGGCCGGGACAGGTTTTACCCTGTGGAAGATGCCGGATGATCTGCTGCAGCGAGCCCCCCTGGATCATCTGAACAGTCTTTACATGGAAAAAACAACGCAGGAGCCCAATAATCCTCTCTGGTACCAATTGCTCGGCGACCTGCAGCAGGGAAGAAAATTTTATGCAGAGTCAGTGGCCTCTTACGAGAAGGGGCTGCGTATTTCCCCGAACCACCCGGAGATATTGAATAATCTGGCCTGGGTTCTGCTCACGGCCGATGATCCCCAAATTGCTGATCCCGAAAAGGCCCTTATGCTGGCCAGGGAGGCTGCCGCCGCCAAACCGGCGGCCTATATCCTTGACACCCTGGCCCTGGCCTATTGGCAGAACGGTTTTCCCGCGAGAGCCCGGCAGGCGGAAAAACAGGCGATCGCTGCAGATCCTGAAAACAGCGAATATTATCAAAAGCAACTGAAAAAATTTACCTCTTCTGCGGGGAGTGAGTGACCATGGCAAATCAAGAGGAAAATAAGGGAGCTCGTCGCGGCCTTGTTCTGCTGCATACCGGGGACGGCAAGGGGAAGTCGACGTCTGCTTTCGGACAGGCTCTGCGCGCGGCGGGTCAGGGGTTGCAGGTATGCATCGTGCAGTTCATCAAGGCCCAGGACCAGACCGGTGAAGCCAAGGCATTTCAGGCCCTGTCCGACCATGTGGAGTTTCATGTCAAGGGCAGCGGCTTTACCTGGCAGCAGAAGAATAAGGACGAAGTGATAAGGGTCGCCAGGCAGGCATTTGATTTTGCCAGGGAAAAGATCATGAGTGGCCGTTATGACATGGTGGTGCTGGATGAGCTGACCTATCTGCTCACCTATGGCATGGTGGATGAGGCGGAGGTGCTTGACCTGATCAGAAATCGTCCTGCCGGCCTGCATCTGGTTATTACGGGCCGCGATGCCGGTGAGAA